>JBBRVJ010000013.1:0-34176 GCA_038246975.1 Rhodobacterales bacterium | reverse complement strand
GGGATCGGAAGGGCTGCAAGGGCAGTGTGGTCTGCCGCGAAACGGTCCGGGATATTCAGAGTGATCATGCGCTTGCCGCGAAGGGCTTGGGCGAACAGCGTCTGCAGGCGTTTTTGCTGTCGCCGCCACGTAGTGAAAAACACGTCGGCCCAGTCGGTTAGCGCGGGGTCATGGGGTAGGTCGGCATCGGGGGACAGCCCGGCATCGTCGGCCTGCACGCCGTAGGGCGAGAATGGAGCCAGTCGGGCTCGCATCCGGCGTGTCCGCACGGGAACAGGGCCATGGTCATCGGATCGCAAAGAAAAACCCCCGCAGCCGTGTGGCGCGGGGGTGATGGATGGCCGGGCCCTGATCAGGCGGCCGCAGGGACCGCTGCCTGCGCCGCAGCGCGGGCCTGTTCGGCGATCGCGTTGAACGCTTCGGGTTCGTGCACGGCCAGATCGGCCAGAACCTTGCGGTCCACTTCGATCCCGGCCTTGGACAGTCCGTCGATCAAGCGAGAGTAGGTGAAGGCCGGGTCGAACAGGCGCACCGCCGCGTTGATCCGCTGAATCCACAGCGCGCGAAAGTTGCGCTTGCGGGTCTTGCGGTCGCGGGTGGCGTACTGTTGGGCCTTGTCGACAGCCTGGGTGGCCGTCTTGAAGTTGGTCGAGCGGGCGGCATAGTAGCCAGCCGCCTTCTTGATCACCTTGCGGTGGCGGGCGTGCGTGACGACGCCTGATTTGACGCGGGACATGTGTGTTTCCTCTTACCGGTCGTAGGGCATGTATTTCTTGACGATCTTGGCATCGGACGGGTTCAGGAGCATGGTCCCCGAAGCGTCGCGAATGAATTTCGTCGAGCGTTTGATCATGCCGTGGCGTTTTCCGGCAACGCCGGCTTTCACCCGACCGGTGGCTGTGAAGCTGAAGCGCTTCTTGGCCGCCGACTTGGTCTTCATCTTGGGCATTTCGATCTCCGTCGTTTCAGGCGCGGCTTGGCATGCCACTTCGGCCAGCCACGCGGGGTATTCAAGCCGCGGGCTATACGGGCGCGCGACGGCCTGTGCAAGGGGAAAAGGTCAGTTTATATAGCGCCCGATGACGCGGTAAAACACATCGGGCAGTTCGGCAAAGCTGTAACCGGGGCTGTGTTGGGTCAATGCCACGATGATCAACACGCCGCCGATCAGAATCATGATCGACCCGGTGCGCGGCGGGCGACTTTCAGAGAACGCCGCCAGCAGCGACGGAATGGAAAGGCCCACCAGAACCAGGCCAATGACAAGGAAAAGGTCAGTATCCATCGGATCCCCCTATGACACATTGAAGGCTAATCCGGATCATGCCCTCAAATCAATCGTACGGATCGACCCGGTGGATCAACCGCTCGTCACACGGTGCCACGCGCAGGATGTTTGTCGTGCCCTTGACGTTGAACGGCACACCCGCCGTCACCACGATCATGTCTTCCACGGCGGCAAACCCATCGTCGCGGGCCGCTTTCACCGCCGCCAGCACCGCGCCCTTGAAGCGGTCCTGCGGTTCGGTGATGGCGCAGTGCAACCCCCAAGTCAGCGACATGCGCCGCGCGGTCGACATCAGCGGGGTCAGCGCCAGGATCGGCACGCGGGGCCGTTCGCGGGCCACAAGGGCGGCAGTCGTGCCGGTCTGGCTGAAACAGGCGATGGCCTTGATGTTGGTCGCCTCGGCAATCTCGCGCGCAGCAGCCACGATGCCGTCGGCAATGGTTTCGCGCCGCACGACGCGGCTGGCTTCGATCACCTGACGGTAGGTCGGGTCTTTTTCGACCGACAGGGCCACGTTGTTCATCGTGGTGACGGCTTCGATGGGGTATTTCCCGGCGGCGGATTCTGCCGACAGCATGACCGCATCCGCGCCTTCATAAATCGCGGTCGCCACGTCCGATACCTCGGCGCGGGTCGGAACCGGGGCCTCGATCATCGATTCCAGCATTTGGGTCGCCACGATCACCGGCTTTGCCGCCGCCCGCGCGCCACGCACCAGACGCTTCTGGATCGGCGGCACCGAAGTGACGGGCAGTTCGACGCCCAGATCGCCGCGCGCGACCATGATGCCGTCGGACACTTGCAGAATGGCATCATAGGCCTTCACCGCCGCCGGCTTTTCGATCTTCGACATGATCGCCGCACGACCGCGCGCCAGAACCCGCGCCTCGATCACATCCTCGGGGCGCTGCACGAACGACAGGGCCAGCCAATCGACGCCCAGATCGCAGACAAACTCCAGATCGTTCCGGTCCTTTTCCGACAGCGCCGCAACCGGCAGCACCACGTCCGGCACATTCACGCCCTTGCGGTTGGAAATCGTGCCGCCCACGGTCACGGTGCAATCGGCAAAATCCTTGCCGCAGCTTTCGACCTGCAGACGGATCTTTCCATCATTGACCAGCAATGAGGTGCCAGCCTCAAGTGCTGCAAAAATCTCGGGGTGGGGCAGGTTCACGCGGGTCACGTCGCCGGGGACTGTCGAAAGGTCCATGCGGAACGCAGCCCCTTCGATCAATTCCTCGCCCGCCGGGTTGGCAAAGGTGCCGACGCGCAGCTTTGGCCCCTGAAGGTCGGCCAGAATGCAGATCGGGCGGCCAAGGTCGGCCTCGACCTTGCGGATGATGACGTGGCGCGCGCGAATGTCATCGTGGCTGCCGTGGCTCATGTTCAGGCGGAACACGTCCGCTCCGGCCTCGAAAAGGGCGCGGATCATCTCGTAGTTGCTGGAAGCCGGGCCCAACGTGGCCACGATCTTTACGTTCCGAAGGCGTCTCATGCCCTGTTCCTTTTCGTCGCGTTTATATCGTCATTACGGCCAAGCGGTTTATGGCCCAAAGCGCCAAGCGGAGCAACTGGCGGTTTCCGCAAGGCTGGGGTTAAATGGTGTTTGGAACAATTGTGCGACGGGAGGACTGCTTGGACGCCTACGAAATCATCGGACAGGATCGGCCGGGTCGTTGGTTGATCACCTGTGATCATGCCAGCAACCGGGTGCCCGACTGGGTGGCGGGCGGCGATCTGGGCATCGGTGCGGTGGACATGTCACGTCACATCGCGTTCGACGTGGGGGCGGCGGGGCTGGCGGTTGCCTTGGGGGCGATGCTGGACAGCCCGGTAATCTGTTCGACTTTCAGTCGTCTGGTGATCGACGCCAACCGGGGCGAGGATGACCCGACGCTGGTAATGAAGCTTTATGACGGCACGATCATCCCCGCCAACCGCCATGCAGGGCCTGCCGAAGTCGGTGACCGGCTTTCGCGGCTCTATTACCCCTATCACGACGCCTATGCCGGGTTGGCCGCGCGGCAGCCTGATACGGTTATCGTGGCCGTGCATTCCTTTACCCCTTGCCTCAAGGGTCGCCCGCCCCGGCCATGGCAGGTCGGGGTGTTGTATTCGCACCTGGATGATCGCCTGTCGATGCCACTGATTTCCGCGCTGCAGGCCGTGCCGGGGCTGTGCGTCGGGGATAACGAGCCCTATGCGGGGCATCTGCCGGGCGATGCGATTGACCGCCATGCATTGCAGCCGGGGCGACCGAATACGCTGATAGAGATTCGAAATGACCTGATCCGCGATGCGGCGGGGCAGGACGAATGGGCACGGTTGCTGGCGGTTGTGTTGCAGACGGCACTTGCAATGGTGGAATCATGAACGATCCCGGCGTGTGACCCGGTGACTGATGCCACATCGGCAACAGTCGACGCAAACATCTGACGACATGATCGCCGCGTGACAGGCGGGGTGTTTGGCGGCATGATCGCCAAGCCGGACGACGACGCCAGAGGATGCCATGACCCAGATCGACCCCGCCACGACCGAGGCCCTTGAGGCCGCCGCTTTTCGCGCGTTGATGCAGCACCTGTTGGTGGCGCGACCCGATGTGCAGAACATCGACCTGATGAACATGGCCGGGTTCTGCCGCAATTGCCTGAGCCGCTGGTATCAGGAAGCAGCCGTCGCGCAGGGCATGGCCATGACCAAGGATCAGGCGCGCGAAATCGTCTATGGGATGCCCTATGGCGATTGGGTGACACAGAACCAGACCGCCGCCGACCCCGCCAAACAGGCCGCATTCGTCGACGCATTCGCGCGGAATGTGGGCGACGCATCGCCGAACAAGGGCTAGGTCCAATACAATCGGGCTCGGGTCAGGTCACTGTGGCATGCGGTACGACAGTCCCGACCAGAATATGGCAAGAATTTGACTTTGTTGTGAGATTTCCGGTATCCGAAGGCGGGGGCTGCTACCGGAGGATGCGATGGAAATCGTGATGATGTTGCTGGCCTTGCCGCTGATGCTGTTCGGCGGCTTCGGGCTCGACGCCGCGACCAATGACGACGAAAGCCCCGCTGCGGCTGACGAAGCCATGGCGGATCAGGAACCGATCATCTGACCCGTCAGATTGCCGCGCGGCGCATCTCGTCAATGTAAATCTCGCGCAGACGCGTCGTTACCGCGCCGGGTGCGCCGTTGCCGATGTCCGCCCCGTCAATCTGCACCACCGGCATCACAAAGGCCGAGGCCGAAGTGATGAACGCCTCGTCCGCGTCCTGAGCTTCGGCGATGGTGAAAGCGCGCTCCTCGACTTCCATCTGCGCTTCTGCGGCAAAGCGCAGGACGGCTGCGCGGGTGATGCCGTGCAGAATGTCGCTCGACAGATGCCGGGTGATGATGCGGTTGCCCTTGACGATGTAGGCGTTGTTCGACGTGCCTTCGGTCACGGCGCCGTCCTCGACGAACCAACTGTCGTCGACATGGGCGGCCTTTGCCATCATCTTGGCCATCGACGGGTACAACAATTGCACCGTCTTGATGTCGCGCCGTCCCCATCGGGCATCGGGAACCGAGATCACCTTCCACCCGACCTTGGCGGCAGGCGCATCGGCCAGACCTGGCTTCGACTGAGTGAACATCACCAGCGTCGGTTTGATGTCGGCGCTTGGATAGGCAAAATCGCGGTCGCCGGGATTGCCGCGGGTGACCTGCAGGTAAACCATTCCATCGGTCATATCGTTGACACGCACCAGTTCGCGGTGGATCGCCAGCAATTCCTGATCCGAACAGGGCGCTGCCATTTCCAGTTCCGCCAGGCTGCGCGCCAGACGGGCGCAATGGCCGCCAAAGTCGATCAGCTTGCCGTCCAGAACCGACGTCACCTCGTACACCCCATCGGCCATCAGGAACCCTCGATCAAAGATCGAAACGGTCGCCTGATCTTCGGGCAGATATTGGCCGTTCACATAGACGGTACGGGTCATCATCATCCCCAGAGGTTGGCTTTGGGCTGGTAAACGCCATCGGCGTTGCAAAAAAGCGGCATGTCGCGGGTTTGGCGCAGGACAGGCGGGCCGTCAAGGTCGGTGAGAGCGGCGCGTTTCGCCGGAATGGTTCCGGTGGCCGCCTGTGATGACACTACAGGACGTACTTCGCCGGATGGTGCAAGGTCAGTTGACAAATTGATCCAAGAACCGTCAACTTGACGTCCAGACCAGCCGGAATAAAGGCGGACTGCAAAGAGATACCTGCGCTGCGCAATGGGGAGGGGAGGCCCCGCGCAGCATCGTCGGGGGGATGCGCGCCCCGGACCCCAGGTCCGGGGCGTCGCTGTCAGGGGCCTTGAGGCGGCGGCTAGGCAGATTGATCCGAAGTCAGCCCGCGCAACGCCGAAATCGCCCTTTGCAGTACACTGTCAAGCCACATCCGGCCCGAATCCACCGTGTCCACATAGCGGGTCATCGTCAGTGCGGCACCGGGTATCTGTTGGCTGATGCGCGGGGCCATAACGTAGACCGCGACCCCGATGATCGCGACCAGCATCATCAGCACGAATCCGGTGCGGAAACCGGACCCGTCGGGGCGCAGGTTGGGTAATGTTTCGGTAATGGCGGCAGGCTCGCCCGTCCGCTTTTCCGATGTGGCGCGCAGGGTCGAGTTGATCTCTTCGATCTCGGGCAGCATCTCGCGCCGGGTCTGCGGGCGCGGCGCAAGGATAGCCGCGTCGGGTTCCGTGCCTTTCAGCTTGGCCACCTTGCGCGCAGAGGCGGCGACGGGCTCGGGGATTGGCGCGGGTGCTGCCGCTGGGCTCAATCCCATTTCGGTCTGCGTCTCGATCGGCGCGGCTTCGGCACGACGGGCGGCGGCTTCGCGTTCGGCCTCTTCGCGCAGCACGGCAAGTACGGTTTCATCCATCCCGCGCGCCGGAACCCGCTGGTCGGGCGCGGGGGGGGGCGGTTCCGCTACCGCTACGGCGGGAGGCGGCGCGTCGAACAGGGCCGCCTCGTCTGCCTCTGCCGCCTCGACGGCAGGGGATGTCTGAAACCAGGTGTGGCCGCAGTTTGAACATTGGACATCGCGGCCTGCCTCGGGAATGACAGACCCATCGACCTCGTATGTCGCATCGCAGTTCGGGCAAACCAGCCGCATCTAAGTCATTCCCGCCATGCACACGCTGCTTCTTGATCTTTGTAGCAACGATGCACCGGAGATCAAGCCTTTGTGGTTATTCGCGCAACGCTGGCAATTGAATCCGGATGGCCTATCGGCGATGGTGCACAGGCTGCGGGCAAGGGGAAAGACCGGCGTGATCGCATTTGACTCGGTTGCCTACAATTACGGCGGTGGCGAATTGCTGTCAGATGTATCGCTGCGGCTGGCACCGGGGTCGTTCCATTTCCTGACCGGGCCGTCGGGTTCGGGAAAATCGACGTTTCTGAAGCTGTGTTATGCCGAATTGCTGCCGACCGCCGGACGCATCACTCTGTTTGACCGTGAGGTGCGGGGGTTGAGCCGCGATGACGTGGCGCTGACCCGGCGGCGGATCGGGGTGGTGCATCAGGACTGCCAGTTTCTGGACCATCTGCCGCTGACCACCAACGTGACGTTGCCCCTGACCGTGGCGGGCAGATCGGGCGAGACGCGCGACCTGACTGACCTCTTGGGCTGGGTCGGACTGGGCGCATTGGCCTCGGCCCTGCCGCCGTCGCTGTCGGGCGGCGAGCGGCAGCGCGCGGCGCTGGCGCGGGCGGTGATCATGGGGCCGGACGTCGTTCTGGCCGACGAGCCGACCGGCAACCTGGATTGGGAGATGTCGCTGCGCCTGCTGACCCTGCTGGTCGAGTTGAACAAGATGGGCAAGACCATTCTGATTGCGACCCACGATCTGAACCTGATCCGGCAAGCCAAGGCGCAAGTCGCGGCGCGGGTGTTGCGCATCACCAAGCGGCGCATCCAACTGGCAGGGGCCGACCTGTGAGGTTGCCCGGCATCCTGATGCCTGACAGTCAGGCCGACAGGGTCGTGCCGCCCTCGGGCGCTGCGGCGCGGCTGACCGGGTTCACCGCCGCCGCGATGACGTTTCTGGCGGTGTTTGCGCTGGCGCTGTCTTTGGCATCTGGGCGACTGGCCGACCGGTGGAGCGAGTCGTTGGCCCGCACCTCGACCGTCCGCATTTCGGCCCCCGAGGATCAACTGGCCCTGCAGTCCGCCGCCGTGCTGGCGGTATTGGCCGCGACCCCCGGCGTTGCGGCCTCGCGCGCACTGTCGGTCGAGGAACAGCGCGCGTTGCTGGCCCCGTGGTTCGGGCCGGATCTGCCGATGGACGCGCTGCCCCTGCCGCAATTGATCGAAGTGACCGAAGACAGCACAGGTTACGATGGCGAAGGTCTGCGGCAACGGCTGGCCGCCGAGGCGCCGGGTGCGGTGCTGGACGATCACACCCGCTGGCGCAAGCCGCTGGTGCAGGCGGCGAACCGGCTGCGGCTGTTGGGCTGGCTGTCTTTGGGGTTGATCGGGCTGGTGATGGGGGCGATGATCACGCTGGCGGCCAATGCGGCGCTGGCGGCCAATGCGCAAGTGATCAAGGTGTTGCGGCTGGTCGGGGCGCGCGACAGCTACATCGCCCGCGCCTTTGTGCGTCGTTTTACTTTGCGGGCATTCTGGGGGGCGGCGGTGGGGACGGTGGCCGGAATGATCGGCATCGCCTTGATGCCAAACGCAGATGCGGCGGGCGGGTTTCTGACCGGCCTTGGATTTCAGGGCGCTGGGTGGCTGTTGCCCTTGCTGTTGCCGCTGCTGGCTGGTCTGGTGGCCTTTGCCGCGACCCGAAACGCTGCGCTGACCAAGTTAAGGGAATTGACATGATCCAGTGGTCAAGGTCGTTGATATTCGTGGCGCAGATGTATCTGGCTCTAGCCCTGCTGGCGCTGATCTTTACCCCCATCGCGATCTTTCGGCGCGAGGCATCGCTGTACTGGATGCAGGCGTTCTGCCGCTGGGTCAGGTTTTCAGCCCGGATCATCGTCGGATTGCGCAGCGAGGTGCGCGGCACGGTGCCCAGCGGTGCCGTGCTGATTGCGGCGAAACACCAGTCGTTCTTTGACAGCATCATCATGTTTTCCATTCTGGACGCCCCGCGTTTCATCATGAAAAAGCAACTGGTCTATGTGCCGCTGGCGGGGTGGAATGCGCTGCGCATCGGGTGCATTCCGGTTGATCGCGGCAAACGCGGGGCGGCGATCAAACAGATGGTCGAGGCGGTGGCCGCAGGCGCGCAGCGCCCTGGTCAGTTGATCATCTACCCGCAAGGCACCCGCATAGCACCCGGTGTGCAAGTGCCCTACAAGGTCGGGACCGGAGTGCTCTACTCCCAGTTGCAGCAGGTCTGCGTCCCGGTTGGCACCAATGTAGGCGTGTTCTGGCCGCGCAAAGGGATTCTGCGCAAACCGGGGCTGGCAGTTGTCGAATTCCTGCCGCCGATCCCACCGGGGATGGAGGTCGCCCCCTTCATGGCGAAACTGGAGGCGGTGGTGGAAGCCTCGTCGAACCGCTTGATGACCGAGGCAGGCTTTCATCCACAGGGACAGTAAGATGGACTGGATCACCACGCTGGACGAGTTGCACAGCCGCTACGGCACCCCGTCCGAACCTGCGCGCCTCAAGGTCATACCGCGCCTGACCCCATCCTACCGCGCCCACATCACACGAAGCCGGTTCTGTGTGCTGACCACGGTGGGGCCGGACGGCACCGATGGCAGCCCGCGCGGCGACGAAGGGCCGGTTGTCACAGTGCTGGATGATCAGACGCTGGCGATGCCCGACTGGAAGGGTAACGAGCGGATCGACAGCCTGCACAACATCGTGGCCGACGGGCGCGTCAGCCTGCTGTTTCTGGTCGCCGGTTCCACCACGGCGATGCGCGTCAACGGCACGGCGCGCATGACGGCCGACCCAGCCCTGTGCGCCCGATTTGCGCGCGGTGATCTGCACCCCCGGACGGTGATCGTCGTCCGCATCGCCGAGGTTTACTCCCAATGCGCCCGCGCTCTGCTGCGGTCGGCGCTGTGGACGTCCGGCCCGCAGAACGCCGGGCTGCCGACCGTGGGCGATATGCTGCGAGAGGCGACCGATGGCTCGTTCGACGGGGCCTCCTATGATGCCAACTGGGCCGAACGGGCCCGCAAGGCGATGTGGTAGACCTTAGCCCAACAGGGCAGTCCTCCAATGTGAAATCCAGCGCGAGAATCGCATCCGGCCCATAGCGCAGATGTCATGAATACCACCCTCGGGGTTGCTGGACCGATCATGCGCCAAACTTGCCCCGCCGTCTCGTGACGAAAATGGTGATCTGACGCCATAGGCGGGATAACCGTCCGGCGCATCAGGCCAGTTTCAGGGCCACGATCCCGGCCACGATCAGGGCAATCCCGGCAAGGCGCATCAGATTTGCCGACTCGTCAAACAGGAATATGGCAGTAATTGCCGTACCAACCGCCCCGATCCCGACCCATACGGCATAGGCCGTGCCCACCGGAAGGCTGCGCATCGCGGTACTTAACAGCCAGAAACTGCACACCACTGTCACGGCAGTAAACAACGTCGGCCAAAGTCGGGTGAAACCGTCCGAGTATTTCAGCCCTATCGCCCAGGCGGTTTCCAAGATACCCGCCAGCACCACCATTACCCAAGGGTTCATGCCGCCAGCCCCTTGGACCCCATATCCAGAAACTTCTGCCGACGGTCCTTGATCAGCGTGTCGGGTTTCTTGGACACCAGGTCGTTCAGCATCGCCTCCAGCGCCTTGCCCACCGCCTCGATCGTCTCGCGGCGACCCCGCTGCGCGCCACCCAGCGGTTCCTTGATGATCCGGTCGATCACGCCCAGCTTCTGCAAATCCTGCGCGGTCAGCCGCAATGCCTCGGCCGCTTCGCGCATCTTTTCAGCATCCTTCCACAGGATCGAGGCACAGCCCTCGGGGCTGATCACCGAATAGACGCTGTGTTCCAGCATCGCGATCCGGTTTGCGGTGGCAAAGGCAACCGCCCCGCCCGACCCGCCCTCGCCAATGATGATCGAGATCAGCGGCACGCCGATTTCCAGACATTTCTGGGTGGACCGCGCGATGGCCTCGGCTTGGCCGCGCTCTTCGGCACCTTTGCCGGGATAGGCGCCGGGAGTGTCGACCAGCGTCACGACGGGCAGGCGAAACTTGTCGGCCAGTTCCATCAACCGGATGGCCTTGCGATACCCCTCGGGCCGCGCCATGCCGAAATTGCGCTCGATCCGGGTCTTGGTGTCATGACCCTTTTCATGGCCGATCACCATGACAGGCGTGTCGTTGAACCGGGCCAGCCCGCCCATCACCGCGTGATCCTCGGCGAAATTGCGATCCCCGGCCAGTGGCGTGTATTCGTTGAACAGCGCGTCGATGTAGTCCTTGCAATGCGGGCGGTCGGGATGGCGGGCGATCTGGCATTTGCGCCACGGCGTCAGGTCACGGTACAACTCGCGCAGCAGGGTTTCGGCCTTCTTGTCCAGCGCCTCGGCTTCCTTGGAAACGTCCATCCCGGCATTGCCCCGTGCCATGGCGCGCAGCTCCTCGGCCTTGCCTTCGATCTCGGCAAGTGGCTTTTCGAATTCCAGATAGTTCATGCGGACCTCGCCTGCGGGGGTGAGGACTATATGGCCGCAGGCGGGGCGCAATGCAACTCGGCAAGACTTGTGACCCGGCCCCACGACAAGAAAGGCCACGAAGGAGGAAGGACCGAATGATGGCAAGCTACGAGGCACGGTTGCACCGGGTGCTGGACCATGTTCAGGACGATCCGTCAGGCGATCTGTCGCCGGATGCGCTGGCCGATGGGCGGCGTCTTTTACGGTGACCCGTCCGCCGTGGTCCGCGACCCGTTGCGCAGCCACGCCAGGTTCGTGATGCGGGGCGACGTCACTCTGGCCACGCCGCCGGAAGAGGTGACGCTGCCCGCCGGTCGCCATGCTGACCTTTACGGCCCCTGTGCCGACCTGCCCGCCGACAGTTCGGCGTTCGTGGTCTACCTCAACAGCCCGTTTTGGCACCGCGCCAGAGACTTTGGTCACCGAAACCCCTATGCCCCGGTGATTTGACTTCAACTGTTCCTGAACATCCAACCGGGGGTCCGGGGGGTGAACCCCCCGGCCGGTCCGCAATCGCGCCGTCAGAACAGATCGAGCAACCGCTTGAGATAATCCCGCTCGCCCTCGGGACGCACCTGTTCGCCCGACCTGCGCCGGATTTCGTCCAGCAAGTCCTGCGCGCGGCGATAGACGTCTTCGCCCTGCAGCATATTGCGATCCGATCCGATCCGGGCTGAATCGCCTGGTTCGCGGCCCAGCGGGTCGCGCTGGCTGTTGGGGTCGGCGGTGCCGTCGAGGCGGCCCTGCTGATCGCCGCCGGGTTGGCGCTGTTCTTCGGCCATCGCTTCGCCGAACTGCTGGATGCCGTCGCGCATCGCCTCCATCGCCTCGGCTTGCCGGTCAAGCGCGCCGGGCAGGTCGCCCTCGCGCAGGGCACGCTCGGCCTCTTCCATTGCGCGGCCGGCCCGGTCCAACTGTTGCCGCCCCGCCTCGCCGTTGTCGGTGCCTTCGCCCGGGAGTTGCCCACCGTTCAACTCGCCCAGACGGTCCTGCAATTCCTGCTGGCGCTCTGCCAGGCTCTTGTCGTCCGGCTGATCGCCGCGTTCCTGACCTTCATTGCCTTCGGTCCCGTCCTGCAAGTCGCGGAAGGCATCGTCGGACAGGCCCTGCTGGTCGCGCAGCGTCTGGTTCAGGTCGCGCATCGCCTGCTGGCCAGGGCCACCCTGGCCTTGGCCCTGACCGGGCTGGCCTTGGGCCATCTGCATGTTTTCCATGAACTGACGCAGTTGTTCCATCAACTCCTGCGCCTCGGCGGTGCGGCCTTCTTCCATCAGCTTTTGCAATTCGTCCAGCATCTGCTGCAACTGGTCTTGCGACATGGTCATGCCGCCCTGTTCCTGCGACATCTGGCTATCGGGGTTGCGTTCGGCCTCCTCGGCCAGTTGACGCATGTAATTGTCCAGCGCGTCGCGCATTTCCTGCATCAGCTCGTCGATTTCCTCGGGCGAGGCGCCATTCTGAATGGCTTCTGCCAGCCGGTCCTGCGCGCGCTGCAACCGTTCCATCGCCGACGCAAGGTCGCCCTCCTCGACCAAGAGCGCGATCTGCCACAATTCTTCGGCCAGCCCGTCGCGCGCCTCGATGGTCAGGGTTGCCTGCTCTGCCTCCAATTGCCGCATGACCACCCGCAAGCGCAGGTAGGCGCGTTCATTGCGGATCAGATCTTCGGGCAGGTTGGTAACGGCTTTCAGGACTTGCACCGTGCGGGGCGCATTGCCGCGCGTCCACAGGATGTCACGCCGCATCTCGACCAGCGCGGCGGCCAACGGGTCGAAGAATCGCCGACCGGGCAGAATGACCGACAAGGGTTCGGCCGTCCCCGTCTGACCCGCCGCGTCGGTCACGGCAAAGGTCATCGCGACCGGCAGGTTTGCGAACACATGTTTCGACAGATCGTCGATCAGGATTTCGGTGTAGTCCGCCCGGTCCCCGGTGATCGGTGCGGGCAAATCCAGCACAACAGCCTCGACAGGCTCGGGGTCCGCCGCGAGGCCGAAGCGCCGCACCAGCGCGGCTGTGTCAATCACGATGGTCACCTGGCCTGCGGTGATGCCGTAATCATCCTTGGCACTGAACGACTGTTTGAACCGCCCATCCGCCTCGCGCCCGATATCGCCCGTTGGTGTCACGGTCGGGGTCATGTCCGGCGTGGCGGTGATCTGCCATTTCCGGCCATTCGGCCCGTCAATCGCGACGCTGCCCGAAGTGGTGACGACAAAATCCTGCACCGCGTCCGAGGCCGGCGGCACTTCGGTGCGCCCCGAAACAGTTTCGGCCAGCACCAGATCGCCGACTTCACCATATAGCCGCACCTGGATGCGGGTTCCGACAGGCAGCGACAACGTCTGGGCAGTCAGGTCGTTCAGATACAGGGTCGGCTTGCCGGTGTAGGCGGGGGGTTGCGCCCAGCCTTCCCATGCAGGCCCGCTGGCCGCCACCGCATCGCCGCCCGGACCCATGCCCGCCACGGACGTCACACGCCACAGCGACCCGAACATCAGCGCGAGAACCAGTGCGGTCAGCGCAACATACCGCAAGGCATAGGGGTCGCGCGATGACAGCCGCAAGTCAGGCTCCACCACTTTGGCCCCGGCGGCCCGCGCGGCCATCCGCGCCCGATGTGCCGCCCAAACCGCTTGGGACGCGGGGTCGGTCGCACCAATCGCCTGGGTGTCCTGAAGGGCGGCAATCGGATTGCCCGGCAACCGGCTGTCCAGACGCGCCAAAGCCTCGGTTCGGGTCGGTGCGTTGAACAGACCCCTGCCACGCCATGCGGCCCATGCCGAACCGACCAGGACTGCCAAGGCCAAACACCAGAACACCTCGACCGCCAGATGATCCTGCACGCCGAACGCCAGAACCGCGACCGTCGCCAACGCAATCGACCAGAGCGGCCAGAACGCGCGGGCCAGACGTTCAACCCACATCCCCGCCAAGGTAAGGCGCAGCGGGCGTTCAAGTCGCAAGATTGCTGTGATCGGGTCGATGCCTGACATGCCCTTGGGGGAGCCTTTCACGATGCTATAGCCATTCAGGGATAATATCGCGCGCAATGATTTCGTCAAAGGTCGGCCGCGCGCGTATGACGGCGAAGTGATCACCTTTCACAAGGACTTCGGGGATCAGGGGTCGCGTATTGTATTCCGACGCCATCACCGCCCCATAAGCCCCCGCAGACCGGAAGGCGACCAGCGCCCCCTCTGTCAGTTTCGCAAGCGGGCGGGCCTTGGCAAAGGTGTCGCCCGTCTCGCATACCGGGCCCACCACGTCATAAGCCAGCGATTCGGCACCCGCCGCCGGTTCGACCACCGGCACGATGTCGTGGTGCGCGCCATACATCGCGGGCCGGATCAGATCGTTCATCGCGGCATCGAGGATCAGGAAATCCCGGTCCTCGCCCTGTTTGTCGTAAATCACCGAGGCCACCAGCAGCCCCGCATTGCCCGAAATCAGGCGTCCGGGTTCGATCTCGATCTCGCAGCCAAGGTTGCCCACGGTCCGCTTGATCAGCGCGCCATAATCGGTCGGCAGGGGCGGCGCCTCGTTGCTGCGCTGATAGGGGATGCCCAAGCCGCCGCCAAGGTCCAGCCGGGTGATCGTGTGCCCTTCGGCGCGCAGCCGGTGGGTCAGTTCGGCCACCTTCAGATAGGCCGCCTCGAACGGGGCAAGGTCGGTCAACTGGCTGCCGATATGCACGTCGATGCCGATGACCTTGACGCCCGGCAACAAGGCAGCCTCGGCATAGACCGCACTGGCGCGGGCAATCGGGATGCCGAACTTGTTGTCCTTCTTGCCGGTCGCGATCTTTTCATGGGTCCTGGCGTCCACGTCGGGGTTCACCCTTATGGTGATCGGGGCGATTACCCCAAGGCTGGCCGCCACTTCGGACAGCGCCCGCAACTCGGGTTCGGATTCGACGTTGAACTGCCGGATGCCGCCTTGCAGCGCCAGCCGCATCTCGGCGCGGGTCTTGCCCACGCCCGAAAACACGATCCGCTCGCCCGGCACTCCCGCCGCCTTGGCGCGCAGGTATTCCCCGCCAGATACCACATCCATCCCGGCCCCCAGATCGCCCAACACCTTCAACACGGCAACGTTGGACAGCGACTTGATCGCAAAGCACACCAGATGCGGCAGCGGCGACAGGGCTTCGGTGAACAGATGGTAATGCCTTGTCAGTGTAGCGGTCGAATAGACATAGAACGGCGTCCCCACCTCGGCGGCAATGTCGGCCAGCGCCACGTCTTCGGCATGCAGATGCCCGTTGCGGTACAGAAAATGGTCCATTCCGGCATCCCCTGTCTGACCGCCTGAACCTGATATAACAGTTTGGCGGGGCGAGGCAATTCCCGGCGCGGTGCCGAGATCAGAGTTTGGTCCGGACAGCGATGATCGCCTCGCCGGAGATGGACACGACGTTGTCCGTCGGGGTCGCGTCCCGCGTTGTCGGGCGTTCCGGGGGTCCATCCGCCCCGCAGGCGGTCAGCGTCAGCAAGGCAAGGATCAGGATCGGGCGCATGGGTC
Source organism: Rhodobacterales bacterium (assembly GCA_038246975.1). GTDB lineage: Bacteria > Pseudomonadota > Alphaproteobacteria > Rhodobacterales > Rhodobacteraceae > JAIYDJ01. Next base: position 18,691 of record JBBRVJ010000013.1, on the reverse strand, counting down.
GACACTTTCATTGATGATATGCAGGGAATGATTTGCCAGGATCGCGGCTCAGGCCAGGACGGCTTTCCACCGGGCCACCTGTTCGGCCACCCGGATGGGCGAGGTTCCGCCAAAAGACGTCCGGCTGCGGATCGAATTTTCGACACCCAATACCTCGAACACCGCCTCGGTAATCCCGGAATGGACCGATTGCATGTCCGACAGGCTCAGGTCCGGCAGGTCGCAGCCCTTGGTCTCTGCCATTGCCACGAGGGCGCCCGTCACATGATGCGCCTCGCGGAACGGCAGGTCCAGTGTCCGTACCAGCCAGTCCGCAAGGTCGGTGGCCGTCGAAAACCCCGACGCCGCAGCGGATGTCAGCACAGCGCGGTTTGCCATCATGTCGCCCACCATCCCGGTCATCGCAGCCAAGGCCAGCATCAGCGTATCCGCAGCGTCGAACACCTGTTCCTTGTCTTCCTGCATGTCCTTGGAATAGGTCAGCGCCAGCCCCTTCATCACCGTGAACAGCGCAACAGTCGCCCCCAGAATCCGCCCCAGCTTGGCGCGCAGCAACTCTGCCGCATCGGGGTTCTTCTTTTGCGGCATGATGCTGCTGCCCGTGGTCCAGCGGTCCGACAGCCGCACAAAGCGGAACTGGGCCGATGACCAGATCACCAACTCCTCTGCAAAGCGTGACAGATGCATCGCGCAGATGCTGGAGGCCGCCAGAAACTCCAGCGCGAAATCGCGGTCACTGACCGAATCCAGACTGTTCGCCGTTGGCCGGTCAAACCCCAGCGCCTGCGCGGTCATCTCCCGGTCAATCGGAAACGACGTCCCCGCCAGTGCCGCCGCCCCCAAGGGGCATTCGTTCATCCGCACCCGTGCATCGCGAAACCGTCCAAGATCGCGGTTCAGCATTTCGACATAGGCCAGCATGTGATGCCCCCACGTCACCGGCTGCGCCGTCTGCAAATGGGTAAATCCCGGCATCACCCAATCCACCCCCGCCTCGGCCTGCGCCAGAAACGCGCCCATCAGCGCGCGCAGCCCTTCGATCGCCGCGTCGCATTGATCGCGCACCCACAGCCGGAAATCGACCGCCACCTGATCGTTCCGGCTGCGCGCCGTGTGCAGCCGTCCGGCCGGCTCGCCGATGATTTGTTTCAGCCGGGCCTCGACGTTCATGTGAATATCTTCCAGATCGGTGCGGAAAGTGAACTCTCCCCCCTCGATCTCTGACAACACCGTGAGAAGCCCTTCCTCGATCGCCTCGGCATCCTTAATGGTCAGGATGCCCGTGGTTGCCAACATGGCGGCATGGGCGCGGCTGCCCCGGATATCCTGGGCGTAAAGCCTTTGGTCAAACCCGATGGACGCGTTGATCGCCGTCATGATCGCGTCCTGGCCACTGGCGAAACGCCCGCCCCACATGGCGTTGGCTTTTGGGATGGGGGGCGGCGTGATGGACATGGGGAAACCCTTCGGAGGGACGATGCGGAACTTGATGCTGGCCATGCTTTATACCGCCCTGATGATGGGTGCAAATCCGGTCGCGGCGCAGCCGGTGCTGGAAGGCGACATGAAGAAGCTGATTCTGGTGGACGCCAAACCGGTCCCTGACTTCATTCTGCTGGACGCCAATGACGGCCCGCATAACCTGTCAGGTTGGCAGGGCCAGTGGGTCGTGCTCAACTTCTGGGCGACTTGGTGCGCGCCGTGCCGCGAAGAAATGCCCTCACTGGCCAACTTGCAGCAGGCGCTGCCAGAATTGGCAGTTTTGCCGGTGGCGACAGGGCGAAATGCCGTGGCCGCCATCACCCGGTTTTATGTCGAAGCGGGCGTCACCAGCCTGCCCGTGCTGCGCGACCCGAAATCGACGTTCGCACGCGAGATGGGGGTGCTGGGCCTGCCTGTTACGGTGATCATCGACCCGCAGGGCCGCGAAGTGGGGCGGCTGATCGGCGATGCGGCGTGGGATTCGCCCGAGGCGCTGGCGATGTTTCGCGGGTTGATGCAGCCGTAGCGGCTTCTATGTATTGGTCAGCCCCGGATGCCGGTGGCAGACCGTCAGGTGGTCATTGACCATGCCTGTCGCCTGCATGAACGCATAGACGATCGTCGGCCCGCAAAAGGTGAACCCGGCCTGTTTCAGCGCGCTTGACATTGCCTCTGCGGCGGGGGTGGCCGTGGGCACCTCTGCAGGGCTGGCAAAGTGGTTGATCAGGGGCGCGTCACCGACATGCTGCCAAAGGAAGTTCGAAAAGCCTTTGGTTTCCTCGATTTTCAGATAGGCTTGCGCGCCCTTGATGGTCGCCTCGATCTTGCCCCGGTGGCGGATGATCCCGGCGTCGGTCAGCAGGCGACCCACGTCCACGTCGGTAAACCGCGCCACGGCTTGCGGGTCAAACCCGGCGAAGGCTGCGCGAAAATTGTCGCGTTTGCGTAGGATGGTGATCCATGCCAGCCCCGCCTGAAACCCGTCCAGCACCAGCTTTTCCCATAAGGCGCGCGGGTCAAACTCGGGCACCCCCCATTCGGTGTCGTGGTAATCGACATAGAGCGGGTCGGTGCCACACCACGGGCATCGCGCAAGGGGCATCGTCGGACCTGTCGTTACAATTGGAACAAAATGCGAATCTTAACCCGCTGTTTACGCTTGTGTCCACATCCTGTCGATGACAACAACAAAGGGGCGGTCGATGATCCCGACACCGCAGAAACGCAAGGTCGAGGCGCTGGCGGGCATGGCTTCTCCGCTGGGCGTCGCGATTTCCCAGGGCGATCATGCTACCATGTCGATGGTGCGCGCGGCAATTGATGCGCGGCGTCTGCGGCTGGCATGGCAGCCGGTCGTGCAGGCGCGCGACCCCAACCGCGTGGCCTTTCACGAAGGGCTGATTCGGGTGCTCGACCCGGGCGGCAGGGTGATTCCGGCCCGCGATTTCATGGGCGCTGTCGAAAGCCATGAGATCGGCCGCGAAATCGACTGTGCCGCGCTGGAAATGGGCCTTGCCACACTGGCCCGCCACGAAGGATTGCGCCTGTCGATCAACATGTCGGCCCGCAGCATCGGCTATCCGCGCTGGATGCGGGTCCTGAAACGCGGTTTGTCAGCGGGGCCGACGGTGGGGGAAAGGCTGATTCTCGAGATCAGTGAAAGTTCGGCCATGCTGGTACCCGAACTGGTGGTCGCCTTCATGGAAGAGTTGCAGCAGCGGGGCATCGCCTTTGCGCTCGACGATTTTGGCGCTGGGTTTACCGCCATTCGCTATTTCAAGGACTTCTTCTTCGATATCCTGAAGATCGACGCACAATTCATCCGCGACATCCACCGCGACCCGGACAACGCGGTGTTGACGGCGGCTCTTTTGTCAATCGGTCGGCATTTTGAGATGTTCACGGTGGCCGAAGCTGTGGAAACGGTGGAAGAGGCAGAGTTTTTGCGCGGGATGGGCTTCGATTGCCTTCAAGGCTATCTGTTTGGCGCGGCTACGATGCGGCCTCCCTGGTCCGAATCTGGCGCGGCGCGCCAGTCGGCTTAGTCGAGGCACGCCTTTTCCGCCGCCCAGAAATCTTGCCTTTCTGCCAATTCCGCCCTAGGCCAAACTTTGGAACGGTGTCCGACGCCTCGCGCACCGACACGCACAGCTTAAAGGGCCAGAACACCATGACCAATGTCGTGATCGTATCGGCGGCGCGCACCGCCGTCGGCAGTTTCAACGGTGCCTTCGCAGCCACCCCGGCCCATGATCTCGGTGCCGCCGTGATCGAGGCCGTGGTTGCGCGCGCCGGAATCGACAAGGCCGATGTGTCGGAAACCATCCTCGGGCAGGTGCTGACCGCAGGGCAGGGCCAGAACCCGGCACGTCAGGCGCATATCAAGGCCGGTCTGCCGCAGGAAAGCAGCGCCTGGTCGATCAATCAGGTTTGCGGATCCGGCCTGCGCGCGGTGGCGCTGGCCGCTCAGCATATCCAGCTTGGCGATTCGTCGATTGTCGTGGCAGGCGGTCAGGAAAGCATGTCGCTGTCGCCCCACGTCGCCCACCTGCGGGCTGGGCAGAAGATGGGGGACATGAACTTCATCGACAGCATGATCCGTGATGGGTTGTGGGATGCGTTCAATGGCTATCACATGGGGCAGACGGCGGAAAACGTCGCCAACCGGTGGCAGATCAGCCGCGTGATCCAGGATGAATTTGCCGTTCACAGCCAGAACAAGGCCGAAGTCGCGCAAAGGGCCGGCAAGTTCAAGGACGAGATCGTTCCCTTCACCGTCAAAACCCGCAAGGGCGAAATGGTGGTCGATGCCGATGAATACATCCGCCATGGCGCGACCCTTGATGCCATGGCCAAATTGCGGCCTGCCTTTGCCAAGGACGGTTCGGTGACGGCGGGCAATGCCTCAGGTCTGAACGATGGCGCTGCGGCGGTGTTGTTGATGTCAGCGGAGGAGGCTGAAAAGCGTGGGCTCACCGTTCTGGCCCGCATCGCGTCTTACGCAACGGCGGGCGTTGATCCGGCGATCATGGGGATAGGCCCGATCCACGCCAGCCGCAAGGCTCTGGAAAAGGCGGGCTGGAAAGCCGCAGACCTTGATCTGATCGAGGCGAACGAGGCGTTTGCGGCTCAGGCCTGTGCTGTGAACATGGACATGGGCTGGAATCCCGACCAGGTGAACGTCAACGGCGGCGCCATCGCCATCGGCCATCCGATCGGGGCGTCGGGCGCACGCATTCTGAATACACTGCTGTTTGAGATGGCACGGCGCGATGCAAAGAAGGGCCTTGCAACGCTGTGCATCGGTGGTGGCATGGGCGTTGCCATGTGTCTTGAACGGGCATGATTGCATGATCACAAAAAATTCTCGCGCAATATTATTGCGTGAGAATTTTTGTTGACGTAACATAATTTCAAAGAGCCTTGGGGAGGAACATATGGCACGGGTGGCACTGGTAACGGGCGGATCGCGCGGCATTGGGGCGGCAATCTCGATTGCGCTGAAGGCGGCAGGCTATACCGTGGCCGCGAATTACGCGGGCAACGATGCGGCGGCGGAGGCGTTTACTTCAGAAACCGGAATTCCGACCTACAAATGGTCGGTTGCCGACTATGACGCCTGCGTGACCGGGGTTGCGCAGGTGGCTGCCGATCTTGGCCCGATATCGGTGCTGGTCAATAATGCAGGGATCACCCGCGACGCGATGTTCCACAAGATGACGCCCGCGATGTGGAAAGAGGTGATCGACACCAACCTGTCGGGTCTGTTCAACATGACCCATCCCTGCTGGACGGGCATGCGCGATGCCAAGTTCGGCCGCGTGATCAACATCTCGTCGATCAACGGGCAAAAGGGGCAGGCGGGGCAGGCCAACTATTCGGCGGCCAAGGCAGGCGATCTGGGCTTCACCAAGGCTTTGGCGCAGGAAGGTGCGCGCGCAGGCATCACGGTGAATGCCATCTGCCCAGGCTACATTGGCACCGAAATGGTCCGCGCGATTGATGAGAAAGTGCTGAATGACCGCATCATACCGCTTATCCCGGTAGGCCGTTTGGGCGAACCCGAAGAAATTGCCCGGATCGCGGTGTTCCTTGCCTCCGACGATGCAGGCTTTATCACCGGATCGACGATCAGCGCCAACGGGGGGCAATTCGTCGTCTGATCCAACCGGTCCTCGTGCCTTGCCTCACGGGGGCCGATCAGCCTATTCTGGCCTTCGGTTCTGATCAAAGAGGCCCGGATGTCCGTTTTCAAGACCGCCTCGATTGCCCGTGACCTTGATCTGGGCCAGTCGATGGGCTGGGTGGCCAAGACCCAGGGCAAAAGCATGTGGCGTCAACTGGCCGAGATCACAGCGCTGGCTTTGGGGCCTAGCAAGATCGAGGCGCAGGACTATTACAAACTCGCCCTGTTCCGCGCCACGTTGACGCCACAAGATCGGCGGCTCTTTCTGGGTCAAAAAGCCTCCTCGCGTCTGAATGTCAGCCTCTCGCCACCGCCGACCGGCCAGTGGCAGATGCTGGCCAACAAGCTGCTGACCGGACATGTCCTGAACGCGTCGGGGATCAGATCGCCGCGCAATCTGGCGTTTTATTCTGAACTCGGCGGGGTTCCGGGTCTGCCGGCTCTGTCGAGTGTGGCGGAACTGGTGCAATATCTGCGGGGGGTGGACTTGCCGATCTTCGGCAAGCCGGTCGACGGCTCGCTGGCCATCGGGGCCACAAGCTTTATAGCCCGCACCGAAGCGGACCTGATCCGGCTGGGCGACGGGAGGCAGGTGCCGGTGGAAACACTGGCCAGCCAGATCGCGCAATACTTCGGGCGAGGCTATCTGTTTCAGGAACTTGTGCGCCAGCATCCGGAGGTCGAGGCGTTGACCGGACGTGCGGTCGGCACGCTGCGCGTCGTAACGCTTTGGGGCGAAGATGCACCCAAGGTTCTGTATTGTCTGCATAAACTGCCTGCAAAGGGCGCGATGATCGACGCCCATACTTACTCTTCCCATGCGTTGGCCCATGTGGACCCTGCGACCGGGCGAATGCTGCGTGTCCAGAACACCTATCAGATGAACACCCGCACCACACAAGAGGCACCGGCGACTGGGGCGCCACTGACAGATGTTACGTTGCCGATGGTGCCTGAAGCGATGGCAGTCTGCGAAACCGCACACCGGCTGTTTCCCACTCATGGATTGTTCGGCTTTGACGTCATGCTGTCGGTCGACGGGCCGCTGATCAGCGAAATGAACACCAACCCGTTTCACAGCATGTATCAACGCGCCGCCGACCGCGCGGTGCTGAATGCCGATTTCGCCCCCCGCTTTGCCGAGGCAAGGGCCGCAAACGAGGCGCGGATCGCCACCCGCGCCAAGTCGGTAACGCGCGGCGCAGAGGGCAAACGGCGCAAATGACCCGAAATCGGGCGACTTTGATCGGCCTGACCGCCATCCTGATGTGGTCGACGTTGGCGCTGTTCACGCTGGGGTCCGCTCCGGTGCCGCCGTTCCTGCTGAACGCGCTGTGTTTTGGCATTGGCGGGGGGATCGGTTTGGTCTGGGTGGCCGCAGGCTCCGGGTTCGGGGTTCTGCGCAACCTTTCGTGGCGGGTCTATGTCTTTGGCACAATAGGGTTGTTCGGCTATCACGCCTTGTATTTCACGGCCCTTCGCATGGCACCTTTTGCGGAAACCGGGCTGATTGCCTATCTGTGGCCGCTGTTCATTGTGCTGTTGTCCGGGTTGCTGCCGGGAGAGCGGTTGGGCAGGCTCCATGTGATCGGTGCAGGTCTGGCTTTTGCCGGAGCCGGGTTGATCGTGGTGCAGGGCGGCGGAGCGGTGACGGGTGCGGCGCTGCCCGGTCTGGGCCTTGCCTTTGTCTGCGCGATCACCTGGGCCGTGTATTCGGTCGCGTCGCGCCGGCTGGGGTCGGTGCCGACAGAGGCCGTCACCGTCTATTGCCTCGCCACGGCGGGACTTTCCGTGGCCGCACATCTGGCTTTTGAAACAACGGCCTGGCCGAATGGAGCGTCAGGCTGGCTTGCCGTTCTGGCGCTTGGGGTGGCCCCCATCGGACTCGCCTTCTTTACCTGGGACATCGGGATGAAGAAGGGCGACATTCAACTGCTGGGTGTGGCATCTTATGCGGCCCCCCTGCTGTCAACGCTGGCACTGGTTTTGGCTGGGCGGGCAGAGGCGACCCCGACCCTGCTGTTGGCCGCAGCCCTGATTACCGGCGGAGCGGCGCTTGCCGCCCGCGCCAGCTTTGGTCTTACGCCTGCGACAGGCGCGAAATCTCTTCCTTGAGCTTCAGTTTCTGTTTCTTCAGGTCGGCGATCTTCATCGTGTCCGATCCCGGACTGCGCTGGGCTTTTTCGACGGTTTCAGAGAGCTGCTCGTGCTTCTTGCGAAGCTCGGTCAGATGCGAAGCGATGGTCATTCGTATCTCCTCCTCATGGTTGCCGATAAGTTCATTCAACCATGAAGGGTGAGTCGTGTCACTTGATCTTCATCAGTCTGACACAAAGATTAGGTCAAATTCGGATGAACAGGTCGGACAATGCCTGCCCATCACGCAGAACGCCGCTTGCAAGCGCGGTATAGCTATCGCGGTCGCCGTCATGGACGGCCCCCTGATGGATCACCAGCGGCCATAGCAGACGGAACGCCGCCCGCCCGCCTTTGCGTGCCCGCAGGATCACCCGCAGTGCGGGCTGAGTCTCGCGCGCGACCAGCGGCAGCACCACCGCCGACCCCATGCGCGGCGCCAGCGCGCCCAGTACCGAAGGAAGCCCGTCCGCCCCGCAGATCAGCGTCAGCCATCCACCGGGGTTCAGTCTGCGTGTCGCAGCTTCGACCCAGACGGCCAATGGCACCTCGGCCCGCATCGCTGCGTCGCGCCCTGGCAGCGGCGACGGCGTGCCACTGCGCGGATAGTAGGGCGGGTTGGCGATCACATGATCAAATTCGCGCCGCAGGGTGGCTGGCATCGCGGACAGATCACCCGTCACCACTTCCATCCCGATCCCGATGCGCTTGGCGTTCTTTCGGGCCAGATCGGCATAGTCCGCCTGTACCTCCAGCCCAGTCAACAAAACTCCGGGCACGCGGACCCCCAGACACAATGCCGCAGCCCCCGCGCCACAACCAAGGTCCAACACGGTTTGCCCCGCCACAGCCCCGCAGGCCGCCGCCAGAAACACCGGGTCCGTCGCTGCACGGTAGCCACGTAAAGGCTGCCACAGCCGCAACCGCCCGCCCAGAAACGCATCATCCGACAGGTCATCGTCGGCAAACACTACCGCCCCGTCGGAATGTCGAAATCCCGCAGCACCCGCAGCGCCGCGTCCAGGTCTTCGTCCCGTACCATCAACCGGCGCGGCAGGATGCCCAAGCTGCCGTCAAGGACGCTCATGTGGACGTCCATGTCGAACACGGCTATATCCTCGCCAGCAAGCATGGCTTGGGCAAAGGCGATCAGGGTGGGGTCGGTGGTGCGCAACAATTCTTGCATAGGCTCAGATGTAGGCATCCGGGCGTGACGAGTCGAGCGGGGACGAGCATGAGTTTGGACGAAGCCTCACAAAAGCCGCTGGACCGGCTGTCCCACGCCCTGGCCACCGACCTCGCCGCCGTCAATGCGATGATCCGCGACCGGATGGCGTCGGAACACGCGCCGCGCATCCCGCAGGTCACGGCACACCTGATCGAGGCGGGCGGCAAGCGCCTGCGCCCGATGCTGACACTCGCCGCAGCTCGGCTGTGCGGATATTCGGGCCCGTTCCATGTGCATCTGGCGGCAACGGTGGAGTTCATCCATACCGCGACCCTGCTGCATGACGACGTGGTCGACGAATCCGCCCGCCGCCGGGGTCGCCCCACCGCCAACTTGCTGTGGGACAACAAATCGTCGGTGCTGGTCGGCGATTACCTGTTTTCCCGCAGCTTTCAGTTGATGGTCGAAACCGGGTCGCTAAGGGTGATGGATATTCTGGCGAATGCCAGCGCCACGATTGCCGAAGGCGAGGTGCTGCAACTGACGGCGTCTCAGGACCTTGCCACCACCGAGGCGATCTATCTGCAAGTCGTGCGCGGCAAGACCGCCGCCCTGTTTTCGGCCGCAACCGAGGTGGGAGGTGTCATAGCGGGGGCGCCCGAAGATCAGGTGCGCGCGTTGTTCGTCTATGGCGATGCGCTGGGGGTCGCGTTCCAGATCGTCGATGACCTGCTGGATTACGGCGGGTCCGATACCGACATCGGCAAGAACACCGGGGACGATTTCAGAGAACGTAAACTGACCTTGCCGGTGATCAAGGCGGTGGCCGCCGCCTCGCCCCAAGAGCGCACCTTCTGGGTCCGGGTGATCGAAAAGGGCGACCAGCGCGACGGCGATCTGGCGCAAGCCATGGCCATCATGGCGCGGCACGGGTCGATGCAGGCGGCACGCGCCGACGCTTTGGCCTATGCCGCAAAGGCGCGGGCGGCATTGACGGTGCTGCCGCCCCATCCGCTGCGCGAAATGCTGGAGGCTCTGGCTGACTTTGTGGTGGAGCGGATCAGTTGACCGTCATGGGGGGCAAGTTTTGGGCATGGGCTGGCCCTAAACCATCATCTCTGCCGCCGCGACCCACCATCCGCGCTCTGCCTTGCGCACCGCCTGAGCCGCTGCCGACGCACTTAAAGGGTCGGGGAACAGTCCGAAACATGTGGCCCCCGACCCTGTCATGCGCGCCAGAAGGCAGCCCGGCTGTGCGGCCAGCGCGGATTTGACCTGCGCCACCACCGGGGCCAGCGCCATCGCCGCAGCCTCCAGATCGTTCCGCTGCATCTGCAGAAACGCGGCCAGTTCGGCCAGACCGCGCAGCGGCGGCAAGATGCGGGGCAGGGGGGAATTGTCGCGGCGCGACAGGCCGCGGAACACATCCGGCGTGGCCACCCCAACCCCCGGATTGACCAGCACCAGCCACGCCGCAGGCAGTCCTTGCACCGGGGTGATCACCTCGCCCACTCCTTCCATCCGCGCCGGAACCCCGGCCAGACAGACCGGCACATCCGCGCCCAGCGACAGGACTCTGGACCCCGCCGGAAGCCCCGCGCCCCACAGTGTCGACAAGGCCCGCAACGTCGCCGCCGCATCTGCCGAACCGCCGCCGACACCCGACGCCACGGGCAGCACCTTGTCCAGAGTGATGGCAACCCCTTGCCGCTGCTCGAACAGCCGGGCTGCGCGCAACACCAGATTGTCATCGGAAACCGGCAGCGATCCCGCCATCGGCCCGGTGATCGTCAATTCCAGCCGATCCGCCGCCACCACCGAAATTCGGTCACCCACATCGGCAAACACCACCAGACTGTCCAGCAGATGATAGCCATCGCCTCGCCGCCCGGTCACATGCAGGCAAAGGTTGACCTTGGCCCGCGCCAGAATCGTTGTCACCATTCAGGGTTGCGCCTCGACCACCGGCTTGGGCTTTGTGGATTCCTCCAGCAAGACTGCGTCAAGCCCGACCTCCAGCTTGCGCCGGATGCGGGTGGCCTCGACCTCGACAGGATCGAACGACAGCGCTCGACGCCATTGGAACTGCGCCTCCAGCTTGCGCCCGACCTGCCAGTACACATCGCCCAGATGATCGGTCACCACCGGATCGACCGGTTCCAGCAGCGACGCCTTTTCCATCGGGGCCAAAGCCTCGTCAAAGCGGCCCAGCCGGAACAGCGCCCAGGCCAGACTGTCCAGAATATACCCCGCTTCGGGCTGTGCCGCGACGGCGCGTTCGATCAGGGCCAACGCCTCGGGCAGTTTCTCTCCGCGATCCACCAGCGAATAGCCGAGGTAATTCAACACCTGTGGCTGATCGGGGTTCAGACGCAGCGCCTCACGGAAGTCCGCTTCGGCGGCATCCCAGTTTTGGCCACGCTCGCGGCAAATCGCGCGGCTATAGAACAGGGTCCAATGCCGTTCGGTGGGTTCGGGGACCAGGGCAAGCGCGGCTGAATAGGCGGCCTCTGCCTCTTGATAGCGTTCTTCGCGGCGCAATCCGTCGCCCAAGGCGACCTGCACCGCCAGAATAGTCCCATCCGTGCGCGACAAGGCTTGCAGAATCTCGATGGCGGCTTCCTTGCGCCCCGCCGAATAGGTCGCATCCGCCCGCCCGATTTCTGCCATATAGGAGGCGGGACTTTCCGGAGGGATCAGCGCATAAGCCTCGGTCGCAAGGTCGAACTGGCCCTGCACTTCCAGCAGACCCGCCGTCAGCAGAATGGCGTCGACGTGATCGGGCCGCAGATGCGCCGAGATCCGGGCATACATCAGGGTATAACCGTCCTCTGCCTCGCCATTCAGCGCGGTTGCCAGAGAGTAGAACACCTCGGCCAGCCCATCGGCCGGATTTCGGACCGCATCGAATGGCACAGGTTCGCCCGCTTTCAAACGCAGCCGCAGATTGTCGAAATCTGGGTCCTGCCCCAGAGCAAAGTTGCGGTCCAGAACTGCAAGCGCCTGGGTGTTGTTCTCTAACTGGCTCAGCACCTGTAAATGGGCGATGATGCCACGCCGCGTGACCGAAAAGGATCCCGCCGCCCGGCCGGACATGATTTCATCGGCCCCTTCGAAGTCACCGACCGATGCCAGTGCCAGCGCCTTGTGATACAGCCCGAACGGCTCCAGCCCCTTGGTTTTGGCCAAGGCGTCGAAGCCGGCCTGCGCTTCGGACATCCGCCCATTGCCCAGTTCGGCCCAAGCCTTGACCAACCCATCCAGCAGCGCGCCGACCGTCTGTCCGTCGGCACCTTCGGCCAGCAGGGTCGCGTAATCACCGGCCTTCGCGGCTTTGGCCATCAACGCCAGCGTCGCCGTCTGGTTGCGCCCGCCCAGATCGCGGAGGCGCTTGGCAATCTCGGCGGCAAGGGCGATCTCGCCGATGTTGATGTTGGCGATGACTGCGCCTTCCAGCAGGGCCACATTGCGCGTATCGGCCAGCATCGCACGGGCATACCACGCCGCCGCCGCGCGATAGTCATTTTGCGCACCCGCAACCCGCGCCGCGAGATAGGCCCCCGGATCGCCATCCTGTGCTGTCACCGGCGCTCCCAGCACCACGGCCAGAACCATGGGGCCAATCAGACGAAACAAACGGGGCATGCGGCAGCGCTCCTTCAAACCAGATGCCGAGGCTAGTGCGGCGCCCCTGTCAGGGCAATCGAATGAAACCGCCGATTGCCGGTGATCTGCCATTTTATGCGCAATTCCGCGTGAAAGGTCTACATATTGGGATAGTTCGGTCCGCCCCCACCCTGCGGCGTGGTCCAGTTGATGTTTTGCGACGGGTCCTTGATGTCGCAGGTCTTGCAATGGACGCAGTTCTGAAAGTTGATCACAAACCGCGGGTCGCGGCCCACCTCTGTCACCACCTCATACACCCCCGCCGGGCAATAGCGTTGCGCGGGTTCGGCATATTCCGGCAGGTTGACCCGGATCGGGATGCCGGGATCAATCAGTTTCAGGTGGGCGGGCTGATGTTCGTCATGGTTTGTCGCCGAAAAGGCGACGTTGGTCAGCCGGTCGAAAGACAGCACGCCATCGGGTTTGGGATAATCGATCGGCTTGTGATCGCGGGCCTTGCCGGTCGCCGCCGCATCCGACTTGCCGTGTTTGAGCGTGCCGAAGAAAGACGCGCCGAACAGGCTGTTGGTCCACATGTCCAGACCGCCGCCCATCAGCGAGGCCATCAGCCCGTACTTCGACCACAACGGTTTGACGTTGCGGACTTTTTTCAGGTCCGCCGCAATCGGCCCGCCGCGCACCAGCGTTTCATATTCGGTCAACTCGTCACCCGACCGACCCCCGTGCAGCGCCACGAACGCCGCCTCTGCGGCGTCTATCCCCGACAGCATCGCATTGTGGTTGCCCTTGATGCGCGGCACGTTGACCAGCCCTGCGGTGCAGCCCAGCAACGCCACCCCCGGCGCCACCATCTTGGGGATCGACTGCCAGCCGCCCTCACTGATCGCGCGCGCACCGTAGGCCACCCGCTTGCCGCCTTTCAACAACTCGGCGACCATCGGATGATGTTTGAATTGCTGGAATTCCTGATAGGGGTTCAGATACGGGTTTTCATAGTTGAGGTGCACGACAAACCCGACATAGACCTGATTGTTCTCAAGATGATAGATGAAGGACCCGCCCCCGGCGTTACGGCCCAGCGGCCAGCCCATCGTGTGCGTGACCCGGCCCGCGCGATGCTTTTCCGGGTCGATCTCCCAGATTTCCTTCATCCCCAGCCCGAATTTCTGCGGGCATTTGCCTTTGGACAGATCGTATCTGGCCATCACTTCCTTGGCCAATGACCCGCGCACGCCTTCCGACAGGAAGACATACTTGCCGCGCAACTCCATCCCCGGCTCGTAGGACGGACCCTTGGTGCCATCCGGGTTGAAGCCGAACTCACCGGCAACTACGCCCACAACCTGATTCCTGTCACCATAGACCAGTGCAGAAGCCGCGAAACCGGGGAAAATCTCTACCCCCAGCCCCTCGGCCACACCCGCCATCCAGCGACAGACATTGGCCATCGAGACGATGTAGTTGCCGTGGTTGTTCATCAACGACGGCATCGGCCAGTTCGGAATGCGAATTTGCCCCGCAGGCCCCAGCAGATAGAAATTGTCCTCGACCACCGGCACCGTGACCGGTGCGCCCATCGACTTCCAGTCCGGCAACAGCTTGTCCAGACCCACCGGGTCCAGCACGGCCCCCGACAGGATGTGCGCCCCGACCTCGGACCCTTTTTCCAGCACCACCACCGTCAGGGCAGGGTCCAGTTGCTTCAACCGGATCGCCGCCGACAGACCCGCAGGCCCCGCGCCCACGATCACCACGTCATATTCCATCGCGTCGCGCACGGTATCCTGTGGCATGGCTTCCTCCGGTTATGGCTGTCTGCGTGATTGCCCCAAGTGGCTGATATGGTCAACCATGACGCCACATCAAATCCCTTCAAGGCGCAGCGCCAGCATTCTTCTTCTCCTGCGACAAGCTGCCGCTTATTCGCGCCTTATCCTCTTGCAATCTGTCCCCTCGTCGGATCAGGTACAGGGATATGTGGCACAAGGTCATGGTCCTCGCGGATCGTGGCCTTCTCATTTACGTGAAATGGCCGATGGAAAAGATACCGATGACGCGCGGCGGTTTCACCGCGCTGGACAGTGAGCTTAAGGTCCTGAAATCGCAGGAACGCCCCGCCGTGATCCGTGCGATTGCCGAGGCGCGCGAGCATGGCGACCTGTCGGAAAACGCCGAATACCATGCCGCCCGCGAAAAACAGTCCTTCATCGAAGGCCGCATCAAGGAGCTTGAGGCGGTGTTGTCGCTGGCCGAGGTGATCGACCCCACCAAACTGTCCGGCTCGATCAAGTTCGGGGCGACGGTGACGTTGGCCGACGAGGACACCGACGAGAAAAAAACCTATCAGATCGTCGGCGAACCCGAGGCGGACATCGAAGGCGGCAAGCTGAACATCCGCTCGCCACTGGCCCGCGCCCTGATCGGCAAATCCGAAGGCGATTCGGTCGAAGTCAAAACCCCCGGCGGCCAGCGCAGCTATGAAGTTCTGACGATCCGCTTCGTTTAACACGTCCCTGCGGAAAAGGCCCATGCCCGAACCAGACGACAAACCGATGGATCTGGGGCTCTATGCCCGCAGCGACGGGGAGACAGGCGTTTCGGCGACGGAAATCGTGGCGGGGGGACTGTCGTTGGTCTGGGTCGCTGCCGTGGTGGCCTATGTGATCACCGGACCGCAGGATGAAAGCTCGCTCGGTCTGGTGCTTACGCTGCTGGTGGTATTTCTGCCGCTGGCGCTGATCTGGGCGGCGCTGACCACCCTGCGGTCCGTGCGGAGCCTGCGAGCCGAGGCGGCCCGGTTGCAGGCCGCCGTCGACGCGATGCGCAACGCCTATCTCGCCAATCAGCAGACGCAGGCCGCGCTGAAACCGTCGGTAGAAAAGCGGATCGACGAAATCGCGGCGTCGGCCAGACAGACCGAAACCGCCATCGCCACCTTCACCTCGCGCCGCGATGCCTCGCTGACCGTGCCCTCCGCCAACCGCAAGGCCGCGATGGCCGCACCTCGGCCCGATCTGGGGGCCGAACAGCCCGGGCTGGCCCTGGGCACCCCCGCCGAAGACCTGCGCCCCCCGCTGTCGGTCGCCGACTTCATACGCGCGCTGCAATTCCCGGAAAGCCCTGATGACAAAGAAGGTTTTCGCGCCCTCCGTCTGGCACTCGAGGATCGCACGGTCGCCAAACTGATCAGGGCGGCGCAGGACGTGCTGACCTTGCTGTCGCAGGAAGGCATCTACATGGACGACCTGCGCCCAGACCGCAGCCGCCCCGAGCTTTGGCGCAAGTTCGCGACCGGCGACCGTGGACGCACCATTGCGGGGCTGGGCGGGGTGCGGGATCGGTCGTCGCTGGCCCTGACCGCCAGCCGGATGCGCGAGGACGTCGTGTTCCGTGACGCAGGCCACCACTTTCTGCGCACTTTCGACAAGGTTTTCGCCGAGTTCGAGAAAAACGCCAGCGACTCCGATCTGTCAGACCTGTCGGAAACCCGGACCGCCCGCGCTTTCATGCTGTTTGGCCGGGTAACCGGCACGTTCGACTGACGCCGCCGAGGTGGGGTTGGCGCTGATTTTCCCGGCCTGAGATATGCGACGACGGTGCCCGCCTTAGCCCCGTTGCCGCCGTGCTTGCGCGTTCGTCGGGAAAACAGTCCCCCGGACTGTTTTCCGATCCTCTTCCCCCCTGTCGTCGGGCCGTCGGCCGCGCTCGCCGGTCGGCGCGGCTTCCCAGATCATGGCGGGATCGAACCAGATCGTCAGTGAGCCACGGCGCTTGAGCGCTTCATTGCAGGCCGGCCAGTTCCTGGTTTTGCTGGCGGGGCGTGTAGGTCTGCTCATGCCATTCAGCTACCGCACTGGATTCGCGAGATGAATCCCTCACAGGATTTGTGCAACCGAGCCGGCGCGCGCTTGACAAGGTCCGATCCGATGGCGGGCCGGTAACAGCCGATGGCGTGGCGGGCGGCTTTGCAGGAAGGATATCGACAAGGGAACCCCGTCCGATGACCAGTGTGGTTAAAGGCGCGTAAGGGTGATGAAAGCGTGCGAAACTCATGATCGTCCAAACCGCCCGCTGGCGGTCTACGCGCTGGCATTCACCTTATTCTTGTATGTCCCTATCATGTTGGCGGGGTTCGAGGGGGTGGCTTCTGTCGAGATCGTGATCGACGGCCAACCGATGGAGGATGTGCCGCCGCATCATCGCCCGATCAACATGGTGTTCCAGAAATATGCAATTTTCCCGCGTCCGGATGTGCGCTATCGGACCGGATCGCCGTGATGGCGCAGGGAGCAGTGATGCAGGTGGACACGCCGACCGGTCTTTACGCGCGGCTATCGCCAGCTCCCGCTGGCGCCGCGATGTCTTTGGCGGCAAGCGCTTTGCCCCCGTCGGGATGGACGAAACCCGGCTCTTCACCCCCCGAAGACATCAGGGACGGCACCCTGCGAACTGGCCCGACTGTGGTGTTAGACAGCGACAGCTACTATATATGCGGCGAGTTGCGGAACGGCTGCGCAAGGCCGGGCTGGAGGTGACGCTGATCACCCCCGCCGATCTGGTGTCGACATGGTCCGAGAACACTGGCGAGGGCTGGCGCGTGCCAGGCCATCTGATGGGGCTGAAGAACATGCTGATCACCGCGCATGGGCTGGACTGGTTCGACGGGCAGACGATGATGCTGGCCTGCGAACATTCGGGGCGCGAGCAAACGCTTGCCGCGACAGGGCTGGTTGCCGTGGGCCAGCGTGCCCCGGTGGACGATCTGTACCAAGCCTTGCGCGGCGCAGACGAGGGTGCCGCGTTGCTCTTCCCTCTGAACCGGGTCGGCGGCTGCGAAGCCCCGGCGATCAGCGCTGCTGCCACCTGTGCGGGCCACCGCTCTGCACAGGAATTGGACCGGGCGGTCGATATCGACCTGCCGATGCAGAATGAAAACGTCGATGTCGGGGCCGTGCTCTTGGAGCCTTGGAGCGCGGCGGCGGAACGAGCGATTTTTGGGCGCATCGGCGCTGGGTCTGGGTTTTGATTGCGCCGGCGTTGGTGGTGGCCGCACAGTTTGCCGTCAGGGACTTTGATCGCGGTGTTGCCGTCTGGACCGACCGACCAAGCCCATGCACCAGTTGCGACGCCAGCCACCAGCGCCTGTCGCGCGACTTTGCAGGGAAAGGACCGCTGCCATGACCGGAACGCCGACCGATTTCGTCAGTGCCGAAGATCTTGCCGCCGCTCTGCCCGATGTTTTGGCCGCCCCCCGGACGGATGGTCCGGTGCGCCTGCTGTGCGCCCGGCCCAAGCCGAACCGGCGCAGCTTTCCCGACCACCTGACCCTGACGCGCGCCTTGGGTGTCGTCGGCGATTTCGAGGCATCCTGCCCTTGGCTGGTGCTTGAGGACGGCAGCCCCGATCCGCGCAGTCAGGTCAGCATCCTGCCATCGCGTGTCCTTGATCTGGTCTGGCGCAACCGAGATCCGCGAAACCATCCGGGCGACAACATCGTGGCCGATCTTGACATGAGCCATGCCAATCTGCCCGCCGGCACGCTGTTGCTGGTTGGCACGGCGGTGCTGTGCGTCAGTGACGAGCCGAATGATGGCTGCGTGAAATGGAAGGTGCGCTGCGGCAAGGCGGCCTATGAATGGGTTCGTGCGGCGAGACACCAACCTTTCCGCCTGCGGGGGTTGTTCTGTTCGGTCGAACAGGACGGCGTGGTGGGTCTGGGTGATGTGGTGCGCAAGTTGTGACTGCCCGTAGCGCGCGGCGGGGGGGGGGGCGCAGGCCCGCCTCAGTCCGGCTTGCGGGCAGCCAGGTGGGTGGGGGAATGTTCGCCGCTGTCCAGCACCGGGATGATCCGGGTCCAGATGGCGATGTTGTGATCGACGAAATCCTGCCCCACGATGCGCGCGGCGGCGATGCCGACATCGCCCTTCAGGCGGTCGAGTTCTTCGCGCGCGCGGCTGCGGTACCAGGCGTTGCGCGAGGTGGTGGCCCCGTCCACAAACCCCGCAGCCGCCATCGCATTCAGATAGCGCGCCGGGGTGGCCATGCCGAAATCCAGCCCCTCGGCCGCGATATATTCGGCCATCAGCGGGCTG
>JBBRVJ010000012.1:0-35712 GCA_038246975.1 Rhodobacterales bacterium | reverse complement strand
ATCCGTCTTGGTCCCCGGTTCGACCTGTTCGGTGTGATAGACGAAAAGCCTCGGCAGATAGAACAGTCCCGCCATCCAGGCGATCACGGCCATCACATGCACGGCCTTGACCCACAGATAGGCCCCACTCAACAGATCATCCATCGCACGCTCCTCGGTTTGCCTTCTGCTTAAAGATAGATTATATAAAGAAAAGATGTAGTTGTAGGGGCTGGGGGAATCCGGATTGGCAGAACACTCCACAGAACACCCTACAGCGCATAACCCCGTGGATCGTTCACGCGGTCGACAACAAACGTCAGAAAAATGCAGAACGATCAACAGGATAGACATCTCTTTCGCATCCTTAGCTCTATCCACAGTGTCGCCGTGCAACGCCTGATAAACAGCTTTGTGCCCCACTTGTGACCTTGTGGAAATGTCCCATGACAGCTTGACAAAGCCCGGCATTCTTCGCCCTTTGGACCCCGACACCTCATTATCCCAGCTCGATCTGCCCGGAACAAACCCGGATTGTCCACAGGAACGCCCAAGCCCGCATGACCCGGCCCCTGATCCTCGCCTCGGCCTCGCCGATTCGACTTCACCTGCTCCGCGCCGCGGGGGTCGAGGTTCAGGCGCACCCTGCTCGTATCGACGAGGTCAGCCTGCAAGCCGCCCTGCGTGCCGAGAAAGCCACACCGCGCGGTGTGGCCGACACGCTAGCCGAAATGAAGGCCCGCAAGCTGGCGGATCGCAACCCTGCTGCGCTCGTGCTTGGCTGCGATCAGGTTCTCGATTTTCGCGGTGAAGTGTGGGCCAAGCCCGAAACCCCTGATGCAGCGCGGGCACAACTTCAGCTTCTTCGCGGCCAGACCCACCGCCTTTTGTCTGCCGTTGTGCTATACGACGCCGGTCAGCCGATCTGGCGTCATGTAGGAGAGGTCAGTTTGACGATGCGCCACGTCAGCGACAGCTATCTGACGGATTATCTGTCCCGCAATTGGGAAAGCGTCCGGCATTGCGTCGGAGCGTACAAGCTGGAAGAAGAAGGCGCGCGGCTGTTTTCAGCCATCGAGGGCGACTATTTCACCGTTCTCGGTCTCCCTTTGCTGCCGCTTCTGGGCTACCTCGGCCAGATCAAGGCCATCGAGGCATGAACGATCTGCCGCGCATTCCCCTTGCCGGCGTGATCGGCAGCCCTGTCGCCCACAGCAGATCTCCCGCCCTGCATGGCTACTGGCTGCGGCGCTACGCGATCAAAGGCCACTACATCCCGATGGATGTGGCTCAGGCCGACCTCAAACAAGTGCTGGACATGTTACCCCGTCTGGGTTTCGTCGGCCTGAACGTCACGATCCCGCACAAGGAAACTGTCCTGGCGCTGGCCGATGTGGTGACCGACCGCGCGGCCTTGATCGGGGCCGCCAATACGCTGATCTTTCGCAAGGATGGCCGCATCCACGCCGATAATACCGATGGTTCCGGTTTCATGGCCAATTTGCGGCAATACGCGCCGCAGTGGCAGCCCAGTCAGGGCCCGGCGGCGGTGTTCGGCGCCGGCGGGGCCGCCCGCGCCGTCATCGCCGCCCTGATCGAGGTGGGGGTGCCGGAAATTCGTCTCGCCAACCGCACCAGGCCGCGGGCCGAGACGTTACGGTCCGATTTTGGCGCCAAGGTGATCATCCACGACTGGGTTCAATCCGCCAGCATGCTGGACGGTGCCGCCGTCGTGGTGAACACCACTTCGCTTGGCATGACAGGCAAGCCTGAATTCCGCGTGCCGCTCGATGCTCTGTCGGTGAACACGCTGGTGACTGACCTGGTCTACAGCCCGCTGAAAACCCGGTTCCTGATCGAGGCAGAGGCGCGCGGCTGCCACGTCGTTGACGGTCTGGGCATGTTGCTGCATCAGGCTGCCCCGGGGTTCGAGCGGTGGTTCGGGCCCCGCCCCGAAGTCGACGCCGCCACCCGCAATGCTGTGATTTCGGCATGACGCGGCCCTTTCGGCTTGGTCTGACCGGGTCCATCGGGATGGGTAAGTCCACCACCGCAGGTTTTTTTGCCGAACAAGGCATGCCCATCTGGGACGCCGACGCCGCCGTCCACCGCCTTTATGCCCCCGGCGGCATGGCGGCTGCCGCTCTGGCCCAAGACTTCCCTGACGCGGTCCAGAACGGCGGCGTAAACCGCGCCGCCCTCAAATCCCGCATCGCTGCTGATCCCAGCGACCTTTCCCGGCTGGAGGCATTGATCCACCCCCTTGTAGCCGCAGACCGCCAACACTTTCTGACGGCCACGCGCGCGCCCCTGGTAGTTCTCGACATCCCGTTGCTGTTCGAAACCGGGCTGGACGCCGATACAGACGCGACGCTTCTGGTGACAGCCCCCCCATCCTTGCAACTTGCGCGCGTCATGGCGCGACCGGGAATGACCCAAAGTCGGTTCGATCTGCTCGTCGCACGCCAGATGCCCGACGCTGAAAAACGCAAACGCGCCATGCACATCGTCGAAACCCTGTCTCTGGACGCGACCCGCGCTTATGTGCAGTCCCTGCTGATCTATCTGCGCTCTACCATGACCAACGGAATACACCCATGACTGAACTCTTGCGCCGTTCCATCCGTCGCGAAGTGGTGCTGGATACCGAAACCACCGGGCTTGAACCCTTGGAAGGGCACAGGATCGTCGAGATCGGCGCAGTCGAACTGCTGAACCATCTGCCGACCGGGAACACGTTCCACCAATACCTCAACCCCCAGCGCCTGATGCCGAAAGAGGCGTTCGAGGTTCATGGCCTCAGCGATGATTTCCTGCGCGACAAACCCCTGTTTGCCGAGGTCGCGCGCGATTTTCTGGCCTTCATCGGGGATGCCAAACTGGTGATCCACAATGCCGCCTTCGACCTTAAGTTCCTGAATGCCGAATTGACGAAATTGGGCCTGCCCCCGCTTGCCCACACCCGCGCCACCGACACGCTGATGATCGCGCGACAGCGGTTTCCCGGCTCGCCCTCGTCGCTTGATGCGCTTTGTCGGCGGTTCGGCGTCGACAATTCGGGCCGCAAAAAACACGGCGCCCTGCTCGATAGCGAGATTCTGGCCGAAGTCTATCTTGAACTCGTTGGTGGCCGGCAGCCGGATTTCGGCCTGTCCCCCGAACAACAACGCACCCGCCACGACGCGACAGCGTCCGGATCGGCCTGGCGTCCCACCCCGCGCCCCACCGCCTTGCCCAGCCGCCTGACCGCCGAAGAAACCGCTGCCCATCAGGTATTCGTGGCCTCTCTGGGCGAAGGCGCGATCTGGCTGAAGCGGCGTTAAGCAGGCGGTATTCATGGCCCGACACGCATAGGCAAGCATAGGCAGACTCTTCCAACCTTACAGACAAACCTGTATCCATGACGTCATCGAGGAGAGTCGAATGCTTGGACAGCGATTTGCCACGCGGATAAACTCCTTCGCCTCGGGGGCCGCGCTTTACTGGCCCGACAATACAGGTAAGCCCGGTCTGGCCCAGATGGTGGAGCGCGCGGCGTCCGTGGCAGGGCTTTCTGAACTGGACCTGAATTATCCCGATCACGTCACGGATGCCCCAGAGGCCACAGGCGCAATGGTGCGCGACTGCGGGCTGGCGGTGTCCGGCCTCGCGATGCGCTACTACTCCAACCCTGCCTACAAACGCGGGGCCTTCACCAACCCGGATGCGTCGGTACGGCGCGAGGCGATTGATCTGACCAAACGCGGCATCGACGCCGCCCGCGCCATGGGTGCGCCGATGATGACGCTGTGGCTGGGGCAAGACGGATGGGATTATACCTTTCAATGCGACTATCCAGCCCTTTGGGAGGCCGAGGTTTCGGGCATCGCCGAAGTGGCCGAACATGACCCCGACTGCCTCGTCTCAATCGAGTATAAACCAAACGAACCAAGGGCTTACAGCGTTCTGCCCGATGCCGCCACTACCCTTCTGGCGATTGCCGAAGTCGGCGCGCCGAACCTTGGCGTGACCCTCGACTTTGCCCATGCGCTCTATGCCGACGAACAGCCCGCTTTCGCCGCTGCGTTGATCCAGCGCAAGTCACGGCTGTTGGGCCTGCATCTGAACGACGGTTATGCCAAGCGGGACGACGGTCTGATGGTCGGGGCGGTTCACGAATTGGCCACGCTGGAACTGCTGCGGCAAGTCCATCGCGGCGGGTTCGACGGCGCGATCTATTTCGATACGTTCCCCGATGCTTCGGGGCTGGATCCGGTGGTGGAATGCTCCGCAAATATCCGCACCGTGCGCCGGATGCTGGATGCCGTGGCGCAGCTGGAAGGCGACAATACGCTGGCTGCGGCGCAAGGCCACCAGGAACCGGTCGCTGCCCTGGAGCGCGCGCGACTGGCTTTGGCGCGGGCGACCACCGGCGGATGACTTTGGACAATCGTCAGAACACGGCCGCCGGCACGCAGATCAGAATACGGTTGACCGTATGTTGCAGGCGAGCAAGGCGGTCGCTCATGTCCGGGTGCGTAAGGGCGAGGTGGCAAGATGGCTGACTCCCCCCTGATCCTGATCGCCGGAAGCCTGCACTACGATATCCTGGTCGAGGCCGATCACCTGCCGCGCCGGGACGAGACGGGGGTGGGATCGCGGTGGTATCCGAAGTTCGGCGGCAAGGGCGGCAATCAGGCGGTGTCGGTCTGCCGGCAGGGCGCGCAAGCGCGGATGTTCGGGGCAATTGGCGATGATGAATTTGGCCGCTATCTGCGCAGCCATCTGCGTGCGGTGGGGGTGGAGGAAAGGTTTGTGTCCACGGTGCCGGACGCAGGCTCGGGGATCAGCGTCGCAATTCAGGATACAGCGGGCGATTATGCCGCGACCATCGTATCGGGCGCGAATCTGAAGATCGACCCTGCTGGCCTGTCCGACCCAGCCGTCTGGGCCGGGGTCACGCTGCTGGTGCTGCAAAACGAAGTGCCCGATGCCGTAAACCTAGCCGCCGCAACCGAGGCGCGAAGCCGCGGTCTTCGCACCATTCTGAACGCGGCCCCCAGCAGGCCGCTGCCCGCCACCCTTCCCCCGTTGATCGACATTCTGGTGGTCAACGCGGTCGAGGCAGAGATGATGGGCACAGGTCAAGTTCGCTGTCTGCAAAGCGCCGCCGCTGCCGTCCGCCACCTTGCCGCCCGGTTCAAGGCTGTAGTGGTAACAGTGGGCGAGCAAGGATTAGCCGCGCTAAGTGCCGGGGATAAAATGCTTATCCTGCCTGCCCAAAAGGTCAAGGTCGTCAGTTCACATGGCGCAGGCGATGCGTTTATCGGCGCGCTTGCGGTGGGGCTTGCGCAGTCCGCCAACCTTGCGACCGCCTGTTCAGCGGCCTCTCAAGCGGCGGCGCGGCATGTCGCGGGTGGTAGCCTCTAGACCGTCCGTACCAACCGAAGGGCGTCATAGATCGCGGCATGGGTGTTGCGCGCCTCTACCGCATCGCCAATCCGGAACAGTTGAAACCCGGCTGGCCCGCCGTTCAAAGCCTGCGCCCGCCCCTCGATCAGCGCATCGTAATCCACCGCACCCCGATTCACCGACAGCGGTTTCAGGTCGAAATACAGATCGGCCAGCGGTTGCGTGCCGTGGTTCACCACGATCTGATCATAATGCGCCGTCTTGGTCAGCGGCAAGTAATCTGACCCGATGGTGGCCTTGATCCGGTTGCCATCGCGTTCAACCCCGGTCAGTCGATAGGTCACGGTAAAGGTGACATCCCGCCCTTGCATCGCCCGCATGTAGGGCACCAGATTCATCGCCATCACATCGGGCGCAAAGCTGCGGTCGGGCGTCATAACCTCGACCCTCGCCCCGGATTCGGCCAGCAGTTGCGCCGCCTGCAACGCGGTGTGATCGCCCGCATCGTCATAGAGCAGCACATTGCTGCCCGGTTTGACGTCGCCCGACAGGATATCCCACGCCGAAACCGTCAGGTCATTGCCAAAGCGCAGGATGTCTTTTTCGGGCAGGCCCCCGGTGGCCACGATCACCACATCGGGGCTTGACGCCATCACATCCGCAGCTTCGGCCCAGGTATTGAACCGAAACTCCACCCCCCGCGCCGCACATTGCGCCATGCGCCAGTCGATGATCCCCATCATCTCGCGCCGCCGCGGAGTCTGCGCCGTCAGCCTGATCTGACCTCCCGGTTGGGCCGCCACCTCGAACACCGTCACACGGTGGCCGCGTTCTGCCGCCACCCGCGCCGCCTCCAGCCCTGCAGGACCTGCACCGACCACGACCACGCGACGCTGCAAGGCTGCCGGGTCAATCGCATGGGGCAAATCCGCTTCCCGCCCGGTCGACGGATTATGGATGCACAGCGCCATGCCGCCTTGATAGATGCGGTCCAGACAATAGGTAGCCCCGACGCAGGGACGAATATCATGCTCGCGCCCTTCGACGATCTTTTGCACGATATGCGGGTCGGCCATATGCGCGCGGGTCATCCCCACCATGTCCAACTGCCCAGACTGCACGGCATAACGCGCCGTCGCCACATCGGGGATGCGCGCGGCATGAAAGGTTGGCAACCCCACCTCTGCCCTGATCCGTCCGGCGAAATCCAGATGTGGGGCGGATGCCATGCCTTGAATCGGGATCACGTCGGTCATCGCGGGGTCGGTGTGGATGCGCCCCTTGATGATGTTCAGGAAATCGACCAACCCAGAATCACGGAACATCTTGCCGATGGCGATGCCTTCATCCGCCGAAATCCCACCCTCTTCCACCTCATCTGCCGTATAGCGGACGCCCAGCAGAAACTTATCCCCGACCCGCTTGCGACAGGCCGCCAGAATATCCATCGCGAACCGCGCGCGGTTTTCCAGACTGCCGCCATAGGGTGCCTCAAGGGTGTTGGTCAGCGGCGACATGAACTGATCCA
Organism: Rhodobacterales bacterium; assembly: GCA_038246975.1. Classification (GTDB taxonomy): domain Bacteria; phylum Pseudomonadota; class Alphaproteobacteria; order Rhodobacterales; family Rhodobacteraceae; genus JAIYDJ01. The sequence goes on along the minus strand of JBBRVJ010000012.1, from coordinate 28,814 downwards.
TCAGGTGGCCGTAGCATTCGAACTCGACCCCATCCAACCCCGCCGCCTGCATCCGTTCGGCGGCGTCGGCATAATCGGTGATGATGCGGGCAATGTCCCAATCCTCGATCACCTTGGGAAACGCGCGATGGCTGGGCTCGCGCGCGGGCCCTGCGGCCACCACAGGCAACCAATCGCCCTTGTCCCACCGCGTCCGCCGTCCGAGGTGGGTCAACTGGATCATCACCGCCGCCCCGGCTTCGTGACAGTCGTCGGCCAGACGGCGCATCCACGGTACCACCTCGTCCTTGTAGGCGAGGATGTTGTTGAAAACCGGCGGCGAGTCCTTCGACACCGCCGCCGACCCAGCCGTCATGGTCAGCGCAACGCCCGCCTTTGCGCGCTCCAGATGATACAGCCGATAGCGGTCCTTCGGCATCCCGTCCTCGGGATAAGCCGGTTCATGGCTGGTCGTCATGATCCGGTTGCGCAGGGTCAGGTGTCTGATCTGATAAGGCTGCAAGAGCGGGTCGTTCGACATGGCGGCACCTTTGTCTTTCGCGCCAGCTTAAGGCTTGAACAGGTACACACCCGCAGGAATGCGACAGTTACCGGTCAAAAACACCGCGTCCCATCAGGCCATTCAAAAGTCCAGATTCTCGACGTTCAGTGCATTTGCCTGAATGAATTCGCGACGCGGTTCCACCACGTCACCCATCAGTTTGGTAAAGATGTCGTCGGCCTCGGCCAGATCGTCTACCTTGACCTGCAATAGCGTCCTCGCTTCGGGGTCGAGCGTGGTTTCCCACAACTGCTCGGGGTTCATCTCGCCCAAGCCTTTGTAACGCTGCAACGAAAGTCCCTTTTCGCCCTCGGTCAAAATCGACTTCAACAAGTCGATGGGCCCGTGAATCGCCTGTTCGCGGTCCTTGCGGATCAGCCGTGCCGGGTCGCGATAAATGTCGCGGGTGTTGGCCGAGGATGCCGACAACCGCCGCGCCTCGCCAGACCGCAGAACCGCGCCGTCCAGGGTTCGCAACTCTTCCACGCCGCGCAGGATGCGGGACAGGCGGATGCCGTGGTCTTGTGTGATGCGACCCGACCAGCCCTTTTCATACTCCACCGCGATCAAGTTCAACCGCCGCGACACAGTATCGGCCACATCCTGCAAGTCGGCATCGGCCTTGCCCGCATCGAACGCCCCCGCCAGCGCGGCCTGTTCCAGAATCCCGCGCGGATAGTGCGTCGGGAAGGCGTCCAGCACCCGGCGAAACTGTCGCGCACCTTCGATCACCCGGGCAAGATCGGCCCCGGCAATCGACTCGCCGTTGGTCAGTTGCAGAACCGCGCCGTCGATGCCCATTTCGACCAGATAATCCTCCAGCGCCGGCTGATCTTTCAGGTAAACCTCGGACTTTCCCCGCGCGACTTTGTAGAGCGGGGGTTGGGCGATGTAGAGGAACCCCCCTTCAATCAGTTGCGGCATCTGGCGGAAAAAGAAGGTCAGCAGCAGTGTCCGGATATGCGCGCCGTCCACATCGGCGTCGGTCATGATCACGACCTTGTGATAACGCAGCTTGGCGATGTTGAACTCGTCTCGCCCGATCCCGGTGCCCAGAGCGGTGATCAATGTTCCGATTTCCGCCGACCCCAGCATTCGGTCGAATCGCGCCCGTTCCACATTCAGGATCTTGCCTCGCAACGGCAGAACGGCCTGATTGGCCCGCGATCGCCCCTGTTTAGCGCTGCCGCCCGCCGAGTCGCCTTCCACCAGAAAAATCTCGGCCTTCGAGGCGTCCTTTTCCTGACAATCCGCCAATTTCCCCGGCAGGTTCGACACATCCAATGCCGATTTCCGCCGTGTCAACTCGCGGGCCTTGCGAGCCGCCTCGCGCGCCAAGGCCGCCTCGATGATCTTGCCAACGATGATCTTGGCGTTTGCCGGGTTTTCCTCGAACCATTCTGACAGCTTTTCGTTAACAAGATTCTCGACCGCAGGCCGCACTTCGGACGACACCAGCTTGTCCTTGGTTTGGCTGGAGAATTTCGGGTCCGGCACCTTGATCGACAGCACGCATGTCAGCCCCTCACGCGCGTCATCCCCGGTGAAGTCGATCTTTTCCCGCTTGGCGATCCCGGACGATTGCGCATAGCCGTTGATGCACCGCGTCAGCGCTCCGCGAAAGCCCGCAAGATGCGTGCCGCCATCGCGCTGCGGGATGTTGTTGGTGAAGGGCAGCACCATTTCGTTATAGCTGTCGTTCCACCACATCGCCACTTCGACCGAGATTCCGGCGCGCTCGCCCAGAATATAGATTGGCTCGGGCATTACCGAAGTCTTTGAACGGTCAAGGTATTTGACGTATTCCTTGACGCCGCCCTCATAGAACAACTCGCTGCTCAAAGGCTCGGCAGGGCGTTCATCCTCAATGATGATCCGCACGCCAGAATTCAAAAACGCCAGTTCCCGCAGCCGGTTTTCCAGCGTCTTGAAGTTGTAATCGAGGTTCGAAAACGTGCCCTCGGGGATGTTCGACTTGGCAGACGCCAGAAACCGCACTTCCGTGCCGCGCATTCCCGGCGCGGGGCCAACCGGGTAGACATGCACGACGCAATCGCCATGTTCAAATCGCGCGCGGTATTCGGTGTCGTCGCGCCAGACCGTCAGTTCCAGCCATTCCGACAGCGCGTTGACGACTGAAACGCCCACGCCATGCAACCCGCCAGACACCTTGTAGGCATTGCCCGACTCGTCGGTGTTGTTGAATTTTCCGCCCGCGTGAAGCTGGGTCATGATGACCTCGGCCGCCGACACACCCTCTTCCTGATGGATGCCCACCGGAATGCCGCGCCCGTTGTCGCGCACAGAAACGCTGCTGTCGGCGTGGATTTTAACCGTGACGGCGGTGGCATGACCGGCCAGCGCCTCGTCAATCCCGTTGTCCACCACCTCATACACCATGTGGTGCAAACCCGACCCGTCGTCGGTGTCGCCAATGTACATTCCGGGGCGTTTGCGAACCGCCTCCAACCCCTTGAGAACCTTGATGGAATCGGCGCCGTATTCTTCCGGCTTCTTGGCCGCTGCGGTCATGGTGGAATATCCCTTGCCTTGTGGGGCATTCTTAGCGGCTTGAGGGGGGAATGTCACGCAGATGACACAAGATATTGGGTCAGGTCAGCACGATAACGACACCTACAACAATCAGCAGCAGACCCGAGACAAGGTTCATCCGGGCCAGATTAGACGGCGAGGACAACAGGGCCCGGGCCCGGTCCAGAAACAGCGCAAGCCCCAGGTTGCCCACCAGCGGGACCATCATCGACACCGCCAGAATGGCGACGATGTCAGTCGCGGTCAGGCGGCCAAGGTCAAAGAACCCCGGCAGAACCCCCATGTAGAACAGAATCGCCTTGGGGTTCCCGATCACCGCCGCCACACCCGTGGCAAAGCCCGCCCAGGCTCCGGGGCGTGTCATCCGGTTGCCGGCCGCCAGTACACCGGCAGGCTGGCGGATCAGCATCACACCCATTGCCACAAACACCACCGCCGCAACCCAGCGCAGTACCGTCAGAAAGTCGCCGTAGATCGAGAGGATCCAGCTCAGCCCAAGAATCGCAGCCAGCGGCCAGACCACATCGCCCAGCGCCACGCCCACCGCCAGCGGCCAGGCGCTGGCGAACCCGCCCGACAGCGACCGCGCCATCAACGCCACCCAGACCGGCCCCGGCACCGCCCAAAGCGCCGCCATACCCCCGGCATACAACATGAGGTCGTAACTCGAGACGGTCATTCCACAACGATCCTTGATAACCCGTCGGTTTCGGCCACATGCACCGTCTGACCGCGTGACCCCAGACTATCAAACAACCCGGCCTCGGTGCCCGTCATCAGGGCCTGCGCGCCCAGCGCGCAAAGCTCGTCATACAGCGCCGCGCGGCGGTCGGCGTCCAGATGGGCAGCCACCTCGTCCAGCAGCAGGATCGGCGCGGACCCCAGACTATGGGCCAGCGCGCGGGCGTTGGCGAGGATCAGGCTGATCAGCAGCGCCTTCTGCTCTCCGGTCGAACATTGGTCGGCGGGCGTGCCCTTGGCCGCATAGATCGCTTGCAGATCAACGCGATGCGGACCGGACAGGGCGCGCCCGGCGGCCATGTCGCGCTTGCGGCCCTCGGCCAGCGCCAGCGCCAGATCGTCGGGGAAGGGCGCGCCATCTGGGTTGATCATCGCCAGATCGGCCTGCGGGAAGGCGGTCTTGGCCCCGTCCTGCGCCTCAGCCAATCGCGTCAGGGCAGTTTGCCGGTTCGCCGTGATCACCAGCGCCGCCTGCGCCATGTGCGCCTCCAGCGCACGATACCAATGGGCATCGGCGATCTGGTCGCGCAGCAGCCGGTTACGGTCGCGCATCGCCTTGTCGTAACTCAGCACCGCGTCGGCATGATCAGGCGCAAAGCTGAGCGATATCCGGTCCAGAAACTGCCGCCGCCCTTCGGCGGATTCAGTCCACAATCTATCCATGGTAGGTACCAACCACAGGACCCGCAAGATACGGCCCAGACTGACCTGTGTGGCTGGCTTTTCGTCAATCCGAACCAGTCGCCCCTCACCCGGTTCGGCCCAGGTTTCAACACCATGCGCCGCTACCAGACCCAGCACATCCGCCGTAACTTTCCATCCTATTGCCTGGGGCTTGCGCGCCAGATCTTCTGCCGCTGCCCGACGCAAGCCGCGACCCGGGGACAAAAGTGATGCCGCCTCCAGAATATTCGTCTTGCCTGCGCCATTGGGCCCGACAATAGCCACAGGCCGCCCATCAAACTGTAAACGCGCCGCGCGATGGCTGCGGAAATGCGACAGCGTCAACGCCGTAATCGCAAGACCCGCCACGCGTAACCTCTTTCATTTGCTCAAACATATCCAAAGGGAGCAGACATTGGTGCGCCGCAGGTTCAAGCACCAACATCTGCGCGGGGGTGTTAAATCCCCGGCGGTCGTCACACGCGCATCGGCATGACGACATAAATCGCGGATGTATCGTTCCCCTCACGCATCAAGGTCGGATCGCCGGACGAGTTGAACAGAAACACCGCATTCTCCCGATCCACCTGGCTCGCGATTTCCAGCAAGTACTTGGCGTTGAAGCCGATTTCCAGCTTTTCGTCGGAATAGGCGACGGCGAGTTCTTCCTCGGCATTGCCACTGTCGGGCGCGTTGACCGACAGGATCAGCCGATCCTCCTCCAGCGACAGTTTCACCGCCCGACTGCGTTCCGACGACACGGTTGCAACCCGGTCCACCGCCTTGGCAAATTCGGTGGCGTCGACCTCCAGCCTGCGAGAATTTCCCATTGGAATCACGCGGGTATAGTCGGGGAAGGTGCCGTCGATCACCTTGGACGTCAGGGTGATGACGGGGGTGGCGAAGCGGACTTTGGTCTCCGACACCGACACGGCGATGATCGCGTCGTCGTCGTCCAGCAACTTGCGCAATTCGCCTACGGTCTTGCGCGGGACGATGACGCCCGGCATGGCTTCGGCGTTGGGCGGCAAGGGGGCGTCGATGCGGGCCAGACGGTGGCCGTCGGTCGCCACACAGCGCAGCACAGGGCCAGATTCTCCTGTAGAAACATGCATATAGACGCCATTGAGGTAATAGCGCGTCTCCTCGGTCGAGATGGCGAATTTCGCCTTGTCGAACAGACGCCGCAGGACCGGGGCGGGGGCCGAGAAGTTGGTGGCGTATTCCGACGTCGCCATCACCGGAAAGTCTTCGCGCGGCAGGGTCGCAAGGCTGAACGAGGACCGCCCGGCGGTGATCGACAGCCGACCCGTGGCCGCATCGGCAGACAGCGCCACCAGTGCGCCGTCGGGCAGTTTACGGATGATTTCATGCAGCATCACCGCAGATACAGTGGTCGACCCGGCGCGTTCCACCATCGCGGGGGCTTTGTCGACCACTTCGATATCCAGATCGGTGGCGCGGAAACTGACAGTGTCGCCTTCGGCCTCGATCAGGACGTTGGCCAGAATCGGAATCGTGTTGCGACGCTCCACCACCGATTGGGCCTGCGCCAGCGCCTTCAACAACGTGCCGCGTTCGATGCTGAGCTTCATTGGTCCATCCCTTTGGCCGCCCCTGTCGGGGAGGCCGAAATTAGCGGTTTCTTGTGGTTTCACAAGGGTTTTGGCGGTGATCGTGCGGCTTGGCTGCCCGTTGGGGCTAAATCCTTGAGAACGCAGCGTTTGCACCGCGAAATCCGGCGATTTTAGCGGTCTGCCGCCTGTACACCCCCCGTACACCCCCTGTGCAGACGAAACGGCGGGCGCGCGACGTTAACTTGTCCCTGCGAATCAGGGGAGGACGGGGGCCGGGTAACGTGGCGCCCTAGCCTTGCAACGCGCGGCGCAGCAAGACGAGGTTGTCGACCAGATCGCTGTCGGTGACCATCAACTCTTCGATCTTGCGCACGCCGTGCATGATCGTGGTGTGATCACGCCCGCCAAACCGGCGACCGATCTCGGGCAGGGACCGCAGGGTCAGTTGCTTGGACAGATACATCGCCACCTGCCTGGGCCGCGCGATGTTGCGCACCCGTTTGGGACCGATCAGGTCGGACAGGCGGATATTGTAGTGCTCGGCCACCTTGCGCTGAATTTCCTCGATGGTCAGCTTTCGGTCGCTGGCGCGCAGGATGTCGGACAGGCAGTCTTGCGCCAGGTCCAGCGTGATCTCGCGGCCCACCAGCGAGGCGAAGGCGAACAGACGGTTCAGGGCACCTTCCAGCACGCGGACGTTGGTGGTGATACGGTGCGCCAGAAATTCGAGCACGCCGGGCGTCAGGGTCAGACCCTTGTACTGCTCGCGGTAATAGTCGAGTTTCTGTTGCAGGATATTCAGCCGCAACTCGTAGTCGGTGGGGTGAAGATCGACGACCAGACCGCACTGCATGCGGGATTTGATCCGATCCTCCAGATCCTTGATCTCGCCGGGTGCGCGGTCGGCGGAAATCACGATCTGCTTGTTGTTGTCGACCAGCGCGTTGAAGGTGTGGAAGAATTCTTCCTGCGTCGACTCCTTGCCCGCGATGAATTGCACGTCATCGACCATCAGCACATCGACCGACCGGAACATGCCCTTGAAATCCATGATCTGATGTTCGCGCAGAGCCTGGACGAATCGGTACATGAATTGTTCGGCCGACAGGAACAGCACGCGCAGTTCAGGCTGGCGGGCCTGCAATTCATGGGCGATGGCGTGCATCAGGTGCGTTTTGCCCAAACCGACGCCCCCATACAGGAACAGCGGATTGAACGTGACGGGTCCCCCGGCGGCCACCCGGCGGGCGGCGGCGGCGGCGAGTTCGTTGGGTTTGCCGACCACGAACGTCTCGAAGGTGAAGCGGGCGTCCAGAGCGGACCCCGGCAGGCCTTCCTCGCCGTTCCGGCCCCGCAAAGACCTGGCCACCGGTGTGGCGACAGCGGGCAGGCGGGCAGGGCGGGCGGTGGCGCTGGCCACGATGAATTCGATCCGACCGACTTCGGCTCCCGCATCGACCAGTTGGCCCAGAATGTGATCGCCGAAATTGCGCGAAACCCAGTCGCCAAAGAATGTCGTCGGCACGGCAAAGCGCACCACGCCATCGGTGAGGCCCGACAGCTTCAGGGGTTCGATCCAGATCTGATGGTTGTTCTTGCCCACCCGCTTGATCAATGCGTCCTGAACCTTGCCCCAAGTCTCTTGTATCATTTTTTCTTTCCGCCTTTGGACAACCAACGCCCGGATTTCCCCGGTGTCGTCCTTCCCCCAAACCACACGCGATCCCCTGTCGACCAGACAGTTGGAACCCCGGCAAACCGATGCCGACCGCAGAGGTCCGACACCCGCGTGCCGCCGTGATAAAGGGACAAGAAACGGCTCAGATTGCGCGGAAAGCCCGGCAACCGATACCCTCCGGTTCGGCAGTGCGCCGATGGCGAAACCGCTAACCGTTTGACCACAAACCCTTTATATCAATAGGCGGAGAAATGCCTGGCAGCATCCGCCCTGATGTTCGGTTTGCGATCGTCTCATTGTCCCCCAAGTCGACGTGAATCGCCTGTAGACGGTAACAACGCCGTGCGTCGGCGCGCAACTGAACTTCGATGTTGACAGGGGTTTGTTTCAGCGAATCCTGACGGCCTTGCAAATCCGCAACGGCGGGGGGCTGATCGACAATTCTGTCTTGCAAACACAAAAAAAACGCGCCCCGGAAGGGCGCGCCATTGGCGGAATTCGTCTCGTTTCTGATCAGGCAGAAACGGCGACAGCACCCAGCGTTTTCACGCGGCTGGACAGGCGCGACATTTTGCGCGCCACGGTATTCTTGTGCAGAACGCCTTTCGACACGCCGCGCATCAGTTCGGGCTGCACGGATTTCAGGGCGGCGGCGGCGACAGTCTGATCGCCCGAAGCAAGCGCCTCTTCGACCTTGCGCAGGAAGGTGCGGATCCGCGAGCGGCGCGCCTTGTTCACGGCATAGCGCGTCTCGGACTGGCGGGCGCGCTTCTTGGATTGGGCGGTATTTGCCATAGGTGTCGGGTTCCGGTCTTCTTGCAGGGAAATCTGAAACCGCGTCATTAGGCGCTGCTCGGGTCCGTGTCAACGGGGGGCGTGTCGCAAAGCTGTCATTTGTCGCGGAACTGGGGCGTGCGTTTGGCAAGGAAAGCGGCCATCCCCTCTTTCTGGTCCTCGGTCGCGAACAGGGCGTGGAACATGCGGCGTTCAAACAGCAGCCCTTCGCGCAGGGATGATTCCTGCGCCCTGTTGACCGATTCTTTCACGGCCATGACGGACAGGGCCGATTTCTCGGCGATCTTCTGCGCGGTCTTCATCACCTCTTCCATCAGGGATTTGGCGGGATAGACGCGGGACACCAGGCCAGAGCGTTCGGCCTCGGACGCATCCATGAAGCGGCCGGTAAGGTTCATGTCCATCGCCTTGGACTTGCCGACAAAGCGGGTCAGGCGTTGCGTGCCGCCCATGCCGGCGCAGATGCCGAGGTTGATCTCGGGCTGGCCGAATTTGGCGGTGTCTGCCGCGATGATGAAGTCGCACATCATCGCCAACTCGCACCCCCCGCCCAGACAATAGCCCGAAACGGCAGCGATGATCGGTTTTCGGACGCGGGTGATGGCGTCGGCATCGGGGCCGAACAGGTCGCCGCCATAGACATCGGCAAAGCCCTTGGTCGCCATTTCCTTGACGTCGGCCCCGGCAGCGAAGGCTTTCTCGCTGCCGGTCAGGATGATGCAGCGCACGGCGGGGTTCTTGTCGGCGGCGGTCATCGCCATCGCCAACTCCTGCATCAGCTTGGAATTGAGGGCGTTCAGCGCGTCGGGGCGGTTCAGGCGGATGAGGGCTATATAGTCCTCGACTTCGACGATCAGGGTTTCGTAGGCCATGGCGCAGTCCCTTTGGTGGCTGGCAGGACTCCTAACAGGTGGGCGGGCGTTATCAAGTCAGTGCTGGCAGGTGGCGCAATGGAAGGATGAGCGGCCCGATTGCACGGTGCGGATGATCGTGCCGGGACAGTCGGGCGTCGGACAGGGTTGCCCCTCGCGGTCGTAGACGCGGAAGCGGTGCTGGAAATAGCCAAGCTCGCCATCGGCCTGCCGGTAATCGCGCAGCGACGACCCCCCGGCCGTGATCGCTTCGGTCAACACGTCGCGGATGATCGGGATCAGCGCGGTGATGTCGAGCGGGGTCAGCGACGCCGCAAGGCGCAGGGGCGAGATCCGGGCGCGGTACAGCACTTCGCACACATAGATGTTGCCAAGCCCCGCCAGCACCGTCTGATCCAGCAGCGCCGATTTGATCGGGGTCAGGCGGCCTTGCAGCCGTTTGGCAAGGTAGGATTCGTCGAACGCATTGCCCAGCGGCTCCGGCCCCAGTTTGGCCAGCAACGGATGCCGATCGGCGGTCAGCGTCGCCATCAGGTCCATCGCGCCAAAGCGGCGGGCGTCGTTGAAGGTGATGCGGGCGCTGTTTTCCATGTGGAACAGGACGTGGTCGTGTTTCTGGGGTGCTGGATGATCATGGTGGAAATTCCCCAGCATCTGGCCTGAAATCAGGATGCGGCCCGACATGCCGAGGTGGATCAACAATGTCTCGCCCGAATCCAGATCGGCCAGAATGTATTTCGACCGGCGGCGCAGCGTGGTGACGGTCGCTCCGGTCAGGCGGTCGGCCATCCGTTCGGGCAGGGGAAAGCGCAGGTCGGGGCGGTTGACCTGCGCCATCGTGATGCGCTGCCCCTCCATCACCGGAAGCAGGCCACGACGGACGGTTTCAACCTCGGGTAACTCTGGCATTGGCGGCTTTCGGACAGTTCGGCGCATTGCAGACAGGCGGCGTCGGCCTATAAGGACATCACAAGCAAGGACGGCAAGCCCCATGAGCGATGACGAGACAACCCATTTCGGCTTTCAGACCGTGCCGGAGGCCGACAAGGCCGGAATGGTGCACGGCGTGTTTTCCAGCGTCGCCAGCAGATATGACGTGATGAACGACCTGATGTCGGGCGGCGTGCACCGGCTGTGGAAAGACGCGATGATGGACTGGCTGGCGCCCCGGCCGGGTCAGCGGTTGCTGGATGTGGCGGGGGGCACCGGGGATGTGGCGTTCCGCTTTATGCGCCGCGCGCCGGGGTCTACGGCGGTGGTCTGCGACATGACGGCGGCGATGCTGGAGGCGGGCAGGCTGCGCCGCGACCCGGAAGCCTCTCGCGTGGACTGGGTCGAGGGCGACGCGATGGCGCTGCCCTTTGCCGACCGTTCGTTCGATGTTTACACGATTTCCTTCGGCATCCGGAATGTGGTGCGCATTGCCGATGCGCTGCGCGAAGGCTTTCGCGTGCTGAAACCCGGCGGGCGGTTGATGGTGCTGGAGTTTTCGCGCATCCCGAACGAGGCGATGCAATGGGCCTATGACCGCTATTCGTTCAACGTCATTCCGGCGATGGGCCGCGTGGTGACGGGGGATCGCGACAGCTATCAGTATCTGGTCGAATCGATCCGCAAGTTTCCCGAACAGGAGCAGTTTGCCGGAATGATCCGCGCGGCGGGCTTTGGCCAGGTCAAGTATCGCAACCTGACGATGGGGGTGGCGGCGCTGCACTCGGGCTGGAAACTGTGAGAGGACCGCACAATATCTGGCGGCTGATCCGTACGCTGGCCACGCTGGAACAGACGGGCGCGATGGATCAGGTGCTGGCGGCGTTTCAGGCCCCCAAGCGGGCGCGACTGGCGGCAAAGGTGCTGGGCTGGCCGTTCAAATGGCTGGGCTTGCGCGGCGACCCGGCCCTGCCGCCCGCAACGCGGGCACTGACGGCGCTGGGCCCCGCCTACATCAAATTCGGGCAGATTCTGTCGACGCGGCCCGATATCGTGGGCGAAGCGTTGGCCGAGCAGTTGAAGTATCTGCAGGACAAGTTGCCGCCTTTCCCGACCGAGATTGCCAAACGGATCATCGCCGAGGAACTGGGAGTTCCCGTCGATCAGGTGTTTTCCGAGTTTTCCGAACCCGTCGCGGCGGCGTCGATTGCACAGGTCCACCGGGCGCGGCTGCGCGATACCGGGCAGGAAGTGGCGGTCAAGGTGCTGCGCCCCGGCATCGAACGGGCGTTTCGCAAGGATATCGACGCCTTCTATCTGATGGCGCGGACCGTCGAGATCATCGCCCCCTTCGCCCGCCGTCTGCGCCCGATGGATGTGATCACGCATTTCGAAGGTGTGGTGATGGAGGAGCTGGACCTGCGGCTGGAATGTTCGGCGGCGTCGGAGTTTGCCGACAACACCAAGGTCGACGAAGGTTTTCAGGTGCCCCGCCCGGTCTGGCGTCTGTCGGGGCGGCAGTTGATGACGCTGGCGTGGGCCGAGGGCACCAACATGGCCGACAACGCCGCGATTGATGCGGCGGGGCATGACCGCAAGGTTCTGGGCGCGCGGGTGCTGTCGCTGTTCCTGAAACACGCGCTGCGCGACGGGCTGTTTCATGGCGACATGCATCAGGGCAACCTGAAAGTGGCGGCGAACGGCGATATCATCGCCTATGATTTCGGGATCATGGGGCGGATCGACGAATATACCCGGAGGGTTTATGCCGAGATTCTGATGGGCTTCATCGGAAAGGACTATCGCCGGGTCGCGGAAGTGCATTTCGAGGCGGGGTATGTGCCGGCCAACCGCGATATCGACGAATTTGCGCGGGCCTTGCGGGCGGTAGGCGAGCCGATCTTTGGCATGGATGCGAACCGCATTTCGATGGCGCGGTTGCTGTCTTATCTGTTCGAGGTGACCGAACGGTTCGGCATGGAAACCCGGACCGAGTTGATCCTGTTGCAGCGCACGATGGTGGTGGTCGAAGGCGTGGCGCGCGGGTTGGACCCGCAGATCAACATCTGGCAGGTCGCGGGGCCGGTGGTCAGCGGCTATGTCAGCCGGAACGTGGGGCCGGTTGCCTTGCTGCGCGACCTTGCGCAGACGGCGCGGGTCCTGGCGCGGTTCGGGCCGCGGTTGCCGCAGATCATGGAGGCGGCGCTGATCCGGCAGGCCGAGCCATCGGTGATCGTGGTGCAGCCGCGCGGAGTGCCGGTTTGGGTCGGCGTGGTGGGGGTGCTGGCGGCGCTGGCGGTGGGTGTGGCTGTCGGGATCTGGCTGTAGCCGGTTGGGTTGGCGGCATTCGCCGGGGCGCTGCCCCGGACCTCGAATCGGTGTGCCCAGGATGAAAGATCACGGCACGCGCAGGGCGGTGACGTCGGAGGCGGCGACCTCGACCCCGCCGGCAAGCAGGAGGGTTGTGCCCTTGGGGCCGGTTTGCGCCTCGATGATCCGGGCATAGGACTGGACCGGGGTGGTGGCGATCAACTGCTCGCCCGCGTAGCTTTCCAAAGACAGAGAATACAGGCCTCGGGGCAGGGGGTCGCCCTTGGCGTCGGCGCCGAGCCATTGGTAGGGGTCGGTGGAGGCGGGCATATCCTCGCGGCTGACAAGCTGGCCGGTGGCGTCGCGCACCACCAGAACGGCGCGGTCGGCGGTCTTGGCGGGTTCGGGGGAAAGGGTGACGGCCGTCTCGTCCAGCCAGACCGGCACCGCCGCTCGCGCCTCTTGCCCGACCCAGGTGGCAAGCTGGGCCATGCCCATCATGCCGAACTGCCCGTTCAGCCTTTCGAGCAGTTGATTGGTGCGACTTTGCTGTTCGACGCCCGAGAAAGTGGCGAGTTGCACGGCGTAATCGGCCGAGTCGATGGGGTTCAGCGGATCCTGATTCTGCATCTGAGTGGTCAGCATCTTCAGGAAGGTGTTGTAATCGCTGGTGATGCCGGTGGTGGCGGTTTTGGCTTTGGTCGCCGTCTGGGCGGTGACTTCGGTGACGTTCATGGCGGTTCCTTTCAAAGGCGCAGGTCGAGCCCGCTGGCAGGGGGTGGGGGTTCTGGCGGGGAGGCGGTTTGCGGCAGCGGTTGTTGGGGCGCGACCGGGGGGGGCGGCTGGGCGGGGTGTTGGCCCGCGCCGCCTTGCCCCGACTGGCCAAAGCTGAGGCTGGCACCCCCATAGCCCGCCTGCCGGAATTCCGCCAGCAGCGCATCGGCATTGCGGCGCAGCAGGTCCAGCGTTTCGGGGCGGTCCGCCGTCAGGGCGATGTGCATGTGTTCACCGTTTCGGGTGAGTTCAAAGCGCAGACGGCCAAGCTCTTCGGGGTTGAGCGTCAACTCGATAGTATCGGTCGCGGCGTGATGGACGGTCTGGACGATCTGGGGCGCGAGCGTAGGCGGCAGCGGCGAAGGTTCAACGGATTTGACAGGGGCGCGATCGGTCTGCAGGGGAAGCGGAGCGGGCAGGGTCAGATCGGGCGGGCTGATGTCGGGGCGGGTGGGGTCCGCATCAGCCGGGGCCGCGCGGAAGCGGACGGCTGATTCGGCGGAACCGGGGGCAGGCGGGCGGCGCGGTGGCGGAATGGGGGCTGTGGCCTCGGGGGCACGTTCGGGGGCAGGCTGCGGCGCAGGCTGAGGGGCGGTGTCCGGGGGGGGGGCGACGGGGCTTGCACCGGCGAGTACCGCGATGGCGGGTGAGGCGGCCGGGATGGGGTGGTGCGGGTCGGGTTCAGGGGCCGCATCGGTCGAGGCGGCGGCGGATGGGATTGCCGCAGGGGTCGCTACGGGGGTGGCCGCAGAGGTCGTTATAGGGGTAGCCACAGGGGTGGCCAGGGCCATCGGGGGCGGCTCGACCGGTGTTGCATCCCCGGCGCCCTCTGCGGCTAGCCCGTCCTGACGCCCCAGCACGTCCTGAAAGGCCGCACCATCGGGCGCGCCATCCGGGGCTGGTCCGGACGGCGGCGGGGGGGAAGGGGTCGTGATAGTCGAAATGCCCGGAATCATCTGTGCCCGACTTCTGCCGTTACCGGACCGATCATTGTGGCAACTGGTTACTGCCTGTTTACCGGCAGCGCAGATAGTGGCCCAAGTTTCGTCTTTTCCCGAGGATGCCATGCAGATTTCCCCGAATCACCGACCTGCGATGCCCGACACCCAGCTGCCGCTTCGTGAAAAGGCCCGCGCGCTGGAGGCTGCGTTTCTGGCGGAAATGCTGGGCCACGCGGGCTTGGGAGCGACCGAAGGCGGATTTGGCGGCGGGATCGGGGAACAGCAGTTTTCCTCGTTCCTGCGGCAGGAACAGGCGCGGCTGATGGTGGACAAGGGTGGAATCGGGCTGGCGGAACAGATCTTTCGCGCGATGGGCGGGGTGCAGGAATGACCGACCGGATGTGCGATCTGCTGGATGCCGTTCATGCAGCCCTGGTGCGGGCGGATTATCAGGAGCTTGACGCCTTGACGGATGCGGTTGCGGCAGGGCTGCCTGCGGTGGAGGGCTCGCGCGACCGGGCGGGGCTGATCCGGGTACAGCAAAAGGCCGCGCGCAATGCGGTCTGTCTCTTGGCCACGCAACGCGGTTTGCGGGCGGCGCTGCGGCGGGTCGAAGAGATCCGGGTCGCGCGAACGGGCCTTGTGACCTATGACCCGCACGGGCGGCGGTCCGAGCCTGCCCTGGCGGGACGGCTGCGCGAGAGGTTCTGAGGCAGGCTGCAGGGAATTGCGGGGGCTGACGCCCGCCGAAACGATTTTTGAACGGACGGAAGAATTGAGCGGACGGTGGGTCCGGTGAACGCACGGGCCCTGAAGGTCGGTTTACAACCCCCTAACGGCTCGCCTCAAATCCTCTGCAACAAGGTCTTGGCGGTTAGAGGGTCGTTAGAACTTCCCCGCTTTACTGGCCTTGCATCCCAGATGGGGTGGCGCGCCCGGGTCATGCCCGGCGTATTGGCCAGAACGCCCCTTTTGCCACCCCTCCGGTGGTCCAACACGCCGTGCGAAAAGCGCCGGCATTCGACAAAGGAAACGACATGTCGTCCATTCTGACCAATACCAGTGCCATGGTTGCCCTGCAGACCATGAAGTCGATCAACAAGAACATGGCGATGACCCAGTCCGAGATTTCGACCGGCAAGAGCATCAACAACGCCAAGGACAACGCGGCCATCTGGGCCATCTCCAAGACCATGGAATCCGACGTGAAGGGCTTCAAGGGGATTTCGGACAGCCTCGCGCTGGGATCGACCACGGTGGGGGTGGCCCGCAAGGCATCAGAAACGGTGACCGAACTGTTGACCCAGATGAAGGGCAAGATCGTGGCGGCCCAGGAGGGCAACGTCGACCGTGCCAAGCTGCAGACCGACGTGGTGGCGCTTCGGTCGCAGATCGAATCGGTGGTGGGCGCGGCCCAGTTCAACGGGCTGAACCTGGTGAACGGATCGCAGACCACGGTTGACGTGCTGTCGTCGCTCGACCGTTCGGGCAGCGCGGTCACCTCGTCGTCGATCTCTGTCACGGCGCAGGACCTTTCGACCGGCAGCTACGTCGGGCAGGCGGCATTCACTGGTTCGACCGGGGTTTCGGCCGCCGCCGACACCGCCGGTTTCGCGATTGACGCGGCGGGCACCGGAACCATCGTGGTGGACGCCGGCGCGACCTATGCCGAGGGGGACAGCCTGTCGCTGACCATCGGTGGCAAGACGGCCAGCTATACCTTCACCGCTGCCGATGTCGCCTCGGCCACGCCCGCCGACATCGGTGCCGTCGGGCTGAAGACGGCTGTCGAAGCTCTGGGCGTCGCTGGCCTGACCATCAACTACGATTCCGCAGCGCCAGGGACGCTGGTGTTCACCAATGGCGGCGCCACCGACCTGTCGGTCAGCGCTCAGTACAAGAACGCAGGGGCCGGTGGGCTGGGTGCGCTGAACGCGATCAACGTGTCCAATGCCGCGGGCGCCGCTGCGGCCCTGGGCAACATCGAAACGCTGATCGGCACAGCGATCGACGCCTCGGCTTCCTTTGGTTCGGTGCAGAAGCGGATCGAGACGCAGGCGGATTTCGTCAGCGAGTTGACGGATTCGCTGAAGGCCGGGATCGGCTCGCTGGTCGACGCCAATCTGGAGGAAACCTCGGCGCGTCTGCAGGCGTTGCAGGTGCAACAGCAGTTGGCCACGCAGTCGTTGTCGATTGCCAACCAAGCGCCGCAGAACCTGCTGTCGCTGTTCCGTTAAAGGCAGGGGCCGGGGGGCCCGCTGCAACCAACACCGCCCCCCGGCCTTTCTTCTGACCAAACCCCATTTCGGAAGGATATGCCATGAATACGATGAACGCGGCGCGCCACGCCTATTCCCGTCTCGAAACCCCGTCGCGCAGCCCGCGCATGGTGGAATACGACCTGATCGCCCGCGTGACCCAACGGTTGACCAGCACATGGGCCAAACGGCGCGAGGATTTCTCGGGTTTTGCCACCGCCCTGACCGACAACCAACGCCTGTGGTCCACGCTGGCCGCCGATGTGGCGGAACCGGGCAACGGGCTGCCGCAGGCCCTGCGGGCGCAGTTGTTCTATCTGTATCAGTTCACCGTCGAGCACAGCCGCACCGTGCTGGACGACAAGGGCAGCATCGAGGTGCTGGTCGATATCAACACCGCCGTGATGAAGGGCCTGCGCGGCGAAAGCGGTGCGCCATGAGCGGGCTGGTTCTCAAACTCGGGCCGCATGAGCGGGTGCTGATCAACGGCGCAGTGGTCGAAAATGGCGAGCGCCGGTCGCGGCTGGCGATCATGACGCCCAACGCGCATATTCTGCGGCTGCGCGATGCGATCCACCCCGAAGAGGTGAACACGCCGGTCCGCAGGGTCTGTTATCTTGCGCAACTGGTGCTGTCGGGCGATGCCGCGCCTGCCGATACGCGGATGCAGTTGCTGCGCGGGATCGAACAGTTGAGCCAGGTCCTGACCGACCATGACAGCCGCGCGCAACTAACTCAGGCGACGGCGGCGGTGCTGGAGGATCAGCATTATCAGGTGTTGAAAGCGCTGCGCAGCCTGCTGCCGCGAGAAGAGCGGTTGATGGCCGCGCATCCGGCATGACCTTTGCGCCGGTCTTGCCCACCGGTGGCTATCAGGGCTGGACGTTTCTGCAACGCACCAAACCTGCGCAGGCCGCCGCCTTCAACAAATCGCCGGAACTGGCGCGGGACGAGGCCTATTTCCGAGCCAAGATCAAATCGGTGAAGACTGCCGACGATCTGGTGTCCGACCGGCGGCTGTTGAAGGTGGCGCTGGGGGCCTTCGGGCTGGAGGGCGACATCAACGCCAAGGCCTTCATCCGCAAGGTCTTGTCGGATGGCACGTTGAAAGAGGGCACGCTGTCGGCGCGGCTGGCGGACAAGCAGTATGAAAAGTTGTCGGCGGCCTTCGGGTTCGGCGATTTCGCGGTGCCCAGCACGCAACTGTCGAATTTCCCGGACAAGATCCTGTCGCAATACCGCGTCCGTCAATTCGAAGTCGCGGTGGGGGCACAGAACAACGATTTCCGTCTTTCACTGACGGCCGAACGGGAGCTATCGACGCTGGCCGCGAAAAAAGGCAGCAGCGAGGATACCAAGTGGTTCAGCGTGATGGGATCGGCCCCCCTGCGCGCGGTGTTCGAAAAGGCGCTGGGCTTGCCGTCGTCGCTGGGCGGTGTTGATCTGGATCAGCAGTTGGAAACCTTCAAGACCCGCGCCGAACGGGTGTTCGGCGCGGACACGGTCAGCCAGTTCACCGACCCGGCCAAGGTCGATGGGCTGGTGCGCCGCTTTTTGGTGCGGGCCGAGGCCGACAGCCTGTCGGGGCTGATCGGATCAGGGGCCGTAGCGTTGCAGATGTTGCAGCAGACCCGCGACAACATGCGCCGCGACCGGTAATCACCGGGGTTTCAGCGCCGCCGCAAGACGGCGGAAGCTGGCGGAGATGCCTTCGGGCGGCGCATCCTCGGCCAGAAAGGCATCGAGTGCGGGCCAGACCTTGATCGCCAGATCGACCTGCGCGTCGGACCCCTTGGCATAAAGCCCGGCTTGAATCATCAACTCCGCCCGGTCCCAGGTGCCCAACAGCCGCCGCGCCTCGGCGATCATCGCGTTTTCCTCGGGGCTGGCCGCCTGCGGCAGGCTGCGCGAGACCGAGCGCAGCAGGTCGATGGCGGGATAGCGCCCGCGTTCGGCAATCTTGCGGTCCATCACGACATGCCCGTCGATCGTGCCACGCAGGATGTCGGCCACCGGCTCGTCCATATCCGACCCCGCGACCAGAACCGAAAATACCGCCGTGATATCGCCCGCCCCATCCGGCCCCGGACCCGCGCGTTCGGCCAGCGCCATGATCGCAGGAGCCAGAGAGGCGGGATAGCCGCGCAGGCTGGCCTCTTCGCCCGCAGCCAAGGCGACTTCGCGGTGCGCCTCGGCAAAGCGGGTGATGCTGTCGGCGAGGAAAAGCACATGCAGCCCCTGATCGCGGAAATGCTCGGCCACCGCCATCGCGGCCCAGGCACAGCGGCGGCGGATCAAGGGGGACTGGTCAGAGGTCGCCGTCACCACGACCGACCGCGCCATCCCGTCGGGGCCAAGCACCCGCTCGGTAAACTCGCGCAACTCGCGGCCCCGCTCGCCGATCAGGGCGATCACGACCACATCTGCGGCGACCCCGCGCGCAAACTTGGCCAGGAGCGAGGATTTCCCCACACCCGAGCCTGCGAACAGCCCGATTCTCTGGCCCCTGACCAGCGGCAAAAGCGTGTCGAAAACCGCCACCCCGGTTTCCAGCCGTCCCCCCAGACGGCGACGCGTGGCCGCTGGGGGGGCGGCACTGCGCAAGGGCCGCGCGATTGGGCCGCGCAGCAACGGGCGACCGTCGAGCGGTTGGCCGAACGGATCGACAATGCGCCCGATCCACGAATCATCCGGGGCGATCCGGGATTGGCCGTAAAGCCTGACCTCGGCCCCCATCGGCAGGCCTTCGGGGGTATCATCGGTCAGGATGGTGGTGCCATGCGCGGCCAGGCCCAACACCTCGCCGCCAAGGCTGAACGCGCCCAGTGATCCGCCCACCGTCACCCGGTCGCCCAAGGTGGCGCGCCGCTCCAGCCCGGTGACGCGCAGGGTGCCACGGCTGACCTCGGCCACCCGGCCCAGCGCATGAAAACGGGGGACAGACGCGATTTCGGCACGCAGGGCATCAAAAACACCGATCACAGGATTCTCCTTTTGTTCGCGTGATTACCCTTTTTAAAGGAATCACCCTTAAATCTTGGTGAAAGGTTCGAGGGAGAAGCCCCGATGTTTGTGAAACTGGAATTGACCCGGATGGCCCAAAGTCTGGCGGCTTATTCGGGGGCGCGGTTGGGGGTGGTGGCGCAGAACATCGCCCACGCCGACAGCCCCGGCTACAAGCGGCGCGATCTGCCGGCGTTTGCCGACAGCTACGACGGCGGGTCGACGATGCGCACCACGCGCGCAAGCCACCTGGGCCGTGCAGAGCCAATGCAGGCCGGGGCTCAGGTTGTGCGCGGGCCGGGGTCGCCCGATGGCAACACCGTCTCGCTGGAAACGGAAATGGTGACGGCGGTCGAGGTTCGGCAAAGCCACGACATGGCGCTGGCGATCTATCGCAGCACCTCCGACATCCTGCGCGCCAGTCTGGGGCGGCGCGGATGAGCGACCTTCTGCAATCCCTTTCCGCGTCCGCCTCGGGGATGGAGGCTCAGGCGATGCGCCTGCGCCATGTGTCCGAGAATATCGCCAATGCCGACACCCCCGGCTATCAACGCAAACTGTCCAGCTTCCGCGATGCGGTGGATGGCGGGGTGCAGGCCGGACCTGTCAAACTGGATCAGTCGGAACTGACCAGAATGTACGACCCCGGCCACCCTTTGGCCGATGCAACCGGTCACTACGACGGCTCGAACGTCGATCTGGTGATTGAAATCGCTGACGCGCGCGAAGCGCAGCGCAGCTACGAGGCGAACCTTCGGATGTTCGATCAGGCGCGGCAAATGACGCAGAGCCTGTTCGATCTTCTGCGCCGATAGAGGAGTTCTAGAATGGAATTGACGACCTCTTTAGCCGCCCTGACCTATCGTCAGGCCCAAACGGCTGCGGCCCCTTCACCGGGGACCGAGCCGCAGGGCCTGACGCGGCTGGCGGAAAGCTTTGCTCAAACGCTTGCCGCGGGCGAGGCGACGGCCAAGGCCGCGATGACCGGGGGGGCCGACCCCCACGCACTGGTGCAGGCTCTGGCCAGCACCCAGTCGGCGGTCGAAACCGTGGCCACCGTGCGCGACAAGGTGGTGGAGGCCTATCAGGAAATCCTGAGGATGCCGGTATGACCGAGGCGCAGATTTTCGACACCCTGCGGCAGGGGCTCTGGATCGCCGTGCTGATCTCGGCCCCGATGCTGGCGATTGCCCTGATCATGGGGGTCGCGGTCGGTTTGTTTCAGGCGCTGACCTCGGTGCAGGAAATGACGCTGACCTTCGTGCCAAAGGTGGGCGCGATGCTGGCGGTGTTCTGGGTCTCGATGAGCTTCATGACCTCGACGCTGGTCAGCTTTTTCCAGACGGGGATCATTCCCCTGATCGCGGGGCGCTAGGATGGACGCCACCGGATACGTGACGCTGACCCGCCAGGCCGGGCTGATGCGCGAAATGGACGTGATCGCGCAGAACATCGCCAACCTCTCGACCACCGGGTTCCGGCGCGAAGGGGTGGTGTTCTCGGAATATGTGCAGCGGATGGAGGAAGGCCCGTCGCTGTCGATGGCTTATGGCAACGGGCGGGCGATCGACCTGTCGCAGGCCGGCCTGACCCAAACCGGCGGCACCTTCGATTTCGCGATTCAGGGTGAGGGATTCTTTCTGATCGAAACGCCGGACGGTGAACGGCTGACCCGCGCCGGGGCGTTCACCCCCTCGGCAGAGGGCGAGTTGGTGACGCCGGACGGCCATCGCCTGCTCGATCAGGGCGGCGCGCCGGTGTTCGTGCCGCCGGGGTCTGCTGGCGTGGCGATGGCGGCGGATGGCACGCTGTCGGCGGGCGGCGTGCCTTTGGCCCGCGTCGGACTCTGGCAGCCGGTGGACCCCGTAAGCCTGCGCCACCAGGCCGGCACACTGTTCAGCGCCGGAGCCGTTGAACCGGCAGAAGGCGGCGTGGTGATGCAGGGCATGCTGGAGGACAGCAACGTCGAACCCGTGTCCGAAATCGCCCGGATGATCGAGGTGCAGCGCGCCTACGAATTGGGCCAGACCTTTCTGGACCGCGAAGATGCCCGGTTGCGCGGCATCATTGAAACCCTTGGACGATAGGAGCGTCGCATGAAAGCCCTGCAGATCGCCGCGACCGGCATGGCGGCCCAGCAGATGCGGGTCGATGTGGTGGCCAACAACCTCGCCAACATGTCCACCACCGGCTATAACGCGCGTCGAGCGGACTTTGCCGACCTGCATTATCAACAGCTTGCGCGACCGGGCACCGTGACGTCCGAAGGCGGCACCGTGCTGCCGACCGGCGTGCAGATCGGTCTGGGTGTGCGGCCTGCCTCGGTGTCGGTGGTCGTGGCGCAAGGGTCCCTGACCCAAAGCAGCGGCGATCTGGATGTCGCGATCGAGGGGCGCGGCTACCTCGAGGTGACGCTGCCCTCGGGCGGAGCCGCCTATACCCGCGACGGGGCGCTGAAACGTACGGGCGACGGTCTGATCGTCACGGCGGACGGGCATCAGGTCGCCCCCGGCATCACGATCCCCTCTGACGCGCGCAGCCTGTCGATCAGCGCGGATGGCGAGGTCTACGCCTATTTCGCCGACCGGGTGGAACCCGAGTTGTTGGGGCAATTGTCGCTGGCCGGGTTCGCCAACGAAAAGGGGTTGGAGGCGATGGGCTCGAACCTGTTCGTCGAAAGCCCCGCCTCGGGGCCTGCGCTGATCGGCACGCCCGGCGTTGATGGGTTAGGGACGCTGCGCCAAGGTTACCTCGAGGAAAGCAGCGTCGACGCGGTGCGCGAAGTGACCGAGTTGATCAAGGCGCAGCGTGGCTATGAGCTGAATGCCAAGGTGATCACCGCCGCCGACCAGATGTTGTCGGCCACCACGCAGGTGCGGTGATGCGGGCGGGTGCGGTGTTGGCGATGTGTTTGGCGGCCTGGCCCGCGCTGGCGGAATCGGTTGTGGCGACCCGCCCCATCCGGGCGCAGACGGTGCTGACGGCCGAGGATGTGACGCTGGTCGCGGCACAGATCGACGGGGCCCTGACCGATATCTCGGCGGTCTTGGGGCAGGAGGCGCGGGTGACGATCTATGCGGGTCGCCCGGTGCGCGCCGCCGATCTTGGCCCGCCAACGATGGTGGACCGCAACCAGATCGTCCCGCTGACCTACCGCGCCGGAGGGCTGTCGATCACCACCGAAGGTCGCGCGCTGGCGCGGGGCGGCGTGGGCGATGTGATCCGCGTGATGAATCTTGCGTCCCGCACCACCGTCTCCGGCCTGATCGGGCCGGACGGCGCCGTGGTGGTAGGACCGTCTTATTGAAGGAAGTGACCGATGCGCCTGTTTTTCTTGTTGCCCCTGATCCTGATGGCCTGTGGCGGGCTGAACAATGTCGGCCGCGCGCCCGAGTTTTCGCCGCTGGAAGGCAGCTATCAGCACCACGCAATGTATTCGAACCCGCTGCCGCAGGATGCCGACCCCAATGCGCCCACCGATGAGGCGTCCTTGTGGACGGCGGGGCGGTCTTCGTTGTTCGGCGACCGCCGTGCGGGGCGACGGGGCGATATCATGACTGTTGTGATCGAGATCGACGAAAAGGCCGAGATTTCCAACTCGTCGGATCGCAGCCGGTCCAGCGATCAGACGATGGGCGTTCCGCAATTGTTCGGAATTCCGCAACGGCTGGATGGCGACCTGCCCGCAGGGGCGAGCCTTGCGGAGGCGGTCAAGACCAATTCGAGTTCCAGCTATGCGGGCGACGGATCAACCGCCCGCAACGAACAGTTGACGCTGCGGGTCGCCGCGACCGTGGTAGAGGAATTGCCGAACGGCGTGTTGCGGATCGAAGGCCAGCAGGAGGTGCGGGTGAACTTCGAACTTCGGGAACTGGTGGTCACGGGTTATGTGCGGCCTGCCGACATCTCGCGCCAGAACGAGATCACCTATGACAAGATAGCCGGCGCGCGGATTTCCTACGGCGGACGCGGGCAGATCACGGATGTGCAGCAACCGCGATACGGCGACCAGATCGTCGACGCGATCCTGCCGTTCTGACCGCCATGATCCGCAAACTCATCCCCCTTTTGCTGGCGCTGGCCGGAATTGGGGCCGGGATTGGTGCCGGTCTGGCGCTGCGTCCCGTGGCCGAGCAGCCGCATGATGAAGCAAAGCCTGCCGAGGCTGCCGAAGTCACGCCCGACATGCTGCCCGACTATGTCAAGTTGAACAACCAGTTCATCGTGCCGGTGTTGGAAGATGGCCGCGTCGCTTCGATGGTGATCCTGTCGCTGAGCGTCGAGGTGAAGCAGGACACCACCGAACAGGTCTATGCCCGCGAGCCCAAGTTGCGCGACGTATTCCTGCAGGTCATGTTCGATCATGCCAACGCGGGCGGCTTTCGCGGGTCATTCACGGATGGGGCCAACTTGCTGGTCCTGCGCCGCGCGCTGCGGGAGGCGGCGCAGACCACGCTGGGCGCCATCGTGACGGATGTGCTGATCGTCGATATCGTCCGGCAGGACAGCTAGGGCATGTTGCGTTCAACCGGTTTCGGATACGGCGGCTTCGAAGAAGTCGTACAGATCAAAACTTCTGCTCATCCCCGATCAGAACGACCGTAACACCCTCTAAGGCTTCAGCACCTCGCGCAACTCGTAAACCAGCCGCAGCGCTTCCATCGGGGTCAGCTCATCCGGCACGACCGCGCGCAGCCGCGCCTCGACGGTCGAGGGTTGCGCCACGACGCGCGGTGCCGTCGCCCGGAACAGGGGCAGATCGTCGATCAGCGTCTTTTGCCGGGTGCCGGTCCGCTCGCCCTGTTCCAGCGCCTCCAGCACCACGCGGGCCCGGTCGATCACCACGCCGGGCAAGCCCGCCAACCGCGCCACCTGCACGCCGTAACTGCGATCCGCAGCGCCCTTGCGGACTTCGTGGAGAAAAATCACGTCGCCCTCCCATTCCTTGACTGCGACAGTCGCGTTCTGCACCCCGGTCAGTTTGCCCGCCAACGCCGTCATCTCGTGGTAATGCGTGGCAAACAGCGCGCGACAGCGGTTGACGTCATGCAGATGCTCCAGCACGGCCCATGCGATCGACAGCCCGTCATATGTTGCCGTGCCCCGGCCAATCTCGTCCAGAATGACCAGCGCCCGGCTGTCGGCCTGATTGAGAATGGCCGCCGTCTCGACCATCTCGACCATGAAGGTCGACCGCCCGCGCGCCAGATCGTCCGACGCACCGACCCGGCTGAACACCTGGCTGACCACGCCGATTCGCGCCGCCGTGGCCGGAACGAACGATGCCGCCTGCGCCAGTACGGCAATCAACGCGTTCTGCCGCAGATAAGTCGATTTGCCCCCCATGTTGGGCCCGGTCAGCAGCCAGATCGCAGGCACATCACCCCCGGTCAGCGCGCAGTCATTGCCGACAAAGCTGCCGCCCGCCCGGCGCAAGGCGCGCTCGACTACCGGATGCCGCCCGGCTGTGATTTCGAACCGGGTCGAGCCGTCCACCTCCGGCTCGACCCAGTTTTCCGACACCGCCAGATCGGCCAACCCGGCCTGCACATCCAGTTCCGCCAATCCCCGTGCCGTGGCCGCAATCACCGCCGCCTCAGTCATGATTGCGGCTCTGATCGCCTCGTAGTGAAGCTTTTCGATTTCCAGTGCGTGGTTCGCGGCGTTCAGAATACGGGTTTCCATCTCTGACAGCGGCAGGGTGGTGAACCGCACCTGACCCGCTGTCGTCTGCCGGTGGATGAACACGTCCGGCAGGGCGCGCATCCGGTCTTCATGCGTCGCGGTCACCTCGATGAAGTAGCCCAAGACGTTGTTGTGCTTGATCTTCAGGCTCGAAACGCCGCTTAGTGCCACATATTCTGACTGCATCCCGGCAATCACGCCCCGACCTTCGTCGCGCAATCGCCGGGTCTCGTCCAGATCGGCGTCATAGCCCTCTGCCACGAACCCGCCATCGCGCGCCAGCAACGGCGGCTCTGCCACCAAGGCCCGATCCAGCAACCCGATCAGCGCCTCATGCCCGCGCAACAAATCCAGCGCCGCGATCAGAACCTGCGGCGCGCCGACCTGCTCGATCCGGGCCGCCTGTTCCAGCCCGGCGCGCACCGCCGCCAGATCGCGCGGCCCGCCCCGGTCCATTGCCAGTCGCGACAGCGCGCGGTCGATGTCCGGCACCCGGCGCAGCGCGCCGCGCAAATCCTCGCGAAAGCGGCTCTGTTCGGCCATAAATCGTACCGCCTCCAACCGCGACCGGATCAGGCTGACGTCGACCGAAGGCGCAGACAGCCGCCGTTCCAACAGCCGCGCCCCCGCAGCCGTCACCGTCCGGTCCGCCACCGACAGCAACGAGCCTTCTCGCCCTCCGGTCATCACCGAGGTAATCTCAAGGTTGCGCCGCGTCGCCGCGTCGATCTGCATCGACCCGCCGACAACCTCGCGCATTGGCGGCTGCAACAGGGGCAGGCGCCCGCGCTGCGTGAGGTCGAGATAGTCGACCAGCGCGCCCATCGCCGAAACCTCGGCCCGCCCGAAAGCCCCAAAACTTTCCAGCGTCCCCACGCCCCACAGCGCGCAAAGCCGCTTTTCGGCCCCGGCGGAATCGAAACTGCCGCGCGACAGGGGGGTCAGCGCCGCCCCGGTATCGGCCACGATTTCCGACAATTCCCGCTCGCGCAGTTCGGACACCAGCACTTCGCGCGGGGCCAGACGGGCCAGTTCCGGTCCCAACCGCACCAGCGGGCAGCCGGTTACCCGCATCTCTCCGGTCGAGATGTCCACCCAGGCCAGCGCGGCATCGTCGCGTACCTCGGCAAAGGCGCAAAGATAGTTGTGGCGTCGCGGCTCCAGCAGACTGTCCTCGGTCAGCGTGCCGGGGGTGACCAACCGCACCACATCGCGCCGCACGACCGATTTGTAACCGCGCTTCTTCGCCTCTGCCGGGTCTTCCAGCTGTTCGGCAATTGCCACTCGAAACCCCTTGCGGATCAGGGTCAGCAGATAGCCTTCGGAGGCATGGACCGGCACGCCGCACATCGGAATGTCGGCACCTTGATGATACCCCCGCTTGGTCAGCGCGATGTCCAGCGCGGCACTGGCCGCGACGGCATCGTCAAAGAACATCTCGTAGAAATCCCCCATCCGGTAGAACAACAGCGCGCCGGGATTGCGCGCCTTGATCTCCAGATACTGCGCCATCATCGGCGTCACGGCGTCGTCGGTCATGCGGCCCCCTGTCAGGCCCCGACCCTACAAAAGCGCGTCACAGGCGGAAAGCGGCAAATCCGGGAAGCCGTGGCACCGCGTGCTGCTATTCCTCGACTTTGCTGACGATCGACACCGCCCCATCCTCGGCAAAGGCAAACTCATAGGTGAACTCATCCACTTTCTCCTCGCGCGATACCCGCGCGGTGAACGAGGTTTCAGAGATCTGCCTGATCCCGCTGATCGCACCCGCCAAACGGTAGGTCGTCCGCAGGTCTGTCAGGATCGCCTCGATCACACAGGCGGATTGCTCAAGTCTGTTCATCGCACATTCCTTTCCAACGACTGTCTGTGCCGCCACCTCATCCGCCTCAATCCGCCCTGCGGTCCAGAACAGCCCGGCGGCAACCGCCCCGGTGCAGGCCAGCCGGACGATCCCCTGTCTCATGCCGCCACTCGGCCGATGCGCGAGGTAATCAGAACGTCGCGCAGCGCTTCGTCCACCGTCCGCGGATAGTGCCGCGTCATCTTGGCAGGCCACGACGCGAAAAGATGGGTGGGAAACGCGAACACCCGCGAGATGGGTGACCCGGTGACCGTCGCCGCCAACCCCTGCCGCCGCGTCGCCGTCAACGCAAACCCCCGGATCGCGTTGCGCCACGGTTCGGCATTCTCCGGCCGAAGCCTCATGCCTGCCCCCATCACCGAATTCATCGAGTGATCCGACACCCCATAGCAGGCGGTAACATTGGTGTTGCCAGAGGCCGGACAATGCGGCTGGCCGATATCCACATGGCCAAGCCCCAACAGATGCCCCACCTCATGCACATGCGCCCGTTGCATCAGAGTCCGCCCGCGGCTGTCGGTCCCCGAGGCATGTCGCCGGATGTCGTTACTGTCGTACAGGGTGGAGTGCGAACCGAACCAAGCACTGGTGTTGGGCATCCGGACCACATCAATGGTATGATGATTGCCCGCCGCGCCGTCGCTGGCCTCGATCTTGATCTTGCAATAGACATTGGGCACATAAACCACACCACCAGAGGTGTAAGAAAACAATCCCGCATCGTTGACCAGCCAGAACTTGCCGTTCCAGAACGCCTCCGCGGTCGACCTGAACTGTTCTTTCCAGGTAGTCCATGCTGCAGGCGTCCACCGGACGATCGTACGTCTGGTGTCAGTCGGGTCGCCGTAGTCGTTGTGCGTGCCTGTCGCGGCCGTGCCTGCCGGGTTGATCTGTTTGAAGCCCAGCTTCAGCGTCAATGTCAGTTCGGCATTGTTGTAGGCGTCGCAGCAGTCGGTATTCAATTCTGCATCGAATTGGGAAAACGCAATCGTCTCTTTCATTCGGGGCCTCCTGAAAAATGGTCGCGAAAATAAATCATCGCGATCACTACAGCACAGCCCCGGTCATCCGGCAAGCGTGACGTTAGTGGCTGAACGCTTCGGCGCCCCAGACGGCCTTGACCTGCGCGTCGCGTCCGCAGGATTTGCGGTAGAACTCATAGGCGCTGGACTGCTTTTTCGGCCCGGCGCGGGTCAGGATGATCTTGCTGCCCTTGTAGTAGTCCTGATGATAATCCTCGGCTATCCAGAAGGTTGACGCAGCCACGACCGGCGTCACGATCTTGCGTCCCAGCACAGCCTCGCCATCGGCAATCGCGGCCTTGGCGGCGGCGGTCTGGGCGGCATCGGTGGGGAAAATCGCCGTGCGGTAGGCGGGTCCGCGGTCACAGAACTGCCCGCCTGCGTCCGTCACATCGACGGATCGCAGGAACTTGGCGATCACCTCGGCATAGCTGATTCGGGCGTTGTCAAAGGTGATCTCGACCGCCTCGTAATGGCCGTCATGGTTGTCGTATGTCGGGTTTTGCGACGAGCCGCCGGTATAGCCCGACACCACGCCCTTGACCCCCGGCACCGGTTCGAAGTCGGACTCGACGCACCAGAAGCATCCCCCTGCGACAATCGCCTT
>JBBRVJ010000011.1:0-35819 GCA_038246975.1 Rhodobacterales bacterium | reverse complement strand
ATTGGCACACCTTCGTTTGAAGCCCAAGCCAAGATTGCCCCGACGGTCCCAACTTACGGCCAATAGGCAAAAAATTGCTGAATATTGATTTGCCAAGCGCGGAAAACCGCAAGTTGCGCGCCCTTGGTCGGGCCCCGATCTTTCTGCAACAATACCGCTTGGCAATGCCGTTTCTGGCGGCGTTGTGAGTTTACAGTTGCCGGAATTTGTTTGAAACTTTTCTCGATGTGATCGACCGTGACCCCTCCGGTTCGACCTGCGCCGGCAAGAGGACCAAACCAACCATGACGCCTTCCCGCACGCGCCTGATCTGTGCTCTGACGACCGCCCTGGCCCTGGCCCTGCCTGCGGGCGTGCAGGCAATGGTGCAGACGACTGCCTTCACCCAGGCTCTGGCCGAAGCCGCGACTGGCGGGGCAGAGGTCGCCGCCTTCTATGCTGCGCGCGATTATGCTGCGGTCTGGACCGGTCCCGCCGACATTGAACGGCGTCAGGTTCTGCTGACTGCGCTGGACCGGGCGTTTGATCACGGCCTGCCCGTCGCGCGCTATGATGCCCGCGCGCTGCGCGCCGGTTTCGCCGCCGCCGTGACCGAAGGGGACCGGGGCCGGCTCGAACTGGCAATGACACGCGCCTTTCTGGACTATGCAGCCGATCTGTCGGTCGGCGCTCTGGTCCCCACCTCGGTCGACGGCGGCATCCTGCGCGAGGTTGCCCGCCCCGACCTGGCCCGCCTTCTGGCGCAGATCGAGGCTCCGGGGCTGGACCAGTTCCTGCTGGATCTTGCCCCCAAAGCCCCGGAATACACCCGCCTGATGAAGGAAAAGATGACGCTGGAGGCGCGGATCGCCTCGGGCGGCTTTGGCGCATCGGTCGGGGCGGGCAAACTGGCCCCCGGCGCGTCCGGCGCGTCGGTCGTGCAACTGCGCGACCGGCTGGCGGCCTTGGGCTACATGGGACAGTCGGCCACGCAATCCTATGACCGCGCCGTGCAGATGGCGGTGCAGCGGTTCCAACTCGATAACGGCCTGACAGCAGACGGGGTGGCGGGGGCCAGCACCATCGACGCATTGAACACCGCCCCCGACACCCGCCTGAAATCGGTGATCGTCGCGATGGAACGGCTGCGCTGGCTCAGTGGCACGCGGTTGGGGGATCGGTATATCTGGGTCAACCAGCCCGACTTTACCGCCCAGATCATCGACCATGGCCGCGTCACCTTTCAGACCCGCACCGTGATCGGCAAGGATGTGCCCGATCAGCGCAGCCCTGAGTTTTCCGACGTGATGGAACATATGGTCATCAATCCCTCGTGGTCGGTGCCCCGGTCGATCACCACCAAGGAATACCTGCCACTGCTGCAATCCAACCGCAACGCCGTCAGCCATCTGCAAGTGATCGACGGCGCGGGCCGCGTCGTGCCACGCGGAGCGGTGAATTTTGCAGGCTATACCGCGCGCAACTTTCCCTTTGCGCTGCGCCAGCCGCCCTCGGACGGCAATGCGCTGGGATTGGTCAAGTTCATGTTCCCAAACACTTACAACATCTATCTGCATGATACCCCATCGAAATCCCTGTTCGACAACGAAGTGCGCGCCTACAGCCACGGGTGCATCCGGCTTGCCGACCCCTTCGACTTTGCCTATGCGCTGCTGGAGCTGCAGGTCGATGACCCCAAGGGCGAATTTGCCGCCCACCTGAACACGGGCCGCGAAACCACGGTGCCGCTGGACGTACCGGTGCCGGTGCATCTGGTGTACTTCACCGCCTGGCCCAATGCCAAAGGCACCATCGGCTATCGCCGCGACGTCTATGGCCGCGATGGCAGGATTTTTCAGGCCCTGACGGACGTCGGGGTGGTGCTGCGCGGCGTTCAGGGCTAAACCCGCGCGCAGGGTCGGTTTCCGGGGCGGCCCCGCGCTGGAGGTTTCTGTATGGCCCATACCATCCGCCAGATTGCTGCCGCTTTGGGGGCTGATGCCGCAGGCGATCTGGACTGGCTGATCGACGGCGCATCCGAACCCGCAATGGCGGGGCCATCGGCGCTGGCGCTGGCGATGGACCCCAAGTACGCGGACGGTCTGGCCAAGGGGGCGGCGCAGGGGGCCTTGGTCTGGCCGGGGGCGGATTGGCAGGGTATGGGCCTGCGCGCCGCGATCTTTGCCCCGCGTGGACGGCTGGCGATGGCTGGGCTGACGGCGCTGCTGGATGCCGGACCACAGATCGCCGCCGGGAAGCATCCGTTGTCCGTGATCGACCCCACCGCACTAATCGGCGAGGGCGCGGCCATCGGCCCTTTCGTCACAATCGGTGCCGACGTGCGCATCGGGCATCGCGCCCGCATCGCCAGCCATGTCTCGATTGCCAACGGGGCTCAGATCGGCGACGACGCCCTGATCCTGACTGGCGCGCGGATCGGCGTGCGGGTGCGCATCGGCAACCGCTTTGTCTGCCAACCCGGTGCGGTCATCGGGTCGGACGGGTTTTCCTTTGTGACACCCGAAAAGTCGGGAGTTGAGGAAGTCCGCGCAACCCTCGGACAACGAACCGAAATTCAAGAACAAGTCTGGACCCGCATCCATTCGCTCGGCTCCGTCACCCTCGGCGATGACGTCGAGATCGGCGCAAACTGCACCATCGACCGGGGCACGATCCGCGATACCGCCATCGGGTCAGGCACCAAGCTCGATAACCTCGTCCACATCGGCCACAACGTCACCGTAGGCCGCGACTGCCTGCTGTGCGGGCAGGTCGGCATCGCGGGGTCGGCGCGGATCGGCGACCGGGTGGTGCTGGGCGGGCAATGCGGCGTCAACGACAACATCTTTGTCGGCGACGACGTGATCGCAGGCGGGGCCACCAAGATCTTTACCAATGCCCCTGCGGGCCGCGTCCTGCTGGGCTATCCTGCGGTCAAGATGACAACCCATGTCGAGATGCAGAAGGCCCTGCGCCGTCTGCCCCGCCTCGCCGCCCGCGTTGCAGCCCTTGAGTCCGCCGTGAACCCGCTGCCCTACACCGACTGAACCGCCACTTAAAGGAGCCAGCCATGACCGCAACCGTCCAAGACCGGGTGATCGCCATCATCGCCGAACAGGCCGTGCTGGACGTCGCGGACGTGCATCTGGACAGCAACCTGAACGATCTGGGCATCGACAGTCTTGGGCTGGTGGAATCGATCTTCGCAATCGAAGAGGCGTTCGATGTTTCCGTCCCCTTCAACGCCAACGCACCCGAAAAGAACGAGTTCGACATATCGTCCGTCGCGGCCATCGTGCGCGCGGTCGAGGGTTTGCTGGCGCAGAAGGTCGCATGAAGCGCGTCGTCATCACAGGCGCTGGCACGATCAACGCGCTGGCGCATGATGTGCCGGGCACCTATGCGGCCTTCCGCGAAGGCCGCTGCGGCATCACCGAGCTTGATATCCGCGACAAGGACCGCCTGTCGATCCAGATCGGGGGGCAGGTCCACAACTGGGACCCGGTTACGCACTTCAACCGGCAACAGATTGTTCTTTATGACAAATTCACACAGTTCACGCTGCTTGCCGCGCGCCAGGCGGTCGCCCAGTCCGGCCTGAATTTCGATGGGAGGCTGGGCTATGACGCGGGCGTGGTGCTAGGTACTGCCGGGGGCGGGGTCAACACCTGGGACGACAACTATCGGGCCGTGTACGAGGAAGGCAAGAACCGCGTCCACCCCTTTGTCGTGCCAAAACTGATGAACAACGCCGCCGCCAGCCATCTGTCGATGGAGTATAATCTCAAAGGCCCCAGCTACACCGTCGCCACGGCCTGCGCGTCCTCGAATCACGCAATGGGGCAGGCGTTCCACATGGTCCGCTCCGGCATGACCCGCGCGATGCTGACCGGCGGGTCGGAATCCATGCTGTGCTTCGGCGGCATCAAGGCATGGGAGGGATTGCGCGTCATGTCAAAGGACGCCTGCCGCCCGTTCAGCCTGACCCGGAACGGCATGGTTCAGGGCGAGGGGGCCGCCGTGTTCGTCTTCGAGGAATACGAAATGGCCCAGGCGCGCGGGGCAGAAATTTTGGCCGAAGTCATCGGCTTTGCCATGACTTCTGATGCGTCCGACATCGTGATGCCTTCCAAGCAGGGGGCGGCGCGGGCGATGGCCGGGGCGATGCGCGACGCCCATATCAACCCCGAGGATGTCGGCTACATCAACGCCCACGGCACCGGCACAGCGGCAAACGACAAGACCGAATGCGCGGCGGTAGCCGACGTGTTCGGCCACCATGCCGACCGTCTGATGATGTCGTCCACCAAGTCGATGCACGGCCACCTGATCGGCGGTACGGGGGCGGTCGAGTTGCTGGCCTGCATCATGGCCCTGAAAGATGGGGTGATTGCCCCGACCATCGGCTATGAAGAGCCCGATCCCGAATGCGCGCTGGACGTGGTGCCGAACGCGGCGCGCGACGCGGTGGTCGATATCTGTCTGTCCAACGCCTTCGCCTTTGGCGGGCTGAACGCAGTGCTGGCTTTGCGCAAGGCCCCCTGAAATCAAACCGGGGCCGGTTTCCCGGACCCGGCATCCATGATGATCGTCAGCCGTCGCCTATTGCGCGGGCAGGTCTGCATTGGCTTCGGTCACGGCCTTGAACCCGGCTGTGAACCCCTTGAGCGAGATGTTCAGGATGACCTTCTCGGCCGGCGCCACCGCCGGCACGATGGTCATCACGGCCCCGGCACCCTTTTTGAACTGCTCGACCTCGGGACCGGTGAACCCGATGCGCGAGATGCAGCCGATCGGCGCGCAGAAAGTGAACGGGTAAACCTTGGCTTTGCCGCCGTCGATGGCGATCAGCATGTCTGCGGTCAGCAAGGTTTCCAGCGGCACCACGATGGTCGCCCCGGCAGCGGCTTCTGTCCCGGCAGGCAAGTCGAACAAGCTGATTTCGGCCACCGCATTTCCAGTCTGATCGCGCAGCAGTTGATACAACTGGCACGGGTCCGATCCGTCTTCGGTCCGGACACAGCGCTGTTCCCACAGGTCGAACGGAGCCTGCAGATAGGTCTGACCCAGCGTTGCCGTCTCGGGCGTCGCAATGCCGCCGGCCCCCGGATTGACCTCGGTGCCCATCGACAATTCCGGGCCGCCGGTTGCTGCGGGCGCATTCGCCGGCGCATCGGTTGACGCAGGCGCAGGGGGGGTGGTCGCGTCCTGCGCCGTGGCCCCGGTCAGCATCGCAATGCCAAGGCCCATCGCAAGGGCCATGCTTTGGGCCAGCGTGCGGGTCTGATCAATCATGGACATTCCGTCGGTTCCTTATGTTGTCTGACGCGTGACTTACCATGGCCCGCAGCCCAAGTCAGGCCAGAAAAACGCAAACACCGCGCCCCGGCTGGCAAGAACGCGCCAGGTGCGCCAAAAAGAAAAAGGGCCGGTTACCGACCCTTTTTCTGTTCGTTTCTTGTTGCTCCCTGTCGGACTGGCCGACTTCTATTGAAACGCTACGGTGGTTTTGAAAGTGCGTCAACTGGGTTTCTGAGACGCTCTTGTTGCAAGAATGTTACAAAAAAGCCGCGCCTTTTCAGGGCGCGGCGAGTCTGACAGGGAGGAAGGAATACCGGACGGATCCGGTAAGACTACACTGGTACATAAAGGTTAAAAATGTATTTTGCCCACAGGGATCGGCGCAGGAGAGCGGGAATGACGGACGGCATCTTTGTGGGCGGTGGCGGCGACAACTATGCTGTGCCGCAGACGCTTCTGCTGAAATACGGCAACCGGCACGGGTTGATCGCGGGTGCCACCGGCACCGGCAAGACGGTCACGCTGCAAATCCTCGCCGAAGGATTCTCGGCGGCAGGCGTGCCGGTGTTCCTGTCCGACGTGAAGGGCGATGTGTCGGGCATGGGCGAACCCGGATCGCCCACCCACAAGCTGCACCCGATGTTCATGGACCGCGCCGCCACCATGGGTCTTGACCTGCAATATCGCGCCTTTCCGGTGACATTCTGGGATCTTTTCGGCCAACAGGGCCACCCGGTCCGCGCGACGATTGCCGAAATGGGTCCGTTGCTGCTGTCGCGCCTGCTGGAGCTGACCGAACCGCAGGAAGGTGTCCTGAACGTCGCATTCCGGCTGTCGGACGAAGAGGAGCTGCCGCTCCTCGACCTCAAGGACCTCCAGTCCCTGCTGACCTTCATCGCCGAAAACGACAACGCGATTTCAGCGCGCTATGGCCTTGTGTCCTCGACCTCGATCGGCGCGATCCAGCGGCGGCTTCTGGTGTTGGAAAATCAGGGTGCTACCGAAATGTTCGGCGAACCTGCGCTGAATTTGGCAGACCTGATGCGAACGGATGCCACCGGGGCAGGGCGCATCAACATTCTGGCGGCTGACAAACTGATGCAGTCGCCCCGGCTGTATGCGACGTTCCTGCTGTGGCTGCTGTCGGAACTGTTCGAGCAACTGCCCGAAGTGGGCGACCTTGACAAACCCAG
Source organism: Rhodobacterales bacterium (assembly GCA_038246975.1). Taxonomy (GTDB): domain Bacteria; phylum Pseudomonadota; class Alphaproteobacteria; order Rhodobacterales; family Rhodobacteraceae; genus JAIYDJ01. Next base: position 29,346 of record JBBRVJ010000011.1, on the reverse strand, counting down.
ACTGGTGTTCTTCTTCGACGAGGCGCACCTTCTGTTCACCGACGCGCCCAAGGCGCTGGTGTCCAAGGTTGAACAAGTCGCCCGACTGATCAGGTCCAAAGGCGTGGGTGTCTATTTCATCACCCAGAATCCTGCGGATGTGCCGGATGTGATTCTGGGCCAGCTTGGCAACCGCGTGCAGCACGCCCTGCGCGCCTTTACCGCCAAGGATCAGAAAGACCTGTCCCGCGCTGCCGAAACCTATCGCCCCAATCCGCGTTTCGACACGTCCGACGCGATCCGCGACGTCGGCACCGGCGAGGCGGTGATCTCGTTTCTGGAGGCCAAAGGTATCCCCGCCGTCGTCGAACGCGCCCTGATTCGCCCGCCATCGTCCAAACTCGGCCCCATCGACCCCGCCGTCCGCGCCCGACTGATCGCCGCGTCCGATCTTGCTGCGAAATACACCGCAACCGTCGACCGCGACAGCGCCTACGAACGTCTCCGTGTCCGCGCCGAAAAGGCGGCAGCCGAGGCGGCAAAGGCCGACTTCGACGAGGCCCGTCAAACCGAGGCCGACCGCGAATTCAACAACGCGCGCCGCTATGACGGGGGCCGCAGCGCCGAACCCGTGGCGCGCAGGAAACCCGCCAGCCGGTCCGATTCGGTTGGCGAAGCCTTCGCCAAAAGTTTCGCCCGCCAACTGGGCAGCCGTTCGGGTCAGGCGGTGGTTCGCGGCGTTCTGGGGTCGATCTTCGGGCGGCGGTGACCCTTAAAGCGGGCGGATCTTCAACCGCGCAATCCGGTTTTCGACGCGCGAGGTCACCTCGAACCGAAAGCCGTGAAAGCTGAAGGTCTGACCCTCGCCGGGGATCATCTGCGCCTCGTGGATCACCAGACCGGCAATCGTGTTCGCCTCGTTATCGGGCAAATCCCAGTCGGTCGCGCGGTTCAGATCGCGGATCGTCATCGCGCCGTCGACGATAAAAGCCCCGTCCGGCCCCCGTTTCAATCCCTTGTCGCCGACCACCACGTCGAACTCATCCGTGATCTCGCCAACGATTTCTTCCAGAATATCTTCCAGCGTGATCAATCCACGCAGCGCACCGTATTCATCGACGACCAGCGCAAAATGCACGCGCAGCTTGAGGAATTGACGCATCTGTTCGGCCAGACTGCTGGTTTCGGGGATGAAATAGGGTTTCATCGCCACCTTCAGAATATCGAGCTTCTTCCACCCCAGCGCCGCATCCGGACCGCGCACCAGCCTGTCCATCTCTTTCAGCAGGTCTTTGGCATGCAGCACGCCCAGGATGTTTTCGTCATCCCCACGATACACCGGCAACCTTGTATGGGGCGAGGCCAGCGCCTGCGTGATGATCTCGTCGGCGGATTTGTCGGCGTCGATCATCTCGATCGTGCGGCGGTGGCGCATCACCTCTTCCACCGTGCGGTGCGACAGGTCCAGCGCGCCCAGCAGGCGGTCGCGGTCCTCTCTCTCCACCGCACCTTCGGAATGGCCCAGCGAGATGGCGCCCACAATCTCTTCGCGCATCGCGAGCATGCGGCCCTCGGGGTTGGCGCGTACCCCAAGGCTCCACAGAATACCGCGCACCAGACTACGCACGACGCTGACCACCGGCGAAAAGAAGATGATCAGCACCCGGATGATCGGAGACACGCGCATTGCGACCGGCTCGGGGAAGGTGATGGCCAGCGTCTTGGGCAGCACCTCGCCAAAGATCAGGACAAGGATCGTCATGCCCATCGTCGCAAACGCCACGCCACTATCGCCAAACATGCGGGTCAGCAGCGCCGTCGCCAGCGATGCCGACAGAATGTTGACGATGTTGTTGCCCAACAACAGCGCACCGATCATCCGCTCGTTGTCTTCTGTCACCTTCATCGCACTGGCAGCACCCGGTGCGCCCCTGTCGGCTTGCGATTTCAGCTTGCCACGGGACGAGGCGGTCAGCGCGGTCTCCGACCCCGAAAAGAAGGCCGAAAGAACAAGAAGTCCAAGAATGGCGGCGGTAGTCAGCCAAAAGGCCGTATCAAGTGTCGCGGGTTCCATCGGGTCCATAAGTGATGTGGTCATCGCAGGTATTGCGATGAAGTGCAGCCAAGTTCAAGCCGGAAGACTGCGCCATTCACCCTTTGCGCGCCAAAGGATGCCGGTTCAGCACCAATTCTTTCAACGTATCTTCCAGCACATGGGTATATATCTCGGTCGTGGCGATATCGGCATGACCCAGCAGGGTCTGAATCACCCGCAGGTCCGCCCCCCCGGCCAGCAGATGCGTGGCAAAAGCATGGCGCAGGGTGTGGGGCGTCACCCGAGACGGGTCCACCCCGCCCGCCACGGCAATATCCTTGATCATCAGATAAAAGTGCTGCCGCGTCAGATGCCCCGCCACGCCCGGGCCGGGGAACAGCGCGCGCGGCACGGGCTTGCCTGCCAGCCGTGCCGCCTCGTCGCTTGCGTCGCGCTGCGCCAGCCACGCCGTAGCGGCGGCCCGCGCGGGGGCCGACAGCGGCACCATCCGTTCCTTGTCGCCCTTGCCCCGCACCAGAATCATCGCCGGATTGCCCCGCACTGCGGCCACCGGCAGTTCCACCAGTTCCGATACCCGCATCCCCGTCGCATACAGCAATTCGACCAGCGCCGTATTGCGCAACCGGTCCGCCGGGCTGCGGCCATAGGTGCGCGCAGCGGCCAGCAACCGGTCCACCTCCGGCAGACCCAGCGTCTTGGGCAACCGCTGCGTGGCCCCCGGCCCCTTCAGCCGGATCGCCGGATTGTCGCTGCGCCAGCCTTCGTCATGGGCAAACCGGTACATCTGCCGGATCGCGGAAAGCCTGCGCGCACGGGTTGCCTTGGACAAGCCCTGCGCATCGCAGAAGATCAGATAGGTTTCGACCGTCTCGCGCGTTGCACCGGCAAAGTCTGCGCCCTGCCGCTCCAGCCACCCGGAATAGTCCTTCAGGTCCCGCCCATATGCCAACCGCGTATTGCGCGCCGCGTCCTGTTCAGCGGCCATTGCCGCCAGAAAGGTGGAAATCCAGCGGTCCGACATCCCTGACCCCGCAACACGCTTCACTCCTTGTCCCTTTCCTCTTGGTCCAAATATCCTGCAGGGGTCAGACCGTGGTGCGCCATTGGTCCGGGAACCCATGTTTGCGCGGGGAGGGGCGGCCCCCCCGCTCCTGTCATCCCCGCCGCTCCAGCAGCATCAATTCCAGCGCCGCCCGCCGCGCCACATCCTCCAGCCCCGCCACCCGCAACAGCGCCAGACCTTCGGTCACCCCGCGAAGATCGCCCTGCACCCCGGTCGCAATCCGCCCCATGCCCCATAGAATAGCCTCGCCCATCCGCGCCTCGTCCAGCAGCTTTTGCGCCTCCTCGGGTAAAGGTTGATCGAGAAACGCCGGGGCAATCGCGCGGCCCATGCTGTCCGGCGGCACCAGCCCGGCCAACTTCCCGGTGGCCAACCCTGCCATGAACCGCTCGCGCGCATCATCGGTAACCGGCGCACGGGCGATGCGCTGATAATCCGGCGACAACAGACCGATCTCGAACCCCAACCGCGCCGCACGGTCGGTCAGGGGCAGCGCCGCCAGCCGCTCGGCATAAAGGGCGGCAAACGGCACTTCCAACTCCATCGCCTGCATCTGCGCCCAGACCAGCGGTAGCGCCCGCGCCACAGCCACCGGATCGCGTCGCGCCAAAGCCTGATCGAAGCCCTGAAACGTATCCACCCGGTCCCAGACTCCGCCCGACGCGGCGGGCATCCGTTCGGTATAAAGCCCCAGCAACAGGTTGGGCGGCACCGCCCCGGACCGCGCCAAACGTTCAGCCGCCTCGATCTGCGCCTTCCAACCTGCCGTATCGCGCAACTCGGCATGGGCAAAGGCCAGCGCCAGACCATTGGTCGGCAACGGCTCGCCAATCGCCTCGAACATCCGCCACGACAGCGGCGTCACCGGCTTGGGGGCGGCAGGCACAGGCTCGCCTTCATACAGATCGGGGTCGAGGAACCGCGACAGCAACGCATCCTCCTCGGGCGAAATCTGCCCCAGCGCCTGCGCCGTGCGCAGCGTCAGCGCCGCCGCATTCCAGTCGCCCGTCCGCGCGATGCAAAAAATGCGGGCGGGAAAGGTCGGCGCCAGCCCCGGATTGCTGCGCATCGCCTCGCAGGCCCGATCCTCGGCCCCGGTCAACAACCCCACATCGAAACTGCGCCGGAACAACTCGGGAGAAGTCGCAGGCCCCGCCGCCTCCAGCAGCGCCTGCGCCTGATCCAGCGCGCCGATCGCCAGCAGACGGTCCAGCCGCGCCACCAACAACCGCCCCGCTCCCCCGGCATCCGCAGGCGGTTCCGCCTCGGCCAGCAGCAGCGTGATCAACAACCCCTGCAGCGCGGGCAACCCCTGCAAATCATGGGCGAACAGCGCCGCAATGATGTCATCGGTCTTGCCCAACCCCCACAGGTTGCGCGGCAACCCGGTAACTTGCGCAGGCAACAACCCAACCCCATCGGGTGACGGCCCGCCCAGAACCGATACAGACACCGTGGCTGGCAGCGCAGACCCGTCCGTCACCGCCGGTTCGTTGACCATCGGCACAGCGGTGGAAGGGGTCGAAACCGACTGCGACAGCCAGTCGATCGCCGACAACGGCGCTTCGGCCCCCGCAGAGGTGGCCAGCATGACTCCGACAACCGCCAGACTAATCCGCATGCAGCGTCACCGGCAGCCTGATTTCGCGCGGCTCTGGCGTCATATCCCCCAGATACGCATAGGCGCTCAGTCCAACGAACCCCAGGATTGCCAGCACCACCAACAGTTTGATCACCCGACCCATGCCGCTCCGCCTTTGCCCGCCGCCGGTTTTCCCGGTCGATTTTCCAAAGGGTGCCGTGCGACACCCCAACCGTTGACGCGATTATATATGGCATTCGCGCCGAGTTCACGCCATTCAGGGAAGAAAGAGCGCTTCTTCGGCAGGGGACCGCCGCTACGGAGCAGCGCAGGCGTTTGCCTGTGCAGGGTTTGCAGGGAAAGTGATGCAGCGGCTGAAAAAGACCGTCGTGATGGTGGGGATGATGGGGGCGGGAAAAACCGCCGTGGGCACGGCTCTGGCGCGGCTTCTGGCGGTGCCTTTCCTTGATTCGGATGACGAAATTGTCCTTGCTGCCAACCGGCCGATCTCCGAGATTTTCGAACGCGATGGCGAGGCGTTCTTCCGCGCCCGTGAAACCGAGGTGCTGGCCCGGTTGCTGCGCGCCGCGCCTTCCGTGCTGTCGACCGGGGGCGGGGCGTTCCTGTCGGACACCAACCGCCGCCTGATCCGCGCGTCGGGCGTTTCGGTCTGGCTGCGCGCCGATCTGGACCTGCTCTGGCATAGGGTTCGGCACAAGACGACGCGCCCCCTGCTGCGCACCGCAAATCCGCGCGACACCCTGCGCACGATCTACGAGTCGCGGGTGCCTTTCTATCAAAAGGCGGATATCGCGGTCGACTCGCAATCCGACCTCAGTGTCGAGGCGATGGCCGCCCGCGTGACCGACGCTCTGTCGGCGCGCGCCGATGTCCTGGAAGGACCCTGACATGCAGATCAACACCGTTCCCGTGGTGCTGGGACAGCGCAGTTATGACGTGCGCATCGGCGAAGGTCTGATCGACGGGGCGGGGGCTGCGATCCTGCCGCTGTTGACCCGCCGAAAGGTAGCGGTCATTACGGACGAAACCGTAGCAGCCACGCACCTGATGCAGCTTGGCGAATCGCTCGCCACCCAAGGCATCGCGATGACCGCGCTTGCCCTGCCGCCGGGCGAGCAGACCAAGGGCTGGGCGCAATTCGCCCGCGCCTGCGAATGGCTGCTGGAGCAAAAGATCGAACGACGCGACGTTGTGGTCGCCTTCGGCGGCGGGGTGGTGGGCGATCTGGTGGGCTTCGCGGCCGCCGTGCTGCGGCGCGGAGTGCGGTTCGTGCAACTGCCGACCACGCTTTTGGCCCAAGTCGACAGTTCGGTCGGCGGCAAGACCGGCATCAATACACCGCAAGGCAAGAACCTGATCGGCGCGTTCCATCAGCCCAGTCTGGTGCTGGCCGATATCGGCGTGCTGTCTACCCTGCCACCGCGCGATTTTCTGGCGGGCTATGGCGAGGTGGTGAAATACGGGCTGCTGGGCGACGCCGATTTCTTTGACTGGCTCGAAACCCACGGCCCTGCCATGGCGGCAGGCGACAGCGCGGCCCGGCTTCACGCTGTCACCCGCTCGGTCGAGATGAAGGCCGGCATCGTGTCGCGCGACGAGACCGAAGAAGGCGAGCGTGCGCTGCTGAACCTTGGCCATACCTTCTGTCACGCACTGGAAAAGGCCACAGGCTACGGCGACCGCCTGCTGCATGGCGAAGGGGTGGCGATCGGCTGCGCACTGGCGTTTGAACTCAGCCAACGTCTGGGTCTGTGTTCCCAGGAAGCCCCCAGCCGCGTACGCGCCCATCTGCGGGCAATGGGGATGAAAACCGATCTGGCCGACATTCCGGGCGATCTGCCGGGGGCGGAGGCGCTGTTGGGTCTGATGGGGCAGGACAAGAAAGTGATCGACGGCCGCCTGCGCTTCATCCTCGCGCGCGACATTGGCGCGGCCTTTGTCGCCGAAGGCGTGCCCCCCGCCATGGTCTGCGACGTGCTGACCGACGCTCTCGCGCGCCCCTAGGCGGGCCCAACAGCGTCGGGACGGATGCCCGACGTTTATCCGACGCAAACCAAACGCCTCAGAACAGCAGTTTGTAGACGTTCCCGCGCGTGTCGGTTGCCGTTCCGCTGCCGCTGGTGGTGCTGGACCCCATGACGAAATTGCCCTGAACCCGGGTGCCATCCTCACAAATGGCATAGATTTCACCCGGGTTGATGCCGCCCACGGATTCGCTACTGCGGTCGAACTTGCCACCCGGACCTTTCAGAGTCAGTGACACACCTTTGGTCCGCGACACAACCTTTGGGGCAAGAGCCGACCACGTCCCGCTGCATTTGGTGCGATCCGGCAGCCGCAGCTTCAAGGTTCCGGACGTGCTTTCGGTCGTCCCGGCGGTTGCCCGGATCACCGGCGGCGGCGTCTGCGCGGCCAGTGGGCCGTCAATCGGGTAAAGCTGCATGTCGCTGGTGGTGCCGCACCCCGTAAGGGCCAGAAGGGCAGTCAGACCAAGGGGGCGCAGCGACATCAGTTTCCCTTTCAGAACAAGGCGATGTAGGGAGATCGCCAAAGGTCCTCTTGTTTTTCAGGTAGTTGGCTGGGGCGCCAGGATTCGAACCTGGGTATGGCGGTACCAAAAACCGCTGCCTTACCGCTTGGCGACGCCCCAACTGGCGCGGTGTTTAGCGAAGGCATCCCTGCGCTGCAAGAGGCATTTCGCGAATTGCCGCCCCCGGTGCTGCGGGCTATGGGAATGCATGGAACAGGTCGACGTCGCAATCATCGGAGCAGGGGCCGCAGGCATGTTCTCCGCCATCGAGGCCGGACGGCGGGGGCGGCGCGTTCTGGTCATCGACCACGCAAAAGCGCCGGGTGAGAAGATCCGCATCTCCGGTGGGGGGCGGTGCAACTTCACCAACACAGGCTTCGCGCCTGAGAGGTTTCTGTCGCAAAATCAGCGATTTGCGCTATCGGCCCTGAAGCGATTCACGGCTGCGGATTTCGTGGCACGGGTCGATGCGGCGGGGATTTCATGGCATGAAAAGTCGCTGGGTCAATTGTTCTGCGACGGGTCGGCCACCCAGGTCGTGCAGATGCTGCTGCGCGACATGGAGAGGGCGGGGGCCACCCTGTGGCTGAACTGCGCGGTGGGCGAAGTGCAGCGACTGGCAACCGGTTTCGAGATCGCAACAGCCCGAGGCCCGGTGCGGGCGGGGTCCGTCGTCGTGGCGACAGGGGGCAAGTCCATTCCCAAGATGGGGGCCACCGGCTTTGGCTATAACTTGGCGCAGCAGTTCGGCCTGCCGCTGGTCGAAACCCGGCCGGGTCTGGTGCCGTTGACCTTTGCCGAACAGGAACTGGCGTGGATGACACCGCTGGCCGGGGTGTCGGTGACGGGGCGGGTCCGCTGCGGCAAGACCGGCTTCAACGAGGCGCTGCTGTTCACTCATCGCGGCCTGTCCGGGCCTGCCGTCTTGCAGGTTTCCAGCTATTGGCGCGAGGGGCAGGGGATTTCGGTTAATCTGCTCCCGGATGTAGATGTGGGGGCAATGCTACGCGCGGCCAAGCGCGACGCGGGGCGGCAGGCGCTGCGCACGGTTCTGGGGCGGTTCTTGCCCGCCACGCTGGCCCGCTACATCGAGGAGGCGGAACGGACCACCTTGCCGATGGCGGAACTGTCGGGCGCGATGATCGACAGGCTGGCGTCAGCGATCAGCGATTGGCGGTTGGTGCCGGTCGGGTCCGAAGGCTATCGCACCGCAGAGGTCACGCTTGGCGGGGTCGACACCGATGCGCTGGACGCCCGGACGATGGAGGCCAAGGCCGTGCCGGGGCTGTATTTCATCGGCGAGGTGGTGGATGTGACCGGGTGGCTTGGGGGCTACAATTTTCAGTGGGCCTGGTCGAGCGGGTGGGCGGCGGGTCAGGTTGTCTGAGGGCAGAGTACGCTGCATTGGCGGACCGGGGTCCAGCCCCCTTGCCCCCGGGATATTCTCGAACAGATGAGAGGGCTCAGACCCGGATCGGGTTGGTCTTGGCCAGCCGGTCAAAGGCCATCAGACTGTCGATCAGGCCTGCCATCTGGTTCAGCGGGATCATGTTCGGCCCATCGGAAGGTGCCGTGTCGGGGTCTTCGTGGGTTTCGATGAACACCCCGGCAATTCCGAGTGCCACAGCGCAGCGCGCCATGACCGGGGCAAACTCGCGCTGGCCACCGGATGATCCGCCCCTGCCGCCGGGTTGTTGCACCGAATGGGTTGCGTCCATGATCACCGGATAGCCGGTGCGCGCCATCGTGGGCAGGCTGCGCATGTCGGCGACGAGCGTGTTGTAGCCGAAGGACACCCCCCGTTCCGTCAGCAAAATACGTTCGTTGCCTGTCGAGGCCACCTTGTCGGCCACATTGGCCATGTCCCACGGGGCCAGAAACTGGCCTTTCTTGATGTTGATCACCGCCCCCGTTTCGCCCGCCGCCAGCAACAGGTCGGTCTGTCGGCACAGGAACGCGGGGATCTGGATCACATCGACCACCGTCGCCGCCTCGCGCGCCTGGGCGATGTCGTGGATGTCGGTCAGGACCGGCAGACCACCGGCGCGGATGGTTTGCAGAACCGCCAGACCCGCCTCCATCCCCATCCCGCGACGCCCCTTGAGCGAGGTACGGTTTGCCTTGTCGTAGCTGGCCTTGAACACATATTGCGCGCCTGCGGCGGTACAGGCTTCGGTCATGCTGCCCGCGATCATCTGGGCGTGGTCAAGGCTTTCCAACTGGCACGGCCCGGCGATGACCAGCAACGGACGGTCGTTCGAGACGGTCAGCCCGCCGATGGACACATCTTTCATTCTATCCTCAGGACGTCAGTTGTTCGTGCAGGATCGCCACCGTCATCGAGATCATCAGGTAAATCCCGAGGAAGATCAGCAGCACCACCAGCGTGTTTTCAAAGGCGCGCGGATAGCTGGCTTCATCCGGCACCACCGGATTGACAGAGATCGACAGATAGCGGGTTTGCCGGCTGGCTTCAATCCGCGCCGATTCCATGGCCTGCAAGGACTGCGCCAGCATCAACTGCCGGGTCGTCACGTCGGCCTGCGCCACCAGCAGTTCCGACTGCACCTTGGCCAGCGACAGCCCATCCACGCCGTCTTCGGTCAATTTGGCGCGAAGGAGGGCGATTTCGGATTCCAATGTGGCGATCCGCCGTTTCAGCGGGTCCATGCGGGCGACGTTCGGCGTCTGGTTCGATTCCATCTGGGCAAGGGACAGACGATCCTGGGTCAACTGGCTTTCCAGACCGCCGATTTGCCCGGTGATCAGGCCGACTTCGACTTCGGACGACAGGATCTTGTATTTCTCTTGCAACTCGACGGTGCGAAGTTGCGAGGCCTGCATCTTGGACTCGGCGTCGCCAAAGCTTTCAAGCGCACCTTCCATCTGATCCTCGCGCAGTCGCTGGGTCAGGCGGTCGACTTGTTCTTCGGCGTAGTTAATCAGCGCCTTGGAAAAGGCGACCGAACTTTCGGGGTCGGTGGCACTGACCTCCATCTTGATAATGCCTTCGGTCGGGTCGTAGGAAATGATCACGTTGCGTTTGTACAGCTTGTAGGCCGCCGAATTGCTGGCATCGGGGGCCAGACGCTGGATCGGGTCGACCGACGGGTCCGAGTAGTGCGCGCGAAATCCCTGATCTTCATTCAGCCGCCCCATCGCCTCGGGCGATTGCAGATAGCCTTGCACTGCGATGCTGTCTTGCGAAGTGGCGAACTGCGTGCCGCCAAACAGGCTGCCCAGACCGGCTTGCGCCGCTGGTTCGGACTGCTGGATCACGAATTCGGTGCGGCTGGAATAAAGCGGGGTGGCGACGACGTAATAATAGTACGCTGCGATCATCGTGGGCAGCGTTACAAAGAAGAACAGCCGCGCCATCAGCAGCGACATTTTCCGGCGGCGTCGGGCGGCCATGTCGCGCTGTATGCGTCCGACTTCGACCAGATGCGCTTCTTCGACGCGCACCTCGGTCGAAGGAAGCTTGATCGGCTTGATCGTCTGAGGCAATTGCACGCCGTCGCCCTTGGGTGGCACGGTCAGCGCGCGCGAAGTGGAGGAAGGTTCGCCCTCGTCATCGGACGACACCAGCTCCAGAACCGACGAGCGTTGCAACGGATCGATCCCGGCTTGCCGCAACAGGCGTACTGCGTCAAAATCGGATGTGGCGGGAAGGCCGTGTTTCTGCGCCAACCGTCGCGCCATGCGCAACTGACGCCCTGTCAGCCCTTCGCGGCGGATCGCGTCCATGTCCTGCGGGGCATTTTCCGGCCCGACCGCGGTCAACGGCGCGGCACGGTCATTCGCCGCAGCGGTTGCCGGGCGCTGCGCCGTTGGAAACGGTTGATCCCCGAACCCGTCATCCGGCGTGGGAAAAAAGGCGTCGTCGCCGACTTTTGACGCACGCGACGGGCTTGCCAAAACCACCGGAGCCAGTACGACCGGGTCGGGGCGGCGGATGCGAAAGCGTCTAACTCTTAGCTTCATAGTCATAGAGGCGCTTCGCTTCTTCCAGGGTTTCAAACATGTAGAGTTGCCCGTTGCGCAGCACTGCGGCCGAGCGGCAGAATTTCTCGAGTGTGGCAGGTTGGTGCGATACCACGACCACGGTGGCCTTCGACAGACGCTGTCGCAGAATTTGCCCGGCCTTGCGGTTGAATTCCACATCTGTCGTGGCGGGCATGCCTTCGTCGATCAGATAGATGTCGAATTCCAGCGCCAGCATCAGGGCAAAGGAAAACCGCCCCCGCATCCCCGATGAATAGGTGCCGACCGGCATGTCGAAGTATTCGGCGATGTTGCTGAGCCAGCGGCAGAAGCTTTCTACATAATCCGCATCCAGCCCGTAAAGCCGGGCGATGTAGCGCGAGTTTTCGGTGGCGGTATGCTTGTTCACGATGCCGCCCATGAAGCCCAGCGGAAAGGATATCCGCGAGGTGCGGGTCACCTGACCCTCATCCGGCTTTTCCAGCCCGGCCATCATGTTGATGATCGTGGTCTTTCCGGTGCCGTTGGAGGCAAGAATGCCCAGCGAGTTGCCCGGTTCGATCCGGAACGACGCGCGATCAAGAATGATCTTGCGCGTCTTGCCGGTCCAGAAGGACTTGCTGACATTGCTGAACTCGATCATCGGATGAACCTGATCACGCCGCCCCCAAAGACTTGCAAAGTGCAAGTTTGTCTTGTCTTGCCTGTCGCCTCGGACCCGCACCCTGCGGGCCAGTCTGCCGGATTATTGTTAACGCCCGGTATGCGCGCCTGATTGACCTGACCACCGCTTGGTTGCAGTTTGGGTTAACCAGTATTCTGGGCAACAATATGTCGGAAAATTCACCAATTGACCAATCAAAACTTGGTCGGAAGCCGACCTGCGCGCGGCCGGAGCCGGGCAGGGCCGCGGACCCGCACTGACGCCGATGGCAGGGCCAGGCTGCGCGGCTTTGGCCATCCCCCCCGGCTGCGGACGGTTTTGAAAGCGCGGCAAGGGGTTTCCGGAACGCCACCAGGAAAGACTAGCATGCAAGACCCCACAGACCTGACCGCCAACATCCGCGCCTGCACGTTGTGTCTTGACCGCTTTGCGGCAACTGCGACGGCACATGCGCCGCGCCCGGTGGTGTGGTTCAGCCCTCAGGCCCGGCTGTTGGTGGCGGGGCAGGCGCCGGGCGCGCGGGTCCATGCCTCGGGTCGGCCGTTCGACGACGCTTCGGGCGATCGGTTGCGCGACTGGATGGGGGTGTCGCGCGACCAGTTCTATGATCTGGACCGGGTGGCCGTGGTGCCGATGGCGTTCTGCTTTCCGGGCTATGATGCCAAGGGGTCGGACCTTCCGCCGCCGGTCATCTGTGCGCAGACGTGGCGCGCGCGGGTGCTGGCGCAAATGCCGCAGGTACAGTTGCGGCTGATCGTCGGGGGGGCGGCGATGCGATGGCATCTGGGCTCTCGCCCCGTCGCGCAGACCGTGGCAGAGTGGTGCCACCATGCCCCGGCCGGAAACTTTCCGCTGCCGCATCCGTCATGGCGCAACACCGGCTGGCTGCGCCGCAACCCGTGGTTCGAGACCGATCTTGTGCCGCATCTGCGTCGGGCCGTGGCCCGCGTTCTGGAGGAAGAGGGATGACCCCGCTTGACCACGCCCACGCCGCCATGACGGCGGACCCCGCTGATGAGACGGCAGCGTTTCGGTTCTATCGGCTGCTGGCCGACACGCCGCTGTTGCTGTTGCTGGAGCGCGAGCCGGAAGGGTTTCGCATCGACCCCAAGGTGTTTGATCTGGAAGCGGGTCCGGTCCTGCTGGCGTTCGACAGCGCCGAGCGGATGGCGGCGATAGGACAGGGGCCGGTCGCCTATGCCGAACTGCCGGGGCGGGTGATTGCGGGGCAACTGGCGGGCAAGGGCGTGTCGCTGGGGTTGAACTTCGGCTCCGACGCCGCGTCCGAGACGATGCTGCCGCCCGAGGCGCTGGACTGGCTTGCCGAGATGGTCGACATTCCGGCCCCCGAACCCATCGAGGCGCGGCCCGAGAGTTTCTTTACCCCGCGCGATCTGCCGGATGGATTGCAGCAGGCGCTGGTGTTCACCTTTGACGCCACACCGGGCCTGGCGCGGGCAGCCTATCTGACGGGGGTGCGCTATGAGGACGGGAGAGTGGGCCATATGCTCGCCATTCTGGACGCGCATCCGGCGGCACAGAACCCGCTGGCCCGCGCCGTGACCGAGGCGATGGGGTTTTCCGGGCTGGACGCGGGCGAGATCGACGTGACCTTTCTGGACAGCGCCGATCCTGCGACGCAGGCGGTGGTGCGATCCGGCATCCTGTTCGAGTTTCCGCCGCTGCCGGGACCGGAACAACCCACACCGCGCGCAGCCCCCGGAAGCGACCCGGACCGGCCACCGAAGCTGCGGTAAAAAGTGGGGTATTCAGATACCCTTATCGCAACCGACTGTAATCGTGCAGATTTATCTTGATCGGCTGCCTTGACCCGCTTCCATGGATCAGCGATACACCCCCATCCAACCACCGGGGCGTCTGGCCTCGCATTACCTGATGGGCAAGACCATGAAAACCTTTACCGCAACGCCTGCGGATATTGACAAGAAGTGGATCCTGATCGACGCCGAAGGCATCGTTCTGGGCCGCCTCGCGACCATCGTCGCCTCTATCCTGCGCGGCAAGAACAAGCCGACCTTCACGCCGCACATGGACATGGGCGACAACGTGATCGTCATCAACGCCGACAAGGTGCAGATGACCGGCAACAAGCGTAACGACAAGATCTATTACTGGCACACCGGTCATCCGGGCGGCATCAAGCAGCGCACCGCGCGGCAGGTGCTGGAAGGCGCGCATCCCGAGCGGGTTGTCGTCAAGGCTGTCGAGCGCATGATCACCCGCAATCGTCTGGGTCGCGTGCAGATGACCAACCTGCGCGTTTACGCGTCGGCAGAACATCCGCATGAAGCACAGCAGCCCACCGTTCTCGACCTTGCGTCGATGAACCCGAAGAACACCCGGAGCGCGTGATCATGGCCGACATCAAATCCCTCGACGATCTGAAATCGGCTGTGTCGGGCGCTTCGCCCGCCGCGGTCGTCGCCGAAGCCCGCGCGCCCCGCGTCGCCGTGCGCGACAAACTGGGTCGTGCCTATGCCACAGGCAAGCGCAAGAACGCCGTCGCCCGTGTCTGGATCAAGCCGGGTTCCGGCAAGGTCGTGGTGAACGGCAAGACGATGGCCGAATACTTCGCCCGTCCTGTGCTGCAGATGATCCTGCGTCAGCCGTTCACGGTTGCGGGCGTCGAAGGCCAGTTCGACGTGATGGCAACCGTCGCTGGTGGTGGCCTGTCGGGTCAGGCCGGTGCGGTGAAGCATGGCGTGTCCAAGGCGTTGCAACTGTACGAGCCGTCCTTGCGCGGCGCTCTGAAGGCCGCAGGTTTCCTGACCCGCGACAGCCGCGTGGTGGAACGCAAGAAGTACGGCAAGGCCAAGGCCCGCAAGAGCTTCCAGTTCTCCAAGCGCTGATCGGGCGAACCGATCAGGATGGGGGCGCCGTTGCGGCGCCCCTTTTATATGTCCGACGGTGTGCCTGATCCGACCAAGTCCTGTGGGCAACGGCTCACCACAACAGGATTGGCCGAAAATCCCGTAAAATCAATCCTGCGACAAACTGTCGGTTGACCCGAGATCGGGTTATCATTATCATTTTTCAAATTGGCAAGTTTTAAGGTTGGGGGATTGCATGCGACATTTGTTTGATTATCGTGGAAGTGCGACGGGGGTCTATTTTGACCTCGGCTATATGTTCGCGCCGAATTCCTCTGCTTTCATAATCGCCAACAACCTGTTCTATGGAACCGGTCAGGTCACCGGAACATTCTCGTACCCTGGCGCTTCTTTTCGAACGACGATGGGCCAGAATGGCGTTATTGACATCAACGGCGGCGATATTGATGTGTTTTTCCGGAACCAAACCGGAATAGAGGTTCCTGCGTCGTTTGACGCATCGCAGGACTTTACTGGAATTTACGGGGGAACTTCTGGTCTCGACGAGGCTTTTATCTGGGCTTACTTTCGGCTTTTCGGCGTCACGATGCCGACGCTCTCATGGAACAATGTGGCCAGCGGCCCCACCGCAAACGCGGCGACGTCTGCTTTTATCGCGAATGCTGCGGCCTCTACAGCCAACTACCTTGCGCAGATCGAAGCCGTTCTTGCGACGACGGTCACCAATTCTATTGAACTGGTAGAATGGGGCATTACCCAAACCGGTACGGCGATCAATCCGGGCTTTGTGATGAAGTACACTCCGGCAGTCGGAACCGGGTTGGTCTATGGGGATTTCCTATCGGTGGTCCAGGATGACTTCGGTCGCACACACTTGATTTCCGAGTCACCGGACCTGACAGGTTTCGGCGACATATTCGCGGCCAACGAAACCGTACGCCTGATTCTGACCGACGGCGACGATGCCGTGTCCGGATGGGAGATGGGGGCAGGCAAACTTGAGATTCTGGCTGGCAGGGGAGATGACCACATCTTTCTGTTCTACACCGACGATCTGGTCGTCCCGTCTTCGTTGGTGGTCAACGGCGGCAGTGGAAACGACACGATCCAATCCGGCGCCCATATGAACACGAAAATTTCAGGGGGTACCGGCAACGATTTCATCGACCTGCAGGGATATTCCTTTGGCGCAACCCGAGCGTTTAGGAACGAACTGACGGGCGGCAGCGGGGATGACGTAATCGTCGGGGCCTTGGCAGGTCGAAACATCATCGACGGCGGCGCCGATCAAGATGTGCTTTATGGCGGAAACAACAGGGACACGATCCAGGGCGGTACGGGCAATGACATTCTGTTCGGCGACGGCGGCAACGATATCCTCGACGGCGGTAGCGAAAATGACCAACTGACTGGCGGTCGCGGCAACGATACCTTGTCCGGAGGGGCGGGCAGAGACACATTGTACGGCGATGATGCGAGCATTTTCAGCGTCCGGGGCAACGACCTCATCCTGGGCGGTGACGGAAGCGACCTGATCTACGGCGAAACCGGTAACGATACAATCGACGGCGGCACCGGAAATGACCGAATCTCCGGCGGTGCAGGAACAGACACCTTTGTTTTCCGTCCCGGCTCGGGTGTTGACAGAATTATTGACTACACAAGGGGGGAGGCGATCCAGATAGATGCGTCGTTGTGGTCCGGGACCGTCGCCGATTTTGTCGCGGCGAATGTCGTATTGTCCAACGCGGGAGTTTTGTTCTTGCGCTTCAGTGCGGTCGACCGTGCCTTTATCGACGGCGGTGGGTTGGTTCCGGCCGATTTCATCGATGTCATCTCTTTCATCTGACCTGTCTGCGGCTATGTCAGGGTTAGGGAACTTCTGAGCGCAACGAAGCGGTAACTGTACGCATCCGTTTTTCGGTGTCAGCCGCGATAGCGAGGCTTGACGAGGCCCCGCAGGCCGCCTTCAGTTTTGCTTAGCAGATCTAGCGATAACTTTTTGCTGTAGAGTTTTCGGCGGAGCGGTCCTGATAGTGAATCTTATCGGCGGCTTTATCTATGTCGCCCGATAAGTGAATACCGATGACCCCAGCGTCAACCTGCAGGACGACTTTGACGTTGCGCTGACCACGGTGGGCGTCAGCCGCTGACTCGCTGTATGGGGACGCTGAGTTCACCGCGTGGAAGCCCCGGGGATCGACACGCTTTTCGGCGGTCTCAGGATGGATATGGCGGCTTAAATCGCGGGCATATCTCGCGCCGCCTTGCCATGTCATGTGGCAGAACGCCGGGTTCCTGCCCGCAAGAAACACCTTGCGCCGCAATCAGGGCTTTTCAGGCCAAACCGCCTGTGCAAGACATGATCAAAAGCTGCGGAAAAATGCAGGCTGGCTGGATCAGGGGGCACGATGTCATCAGAAAGCGGTTGGAGCCGGTTCCGCCGGTCGGAAGGGGCAAGCGGGCTTGCCCTGATCAGCCCGACAGCACTTTATGCCATCTTGCTTCTGGCCGCCCCGCTGACGACGGTGGTGCTGTATTCGATCCTGACCGATGCGGCGGGCAAGATCGAATGGTCGTTCACCTTTGCCAACTACGCCGAGGTCTGGACCAGCCCGGTCTACCGGTCGATCATGCTGCGGTCGCTGATCGTGTCTTTCGCGGTGACAATCGTGACCGTGATGGTGGCCTATCCCATCGCCTATTTCGTCAGCTTCCATGTGCCGCCTGCGAAAAAGTCGATCTGGCTGTTTCTGATCACCATTCCCTTCTGGACCAGTTACCTGATCCGCGTGTTCCTTTGGAAAGTGATCCTCGGCTACAATGGCGTGTTCAGTTCGGGGCTTGAATCCACCGGGATCACCGATGGCCCCATGTCGTTCATGACCAATGCCACGTTTGCCATGATCGTCACGCTGGCCCATGCCTATGCGCCGTTCGCCATCCTGCCGATCTTCGTCAGTCTGGAAAAGATCGACCGGTCCTTCCTTGAGGCGGGTCAGGACCTTGGCGAAAGCCGGTTGCGCACCTTCTGGCGCGTCACGCTGCCGCTGTCGATGGCGGGGGTGATTGCTGCCGTTCTGATCGTGTTCATTCCGACAATCGGCGACTATGTGACGCCCGATCTGATCGGATCGGGCAAATTCCCGATGATCGCCAACGTGATCGAGGTGCAGATGCTGAAACTGAACCAGAAGGCGCTGGGGTCATCGATTGCGGTTTCGGCGATGTTGATCGTGGCGGTGGTCAGTCTGATCTTCCTGTTCCTGAACCGACGCTTTCTGGGGGCCGCGAAATGAACAAGGGCACCGGATTGCGCGTCTATGCCATTGGCTATCTGATCTTTTTGTATGCCCCGATCGTCCTGTTGCCGATGTTCGCGTTCAACGACAGCAAGGTCATCGCCTTTCCGCTGACCGGGTTCACCACCCATTGGTTCTCGGTGATGTGGGAGGATGAGCAACTTTTCAAATCTTTGAAAAACTCGTTGATCATCTCGGGATCGACCTCGATTCTGGCGACCACCCTGGGCATCTTTGCCGCGCGCGCCTCGACCCGTTACAGGTTTCCCTACAAGGGCAGTCTGATCGGACTGATCATGTTGCCGCTGGTGCTGCCCGAAATGATCGTCGCGATGTCGTTGCTGGTCGTGCTGCTGAGTATCGGCATCCCGCTGTCGATCTTCACCATCATTCTGGGCCATGTGCTGATCTGCACGCCCTTTGCCGTGGCGATCCTGTCGTCGGCGTTCCAGTCGCTCGACAAGTCGCTGGAGGAGGCGGCATATGATCTGGGCGAGACTGCGGTGTCGACGTTCCGGCTGATCATCCTGCCGCTGGTCATGCCGGGGATCGTGTCGTCGCTGCTGATCTGTTTCACGATCAGTCTGGACGAATTCATCATCGCCTATTTCCTCGGCGGCACCGATACGCCGCTGTCGGCCTATATCTACGGCCAGTTCCGGTTTCCGGCCAAGGTTCCGGCGATGCTGGCACTGGGGACCATTCTGGTGCTGGTGTCGATCTCGCTGCTGGCGACCGCAGAATATTTCCGCCGCAGGGGCCTGGCCCGCACCGGCGCCAAGGATACCGGAGGCTTCTTGTGAACGACAAATCCACCATGCCACGATCCGACATGATCGAATTCCGGGACGTCCACAAATACTATGGCGACTACCACGCTTTGCGGGGCATCACTGCGACGATCCGCTCGGGCGAGTTTTTCTCGCTGCTGGGGCCCTCGGGCTGTGGGAAAACCACGCTGTTGCGGACGATTGCCGGGTTTGAAGGCATCTCGTCCGGCGCGGTGCTGATCGACGGCAAGGACATGGCCAAGGTGCCCGCCAACGTGCGCCCTACCAATATGGTGTTTCAGTCCTACGCCATCTTTCCGCACCTGACGGTGGAACAGAATGTCGGGTTCGGCCTGCGCAAGGACCCCATGTCGGCGGCTGCCAAGGCCCGCGCTGTGGCCGATGCGTTGGAGATGGTCGGTCTGAAAGGCTATGGCGCGCGGGCTGCTCATGCCCTGTCGGGCGGGCAACGCCAGCGGGTGGCGCTGGCCCGCGCGCTGATCCTCAAGCCAAAGGTGCTGTTGCTGGACGAACCGTTGTCGGCGCTGGACAAGAAGATGCGCGAACAGATGCAGGTCGAACTGATCCGCTTGCAGCGTCAGGTCGGCATCACCTTCATTCTGGTGACGCACGATCAGGAAGAGGCGTTGGTCATGTCGGACCGGATCGCCGTGATGTTCGAAGGCGAGATTGCCCAACTGGCCGATCCCGAGACCCTGTACCGCCGCCCGAACTCCAAGAAGGTTGCGGATTTCATCGGCACGATGAACTTTTTGCCCGCGCAGATCTTGTCCGAAGACGGCGGCAAGGTCGAGGTCGAGGCGCAGGGCTTCGGCCGTTTGACGCTGGATGCAGGCCAGTGCATGGGCACACCGGGAGGTGCTCCGATGGTGGGGTTCCGGCCTGAGACGCTGACCATCCTGTTCGACGGGCAGACCGCGACTGACCGCGAAAGCATGGCGACCGTGGCCGAGGTGGTCTATTACGGCGACATGACCTATTACGACATCACCTTTGACGGCACGACTGCGCCGATGCGGATCTCGATGCGCAACGTGTTTGGCCGCCCGGTGCTGGACATCGGCACCCGAACGCGGGTTGCTTGGAGCCCGGGGGCCCTGGTTTTGTTCAGGTAGCGCCCGACCCGCGGCGAAAGCCGGGGGTTTCACACCCCCGGACCCGTGGCGAAAGCCGGGGGTTTCACACCCCCGGACCCCCGTGGGATATTTGTGGACAGAAAATTATCAGGGGGCGGGTGATCGGGCGGTTGGTTCGTGGGCGTTTTCAAGACACAAAGACCTGAGGGCTGGCTGCGTCCCAAACAGTTGGACAAGTTGCCCGATACGTTGTTCTTCCATGCCCGTGACAAATTGGCCGATGGGCTGGGCAAGGGCCATTTCAAGCTGCTGGAAGCGTTGGCCGAACATGCAGCGCAGGCGGGGTGGTGGATCGAGATGGTGCCCTTCAGCGCGGCAGGGCAGGACATGGCGGTGGCCAATCCCCGGCATCTGCATATCTTCATGGACGACCGCCCGGTCTATGCGCTGAACGCGGTGCATTGTGTGCCGACCTATCTGCATGGCTATTGGTACTTCGACGAGATCGGCAGCCGCAACAACAGCCTGCTGCGGCTGCGCAAGTTCGAACCGAAACCGATGAGCGGCGATTGGGCGCGGCAGATACATGCCGGTCTGGTGGCCAAGTTCGTCGACCGAAACCTGACCAAGTTTCCGCAGGCGGACCGGGGGGCCGTCGCGGTGGAACCGGGCTGCCTTGCGTTCTTTGCTCAGGATTTCAAACCGCCGCGCCATCACAAGCATCACTTGCAGGTGGTCGAAATGATCGAAGCGGCGATTGCCGCCAAAGGCCGCCGTGCGTTGCATATCAAGCCGCACCCCAAACAGACGCTGGAAGAAACCGAAACGCTTGCCCGGTTTCACGATCCGCAGAACGGGGTTCATCTGACGCAGGCGTCGATCCATGACCTGCTCGCGGCGGCGGATTGCGTGCTGACGGTGACGTCGGCGGTGGGGTTCGAGGCGTTCTTGCACCGCAAGCCGGTGGTGTTGGGTGGGCAGACCGATTTCTGGCACAACGCGATCACTCTGACCGACCCCGCCCGCATGGCCGAGGCGATTGACGCAGCCCTTTCCCGCCCGTGGCCCCACGAGAAATATCTCGTCTGGTTCCTCAAGCACAACTGTCTGGAAGATCACGCAGGCTCGTTGCCCGAACTTCTGGTCCGGCTGCACCGCAAGGGGTTCGCCTTTGCCGATGCCGCCGGGCAGGGGTTCTTCTGACTACTTTTCAGGGATCAACCCGCGCGGACTGAACCGCAGGACCAGCAGCAGGATGACCCCCAGCGACAAAAGCCGCATATGCTGGGCCGAGTCGACCAGATGGCTTTTCAGGCTGCCTTCGGGCAGGCCCGCCGTTATCATCCCCATCACCCCCGGCCCGACCGTTTCGACGATCAGCCACAGCCAGCCGATCAGCAGCGCGCCCAGGATCGAGCCCCAGTTGTTGCCCGACCCGCCGACGATCACCATGACCCAGATCAGGAAGGTATAGCGCAACGGACTGTAGCCCCCCGGCGTCAACTGTCCCTCCATCGAGGTCAACATGGCCCCCGCCACGCCCACCACCGCCGAGCCGAGGATGAACACCTGCAAATGGCGGCGGGTCACGTCCTTGCCCATCGCCTCGGCCGACACTTCGTTGTCGCGGATCGCGCGCATCATCCGGCCCCAGGGTGAGTTCAGCGCCCGTTCCGACAGCCAGATGACCGCCGCCAGAACCAGCCCGAACAGGCCGGCATACATCAGCTTGACGGTAATCGAGCTGGCAGTGACCGGATCGGCCCCGATGCTGGCCGTCCAGTTCAGGAAACCGGCAGTTTGCTGCAGATCGACTTCGTAGGGCACCGGAAAGGGGCGGGGAAGCTCGGTCAGGTTCTTGACCCCGCGCGCCATCCAATCCTCGTTGCGGATCACCGCGACGATGATCTCGGCAATCCCCAGCGTCGCGATTGCCAGATAGTCCGACCGCAGCCCCAGCGCCGTCTTGCCGATCGCCCAGGCCGCCGCCGCCGCAAGCAACCCGCCCATCGGCCAGGCCAGCAACGAGGGCAGCCCAAGACCACCGATGTTGCCGGCGTTTTGCGGACTGTTGGATTCCACCGCCAGCACCGCCGGATCGAACACCGCGCGGTAGAGAAAGAACCCCCCTACCAGCACCGCCAGCATGGTCAGGCTGCGGGTCCGCCCCTTTGGCATCCGCCGATACAGGAACACGGCCGCCGCGATGGTCGCGGCCCCCAGAAACAGCGCCAGCAGAATCCCCGGCCCCCCGGCATTCCACCCCGCAGGCACCGGCTTGGCCGAGACGAGAACCACCGCCAACCCGCCCAGCGCCACGAACCCCATGATCCCGGTGTTGAACAGCCCGGCATAGCCCCATTGCATGTTGACACCCATCGCCATGACGGCAGACAGCAGCCCCATGTTCAGGATCGACAACGACAGGTTCCAGCTTTGGAACACCCCGGTCAGCACGAACAGGACCGCCAACCCTGCAAACAGTGCCAGATTGCGCGTCATACCGATTTCCCCTTGAACAGGCCGGTGGGCAGGAACAGCAGCACGATGATCAGGATGGTGAAGCTGACCGCAAATTTGTAGTCGGTGGACAGCAGTTGTACCAGATTGTCTGGAGCAAGGTCCGGCGGCAGCCAATAGCCCAGCACCTTTTTCCACGCATAGGTCACGGTCACTTCGGAAAACGCGATGACATACCCGCCGGTGATCGCCCCCAGTGGCGAACCGAGCCCGCCCACGATGGCGGCGGCAAAGATCGGCAGAAGCAGCAGATAATAGGTGAAAGGCTTGAACGACTTGTCGAGGCCGTAAAGAACTCCGGCAATCGCCGCCAAAGCCGCCGCCAAGATCCAGGTCACCTGTACCACACGGTCCGGGTTGATCCCTGACAACAGCGCGAGATCCTCGTTGTCGGCAAAGGCCCGCATGGATTTTCCGGTGCGGGTCTTTTGCAGGAACCAGAACAGGAAGGCCACGACGATCACGGCTGTGATCACGGTAATCGCCTGGGTCGATTTGATCGCCAAACCTTCGGCCAGCCCTGTCATCGTCTTGAAGTCACCCGCCGAAATGACAAAGCGCGCCCCATCGGCAAAGTTCTGGTCATCCACCCCGATGATCAACCGCACGACGCCGTTCATCACGAACATCACGCCCAGCGACACAATGACCAGTATTGTCGGGGCCGCCTTTTGCCGCCGGTAGAACCGATAGACCACCCGGTCTGTCGCCAGAACGAACGCCGCCGTCGCCGCGATGCCGAAGGGCAGGGCCAGCAAGGCGGTGGGCAAGACGCCGAAGTTGATGCCCATCGACTGAAACCACCAGGTGAACAGGATCGTCACCATGGTGCCGAACGCCATCGTGTCGCCATGCGCGAAGTTGGAAAACCGCAGGATGCCGTAGATCAGCGTGACCCCCAACGCTCCGAGTGCCAACTGACTGCCATACGCAAGGGCGGGGACAAAGACGAAGTTCAGGAAGGTGACGAGGCCGTTCAGAAAATCCATGCGTCATGCACCTTTCGTTTCGCTGCAGGCTCCGCGCTGCGCAGTCCAAGCAATTCCGCCATCGGGATCCTGGCTATGTCTGGAAAGCATGGCGTCGCCACCGGCATCATAGGTGATCATCCCGAACTGGCCGCCCAAGTCGGGCGAGATGATCGTGGTCAGAGCGCCGGGCGTGTCTGGCAGACGGAAAATGGCCAAGACCGGAAGGGGGGGCAGGCCCTCTTCGATCCAGATGTAGCCGAAAGTTTCGCCAAGGTTGCGGATGAGTTGAACTCCGGTTGCGGGAACGGGCGGATCGGTGACGGCGGAAAAGCTGCAGGCGATCAAAGACAGGTCGGGCACGGCGGTGTCATAACCTGCAGCGAGAGCAGGGGCCGGAATCAGGGTGGCGAGCAAGGCGATCAGGCGCATCTCAACCCCCCAGAAACGATCGGCGGACCTCGGGGTCTGCCATCAGGGCGGCGCCGGTGTCGGTGAACCGGTTGGCCCCTTGCACCATCACATAGCCCTTGTCGGCGATGGTCAGCGCCTGACGCGCGTTCTGTTCGACCATCAGGATCGAAATTCCGGTGCGGGCCACTTCGATGATCCGGTCGAACAATTCGTCCATCACGATGGGGCTGACGCCTGCGGTGGGCTCGTCCAGCATCAAGACCTTGGGCTGGGTCATCAGCGCGCGCCCCACTGCAACCTGCTGCCGCTGACCGCCCGACAACTCACCCGCCGCCTGAAGCCGCTTTTGCTTCAGGATCGGGAACAGGTGATAGACCTGCTCCAGCGTGCCCTTGATGTCGTCGCGGCGCAGGAAGGCCCCCATCTCAAGGTTTTCCTCGACCGTCATGGTGGTGAAGATGTTGTGGGTCTGCGGCACGAACGCCATGCCCTTGGCAACCCGGTCCTGTGGTGACAGCCGGGTGATGTCCTCGCCCGCCAGCATGACCCGCCCGCCGCGCAAGCCCAGCATCCCGAACACCGCCTTCATGGCCGTGGATTTGCCAGCGCCATTCGGCCCGACGATGACGGCGATCTGACCTTTTTCAACGGCAATCGTGCAGCCATGCAGGATATCGACCGAGCCATAGCCACCGGTCATGTTTTCACCAATCAGGAAGGCGTCGTTCACATCGCACCTGTCGTGCGAGGTGCCGAAAAACTTTCGGACGAAAGTTTTTCTGGTCCGGCGTCCGGATCAGCCATGCGCCGCCTCCTTGACCTTGTTCTTCAATCCGGTCCCCAGATAGGCCTCGATCACCCGTTCATCGGCGCGGACTTCGGCAGGCGTGCCCTTGGCCAGTACGTGTCCCTCGGCCATCACGATCACGGGATCGCACAGGCGGGCGATGAAATCCATGTCATGTTCGATGACGCAAAACGTATAGCCGCGCTCCTTGTTCAATCGCACGATCGCATCGCCAATGGTGTTCAGCAGCGTGCGGTTCACGCCGGCCCCCACCTCGTCCAGAAACACGATCTTGGCATCCACCATCATGGTGCGCCCCAGTTCCAGCAGTTTCTTCTGCCCGCCCGAGATCTGGCTGGCCTTCTGATCGGCGAGATGAGAGATCGTCAGAAAATCAAGCACTTCATCGGCCTTGGCGCGGATGCGAGCCTCTTCTGCCGCGACCTTGCTGCGGCTGAACCACGCCGACCACAGAGTTTCGCCCGCCTGACCGGGGGGCACCATCATCAGATTTTCGCGCACCGTCATGCTGCCGAATTCATGCGCGATCTGGAAGGTCCGCAGCAACCCCTTGGCGAACAGCGTGTGCGGTGGCAGGCCGGTGATATCCTCGCCGTCCATGATCACGCGGCCGGAGGTGGGCGGCAACCGCCCAGCGATCACGTTGAACAGCGTCGTCTTGCCCGCACCATTCGGCCCGATCAAGCCGGTAATCGACCCGGTTTCGATCTTCATCGAGGCACCGTCAACGGCCCGAAAACCGCCAAAATGCCGGTGAATATCCAAAACTTCGATCATGTCATTCCCCCTGTCACCCCCCTCGTTCAAGCGGAGGGGCTTTGTCTAAGGCAACGGCCCGGCAATCTGCCGGGCCGCCCCCTCAGTTTTGCAGCTTTAGCCGATCAACGGAAGCCGACCGTTTCGTTCTTGGCGCCCTTGACCTCGAACTGGCGGTAACGGCCAGCACTTTCGCCCGGACCGATCAATTCGACGGCAGTTGCCCCTTCATAATCGATGTCAGTGCCTGCCTTGATCAGTTCCAAAGCCTTGGCCAACTCGCCGGGATAGATCTTTTCGCCCGGTGCGTTTGCGACGTCCAGAACCTTGTCCTTGTAGACCTTGGGATCGCTGGACCCCGCCGCCTGCATCGCCAGCGCAAACAGCGCGGCGGCATCATAGGATTCCGGCGTGTAGGCCGACGATCCGTCGAACCCTGCCGCCTTGCCCATTTCGTTCAGCGTCGCGGCACCGGTCGAATCCGACCCTGCGATCTGACCGAACGAACCGTCCAGCGCCGGGCCGATTGCGGCTGGCAGCGAGTCACCATACATGCCGCCCGGCAGACCGAAGGTCGAGAACGCCCCGGTGTCGAGCGAGGCCTGGATGATGCCCTTGCCGCCCTGATCCAGATAGCCCGCAACCACCAGAATATCGCCACCGGCAGCCGCCAAAGCGGCGACTTCCGCCGAATAGTCGGCCTTGCCGTCTTCATGCGCCACGTTGATCGTCACCACACCACCCAGCGCGGTGTAGGACGTCGCAATCGCCTCGGCCAGACCCTTGCCGTAGTCGTTGTTGGTATAGGTCAGGGCAATCGACTTGATCCCCTTTTCCATCAGAATGTCGCCCATCACCTGACCTTCCCGCGCGTCCGACGGGGCGGTGCGGAAGAACAACCCGTCATCCTCGGCGGTCGACAGGGCAGGCGAGGTCGCCGACGGCGAGATCATCACCATGCCGTTGGGACGGGCGACGTTCTGCAACACGGCCCCGGTCACGCCCGAACAGTCTGCGCCGACGATCCCCTTGACGCCTTCGCCGGTCACAAGCCGTTCCGCCGCGGCGGAGCCTGCCGTCGAATCGCCACAGGTCGAGTCGCCACGCACCGGAACCAGCATCGAGCCGTCGATGACGCCGCCCGCGTCGTTGACTTCCTTCATCGCCAGTTCGGCAGCCGCCGCCATCGAGGGCGTCAGAGATTCAATCGGGCCGGTAAAGCCGATCAGAATCCCCAGTTTGATGTCTTCAGCCGCAGCGGCACCTGCGATGGAAACAATGGCCACAGAGGCCAGAAGCAGTTTTTTCATTGATATCTCCCATGTTGGATCGCAATCCTGCGTGCGAACCTAGAGCGTGGCCTAGCAAAAGAAAAGCACCTTCAAGACACCCGGGTTGTGGCTCCGGATGCCGACAATCAGGCGTTGAATTCTTCGTGAGGCGTGTTTCAAAGGGACCGATTTTCCCCCAAGTTTGCACTGACCAACCAGGAAGGCTCACCCTTGCGATATTTTGTGCCCCTCATCGTCGCCTTGTTGCTGCCACAGCCCGGCCTTGCCCAGACCGTTCTAAAGACCAGCGCAGGACCCCTGCAGATCACGCCCGAGGCGACCGGGCTGGACGAGCCTTGGGGCTTGGCTTTTCTGCCGGATGGCGGCTTTCTGGTCACGGAACGGGGTGGCCGCCTGTTTTTGATCGTCGACGGCAGATCGACGTCGATTGCGGGGTTGCCTGCCGTCTACGCCGAGGGGCAGGGCGGGTTGCTGGATGTGATGATCCCGCAAGATTTTGCGACCAGCCGCGAAGTCTGGCTGACCTATGCCGAGCCTGCGTCGTCCGGGTCGGCCACAGCGGTCGGCAAAGGCCGCCTGTCGGAAGACTCGACCCGGCTTGAGGAATTCCGGACGGTTTTCTCCGGCGACGCGATGCGCGGGTCAAGACACTACGGCAGTCGCTTGGTCGAAGCCCCCGATGGCACGATCTTTGTGACAACCGGCGAACGCGGCACCGGGCCTGACGGGATGAATGCTCAGGATCCGATGCGGATCGAAGGCAAGATGATCCACCTGAACCGGGACGGCACCCCCGCCACAACCCTGCCCGGCAGCCGCCCCGGCGTCTTTTCGCTGGGCCACCGCAATGTCCAAGGGGCCAATTTCGGCCCTGACGGGGCTTTGTGGGTCGTCGACCATGGTGCACAGGGCGGCGATGAACTGAACCGGGTGGAACAAGGTCTCAATTATGGCTGGCCTGTAATTTCGTATGGCGAGAATTATGGAGGCGGCGCAATCGGGATCGGGACCGAAGCCCAGATGATGGAGCAGCCCCAACACTATTGGGTCCCGTCGATCGCCCCTTCCGGACTGATGTTCTACAGCGGCAGCCTGATTTCTGAATGGAAAGGCGACGTGTTCACCGGCAGTCTGAACAGCGATTTCATCTCGCGTCTCGACCCCGAAGCCGGTTACGCCGAAGAACGCATCGCCGCTCCCGAAACCGGCAGGGTCCGCGATGTGATCGAGGCACCGGACGGGTCGATCTGGTTCCTGTCGGTGATCAACGGGGCGGTGTATCGGCTGGCCCCCGCGGTCTGACCACTCACGTCAAGGGATTGCGGCGTCGCAGCAGCGTCGCCCGCATTGCGGAAATACCATCATCCGACGTCATACCCCGCAAACCCCTCGTCCAGGCCCGCGCGGGCGTTCAATTGGCCTTGCGAGATGCCCACCTTGATCATCCATGTCTCGGGGGGGGGGCGGGTGCAATTGTATGAACAGTCGGGGTGGCCTGGATAATCGGGACGGGAAGGCGACCCCGACCCCGCAAGACCACGCAAACGCGGGGTCAGATCGACAGACGCACGCCCACCCCGGTCGCCCCTTGTGCGCCGCGCTCGCGGTAAGGAGTGGTGTTATAATGGCTGCGGTAGCATTTCGAGAAATGGCTGGGCGAGGCAAAGCCGCAAGCCAGCGCCACATTGATCACCGAAAGTTCGGTCTGCATCAACAGGTTGCGCGCCTTTTGCAGGCGCAGTTCCATGTAATACCGCTTGGGGCTGCGGTTCAGATAGCGGCGGAACAAGCGTTCCAACTGCCGGGTCGACATGCCGACTTCTTCGGCCAGATCGGCAGGCGACATCGGGTCTTCGATGTTGTTTTCCATCATCTGGATGACCTGCGACAATTTGGGATGCCGCACTCCGATCCGCGTCGGGATCGACAGGCGCTGGGTGTCCTGATCGGTGCGGATGGTGGAATAGATCATCAGGTCGGCCACGGTATTGGCCATATCCTCGCCGTGGTCGGCGGCGATGATCTTCAGCATCAGGTCAATGGAACTGATCCCCCCAGCGGTCGACCACCGGTTGCCGTCCATCACGAAGACCGATTTGGTCAGCTTGACGTCCTGGAACTCCTCCAGAAAACCGTCCTGATTTTCCCAGTGGATCGTCGCGCGTTTGCCGTCCAGCAGCCCCGCCTTCGCGAGCGCATAGGACCCTGTGCAAAGGCCCCCGATCGCCACCCCGCGCCGTGCCTCGCGCCGCAACCAGCCGATCACCGGCTTGGTGGTGGTGCGCTGAATGTCGATGCCGCCGCAGACCAGAATGGTATCCTCGCGGTCCACCTCGTCAAGCCCCATGTCCAGCCGGAACGTCGCCCCGTTGGAGCAGGTCTTTTCCAACCCGCCTTCGCCCGCCAGTGCCCATGTGTACAAGGGCTCGCCTACCACATGGTTGACCAGCCGCAGCGGCTCGATGGCGCCGGCAAAGTTGATCATGGTGAAGCGGTCCAGCAGCAGGAACACAAACCGCCGGGGGGCCACCTCTTTGGGTGTTGATGTGGCTTTTCGCTGCGGGTTTGACATGTTGCGACCTGTTCGTGTCGGTATTGGCGCTAGGAAGCAGGAAAATCTGACAGCCGCAAGACCCAACCCGCTCCGCGCGCCGCCTTTCGGCCTTTGCAAAACGGCGGCTCTTCCGT
>JBBRVJ010000010.1:0-40202 GCA_038246975.1 Rhodobacterales bacterium | reverse complement strand
TGGGTTCCGGCTCAGGCGCGGGCTCCGGCTCAGGCGTGGGTTCCGGCTCGGGCGTGGGCTCCGGCTCGGGCGTGGGCTCCGGCTCGGGCGTGGGCTCCGGCTCGGGCGTGGGTTCCGGCTCAGGCGTGGGTTCCGGCTCGGGCGTGGGTTCCGGCTCGGGCGTGGGCTCCGGCTCGGGCGCGGGTTCCGGCTCAGGCGTGGGCTCCGGCAGGATCACGGGCTCCCGCTCGGGCGTGGGTTCCGGCACGATCACGGGCTCCGGTTCGGGCGTGGGTACCGGCTGGGGCAAGGGCGCGGGCTCCGGCTCAAAACCGGGATCGCGGACCAGGTGGAAATTGTCGATCACGGCGTGGACCGACGGATTCCAGGCCGACCCGATCATGATGTCTTGTGTCCCATTGGGGGAAACCACCCCACGAGCCGCGACTTCACCGACCACCTGCCCATCGATCAGCAGCTGGAGAGTCTCGGCGCTATTGGAATAGGCGACGGTGATCGTCTGCATCGTCTCACCGGTCAGAACCGTCGTGCCGCTGTCCACCACGAACACGCCGGCATCGGTCTGCAAACGAAAATCGACCTGTCCGTCCGCATCGATGTTGCCCCGCATCGGCGACCCGAAGCGCAGGAAATTGCCCGAACTGCCCGCGTCGATCTGGATATCCATCGACAGGCTGAAACTCTCGAGGTCGTGGTAGTGGCTTTCCGATTGCTCC
The DNA here is from genome assembly GCA_038246975.1 of Rhodobacterales bacterium. Lineage (GTDB taxonomy): Bacteria > Pseudomonadota > Alphaproteobacteria > Rhodobacterales > Rhodobacteraceae > JAIYDJ01. The sequence goes on along the minus strand of JBBRVJ010000010.1, from coordinate 39,486 downwards.
GTCATGGCAAAGGCGCTGCCACCGATCCGCAAGCCCGTTCCTTCCCCGTCAGCCCTGTCGACAAGTTCGGCGCCCCCGAACAGCTGCAATTCGGTGTCGAACTCCGACCCATCGGTCAGACCGTCCTCGAACGCAAACTGCATCAATTCGTTGGGCATCAGCTCGATCACGAACTCCTCGGTGGCCACAACCGCGGTGCCCTGCAGGATATCGAGGGTCACATTCTCGACACCCGAGGCACCGAAATCATGGGTGATGCTTTCTCCATAGCGCGTGCTGCCATCTTCGAACGTCCAGCGGAACTCGTAGGCACCGCTCGAAAGGGGCCCGTTCTCATCCACGGAAAATCCCGCATCAAACGTCACCTCGTCGGGGTTCTCGGGGTTGGCCGTCGCCACCACGATCGCCTGGACGCCGTCCTCGGATACCAGCACCGGCGCAGTGACGTCGGCCCCGGCCCCGATCAGCGGGCTGTCTGCGCGCAACGACAGGTCGTAGGCCGTGACGCTGCTGCCGCTTCCCCCGTTAACTATCTGATTTGTGATGTAATTTTCAGACCAGGGCGAGTTGTAGTCAAACGTGTGATTGTTCTGTGCTGTGCCTTCGCCGTTCAGATAGACCCGGGCGCCGATATTATCGGCGATATACACGTTCTCCGTGCCATCCGCCGCCGTGATCCGCGGCTGGAACCCCTGCGGCTCCCCCTCCAGATCGCCCAGGTTCCAAAGCACCGTGTTGCCCGTGATCTCGACACCGTCCGCCCCGGCCCCCACGGTGATCCCGTGGTAGTGCGAGTTGTAGATCACGTTGTTGGTGATCGAGATGTTCTGATAGATATGGGAAAGATCCTGGCCCCGGTCGAAGGTTTCGTTGCGGATGAAGATGGACTGCGACGTGGGGCCGGACCCGCTGTCGAGCACGTTGCCGCTGATCTCGAGGTTGCTGGTGACGGTGTCGGCATTCGTCGACCAAAGCTGGATCATGTCGCTATGGTTGAAGGCCTGATCGCTGCCGACGAAATCATGCAGGTAATTGTCGATGATGCGGGTGTCCGTCAGGCCCACCAGGCGCATGCCGTCCCCTTGGAGCGCCGTCAGTTCGTTGCCCGAGATGGTGATGTTGCTGGATTCCGCAGCTGTGATGCCGTGGAAGTAATCCTGCGCATAGGACTCCTCGATCGTGATGTCGTCACTGAAGCGGATCGAGACGAAGGTATGGGCGCGCACGGCGTCAGGATCGGCGGGATCGTAGTAGCCGGTCGAGTTACCTGCCCCTGTGACCTCGGAAATCGTGATGCCGGAACTGTTGTCGATGCTGATCCCGCCGCTCAGACCCGCCTCGACAGCGCCGGTATTGTCCATATGCAGATGTTCCAGCCGAAGATTGCTGGCATTATCGATGTCGATGCGCCCGACGGTGACCGGATTGGAGGGATCGGCGGATGTGATGGTGACAGGCTCGTCCCCACCCCCGTTGATCCTGATTTGAAAAGGCTCTGCATCGGACGCGATGTGGATAGACCCGCCACCCGGCGTGGTCGACAACTGCGCATAGGCCTCTTGCAATGCTTGGGCGTTCGACACGAACAGGATCATAAGATTATCCGCAAATTTTAGACAATTGGGTTGGATAATCCCCTACCGGTGTATCCGACGGCACTTATCATGGTGAAATAAGGCTTTGGTTTGGTGTTGTCGGGTCGGTTTTGGGACCCAAACCGGGCAAGAATACAACACGCACGCAACAGGCAAGCCCTACCACTACTTGGGTGGGGTGCATGCTTGAACTACCATCCATGCCATACGTGTCAAGCGCAAGTGGGTCAGGGTGCCAAGGGCACGCAACTTTTCGCTTGGCGACAGGGCTGGATGGCTCAATACCCGGGGGGCGTGGGCCACGATACTGACGGGCATCGCCAGCGCCCGACCCAACCATCCGAGGCGACCATGGCCTTCAGCCCGGCGAAGCGCCCATGTTTCTTCCGTCAGGCGGCGCCATTTGCGGGACAAGGCGGGCCAATCGCTGCGCGAGGGATGGCTGACGACAAGATCATCGTCATACGCCAGACGGTAACCGGTTGCAGCCGCCCGGCGGCTCCATTCCTTGTCTTCGGAAACCGCTGCGCGAAAACCTCCGACCGCCAGGAAGGCCGCGCGGGCGACCACCAGATTTCCGGCGCCCAGAAATTGCTCTTCGTCCAGGTATCGGCGCATCTTGAAGGCGAACACGGCCTCGAAGGCCTCGGCGCCGGACCGGGGGGGCGGTGTCTCGTCGAAAACATCCACCCGCCCCCCTGTTACGGTATCAGCGTCGCCGGACGACAGGTGGAGGGCGCGCAGGGCCCAGGTTTTGTCCGGCACGCAATCGGCGTCGATAAAGGCCAGCCAAGGGGCCGTTGCGGCAGCCACACCCGCATTGCGCGCCAGACCCGCACCCGCCTCGGGCTGCGTGACGAAACGCACCCAGTCAAACCGCGCCCGGATCGGGGCCAGATCTTGGGTGGAGGCATTGTCGGCAACCACCACCTCCATCCCGGCATCGACCTGCGGCTCCAACGCTTCCAGACACCGCTTCAGACGGATCGTATCGTTGTAGTGGGGAATGATGATCGCAAGTCTGGGCATGTTGGGGGTTTTCATAGCGGGAGGGTTTCGCGCGCGAAACCGCTCATTCCGCGCCGGCTTGCCGGGTTGCCAGCCAGTCGGACAGATCCCGCGCCAGGTCGGAATCCACGCCCTTCCCCGATAGTGTCACCCCGGCCTTCGATCGATTCATTATGACACCCCCGGGATAGACACGCTCATCGGCTCCAACTGCCGGTTTAGAGCCTGTCTTGTGCCTGAGAAGCCATTCCATCCGGGCCTGTTCGGCTTTGACGTCGGCAAAGGGGCCCGCTTCCTTCAGGGCCGCAAAGAGCGTGGGCCCCTGCCCCGCGTCCAACGCCTTGGCCAGACGCATGCCCAATCGCTCCGGGATCGCCTCGGGGAACTGCAGGACCGGATCGAGCACGCGGAAGAGCCGCACGAAGGCGTTGATCTTGGACCGCTTGGCCTTGGAGGCGGTGGGAAACAGGCTCTGCACCGCCTCTGCAGAGCCTTCGAACACGCCCATATCGCTGGCACGGGCCGCAACCTGAGCGCGCTCATAATAGCTGAGGCCCACGCGCAGCTCGTTCTCCTCGACCATCGAGCGATAGGCCTCGGCGGCGGTGTCGGGCCGGCGCAGGACGGCGCGGATCGTGGTGAATCGGTCCGGCTCCCGCTCGGCCAGGCGCTTGATGGCCGTCAGCCGCCGCCAGCCGGAAATCAGCCCATAGCGCAGGGCCTGGGTGTCAGGCGCCGCCCCGTCACCGCCCGCGCGCTGCGGTCCCAGATCGACGACCTCGATCGGCATCTGCTGACCGCGCGCCTCGATCGAGGCCTCCAGCGCCGTCATCTCGGCCGTATCGGAGGCGATGCGGTCGCGGGTCAGGTAGGTCTCGTCGATCTGGTCGAGCGCGATGTCCTGCACCAACCGCCCCTCGGCGCGGGCGCGGGTCAGCTCGTCGGCCAGCTCCTGGGCGGCGGAATGGGAGGCCGCATCGCCGGCGACACGGGCGATCGGCGGGCTGGTAAGCGGCTCTATCGCGCCGCTCAGAGCCTCATCTGCCGCCTGCCCCACAATCATCGCCGGGCTCAATCTTTTGCGTTTTGCCATTGCGGCTCCTCCTGAAACCCGGCCTCAAGCAGTTCGACGGCCGGCAGGCCAACAGGGACTACGCGGCAGGCCGACAAGAACCGTTTCGCGCGCGAAACCGTCCGGTGCCCCGCTGTCGCGTCGCCCAAGAACAGACACCCGCCTCATTCCGCCGCACTCGAGCGGGCCACATGATCCAGTTCTTCCCGCCGCCAGATCCCCAGAAGCAACTTCTTAAAGCCGGCATAGGTCTCGTCGAAGGTGGCGCGGCCGCGGGCATAGGTCTCCCGGTTGAAATCCCGGTAATCCGCCTCGTAGATGCCGTGCACCTGTTCCCCCGCCTGCCCGATCAGTGCGGTGAAATCCTGCCGATGGGGGCTGAGAACCTCGCCCATATGCGCGCCGATAAGGGCGGCCATCTCGGCCTGCTGGCTGCCGTCGTAGCGCGTCAGCACGGCGCGCACGGCATCCCATTGGAACCGCATCTCGTCGCGCCCGAGCGCGCGCGCCGCCATGTTCTCCCCCTCCTCGATGGAGGCGAAGGTGGCGTGCAGCATGTCGAAGAACCGGCCCGTACTGTCGAATTCCAGAAAATTCGCCCCGAACGGGACCAGCAGGATATCCGCGGCCGCCAGGCCGTTGATCGTCAGATATCCCAGGGCAGGGGGCGTATCGACGAAGACGATATCATAATCCTTCAGCACACCGTCAGTCTCGAGACTGCCTGACAGAGCCTCCCACAGCTTCCATCCGCGCGTCGCCATGCGCCAGACGGGGATCTGGAACTCGGACCAGTAGAGGTTCAGCTGCGCCCCGATCAGATCGATGTTCGGCCAATGGGTCGGGCGGATCACGTCGCGGGCCGTCATCCCCACGGCCTCGGACAGGGTCTCGTCGAGGGGTTGCGGGGCCTCGCCCCGGTCGGCCCGGCGCGCATTCTCGCGGCGCAGCGCCTCGGCATAGTGGCGCGCCAGAAGCGGGAAGACGGTGCCCCATTCATCCTCCACCTTGCCGCCGAAAATCGACGTCATCGAGCCTTGGCTGTCCAGATCGATCACCAGCACCTTGTAGCCATCAAGCGCCGCCGACATTGCCAGATGCGCCGCCATCGACGTCTTGCCGACGCCGCCCTTGAAGTTGGCCACGGCCACGATCTTGGCGGGCAGGCCCGCAGGGCGGTAGGGCAGATATTCCTTTGCCTTGGAGCCTTCGGCGCCGAAATGGGCGCGCAGACGCAGCACATCCTCGAGAGTGAACCACTTGGCGCCCCCCTCCGTCTCGGACGTGCCCTGGGGCAGGGCAGGGTGCTGGCGCAGGACACGGCGGAAATGGGCCGACGCCACGGGGATCAGGTATTTGGTGATCTCCCAGGTGGAAAAGAGACGCAGGCTGCGCGTGCCTGACGCATCGAGGCCCCGGCTGGTCAGATCGGCACGCCCCTTGGCGCAGGCCTGCGCGATGCGGGAGAAATCCGTCGTCCCCTTGGGGTCGCCGAGATCGTCGAGCGCCTTTTCCGGCGAGATGTTGAAGTAGGGGGGGAGGGTGTCGCTGCTCATGCACTCTGCTCTTTTTTGTAGTCTTCGTGCTCTTCGTGTTCTTCGTATCCTGCCGCCTTTTGCCGTTTGGTCACGGCATGTGCGGTCTTTTCTGCAGAGTACGCGAAAACCTGTGACATGCAAGAAATGCCGTCACATCAAGCAAATTTTCTAAGCGAATGAAGGGGGAGCGATCTGGAAAACAGCCTAGGTCAGCGCGTCAGAGCTGAAAAGGTCTGTTATTTTTCTGTTATTGAGTCAGTTACGGGAACGGCATGGGGCTGGAAAAACCCGCTCCCTCAAGGACTTCTGCACCATTCAGCGCATGGGGGCGACTCCGATCCCCCGATAGGGCGACTCCGAAACCCCGCTGAAGTGACTCCGATCCCCCGACGAAAGGGCCCGAGAGGTCGCAAGAGGCCAAGGAATCATGGACCCCCCGCGCCCCTGTGGATAACTTCGGTGTAAATGAAACCCCGACTCCGGGTCCGGCCCGTCGCCCTTTGGGCGACTTTGGTTGTGACTTGTCGCCCTCTGGGCCATCGAGGCGGGTCGGTGTCAGACAGGCAAGCGGTCCCATATGCCCCGAAGAGGGCGGCGACCGAAAAGGGTGGGGCCCAAGAGGGCACGGCTCAAAAGGGCAGGGCGAAGGGCAGTGAGCATGAGCGATCGACAGATCTTCCGCGCATTTGCAGGGCCTGGCGTCCCTGCGGGGCCCCGCGCCCCTGCAGGACATGCACCCCGCGCCCTTGCAGGGCATGGCACATGACAACCCGCGACTTCTTCGTCTGCGACTTCTTCGCGGCCGTCCCCAAGCACGATCTGGCAAGCATGGAGCATCCGATCTTCTCGCTCTCCACCCGGCCCGACCGGCGCATCCTCTCCTACGAGCATCGCGGCACCGAGATCACCATCACCCCCTCGGTGAAGGGCCGTGCGACGATTTTCGACGCCGATATCCTGATCTTCTGCATCAGCCAGTTGATGGCCGCGATCAATGCCGGCCGCGCCACGTCGCGCACCCTGACGCTGACGGCCCATGACCTGTTGCTGGCCACCGGGCGCGAGACAAGCGGCGACGCCTACAAGCGCCTCAAGGAGGCGTTCGAGCGTCTGGTGGGCACGCGGATCACCACGAACATCACCACCGGACCCAAGGCAGACCCGGTGGAGGTGACAAGCGGCTTCGGTCTGATCGAGGCCTGGGAGATCGTGCGCAAGACCCGGGGCGGGCGCATGATCAGCGTGTCGGTCACGCTGAGCGAATGGCTCTACAAGGCGGTGATGTCGAAATCGGTCCTGACGCTCAGCCGGGAATATTTCGGCCTGCGCAAACCGATGGAGCGCAGGCTCTACGAGTTGGCGCGCAAGCATTGCGGTGGGCAGGCTGCGTGGAAGGTATCGGTCGCGGTTCTGGCGAAGAAATCAGGCTCCAACTCGCCGATCAGGGTCTTCCGCGCGATGCTGCGCGAGATCATCAAGGGCGACCGTCTGCCCGATTACGAACTGGTGGAAGAACCGGGCGACCTGATCCGCGTCATGCCGCGCGCCCTGGTCGAGGAGATCGGGGCAGGGGGGCCGGTATTGTCCACGCAAACCCTGGAAGATGCCCGCCGGCTTGCCCCGGGGTGGGATGTCTACGCGCTCGAGGCCAACTGGCGCGGCGTCTGGGTCGCCACGGGGCGGCCGCGCCTGCGCTCGGCCGACAAGGCGTTCCTCGGGTGGGTGAAGAAGCAGGTGGCCTGACCGGTTTCGCATGCGAAACCTGGCCCATGAAACCTGGCCTTGATGTGAAAGCGTCGATCCATTGCCGATGGCCGGACCTTGCTCATGCCGTGGGCCCATTCCGTGGGGGCTGCCCGTGGGAAACCTTGCGGCGTATAGGGTCATGTGAGAACCACATGGCGTGTATTCGGAAGAGGGCGACGTGGCCAAATTGAAGACCGCAATCTGTTTCTTCGGAATCACGCGATCATTGCCCCATACCATCGCCTCGATCCGGCGCCGCGTGCTGGCGCCAGCGGAGCGGTGGGGCCCGACCCGTATCTTTGCGCATTTCTTCGAACAGGCGGAACTCGCCAATCCCCGGTCGCAGGAATTTGGTCGGATGGATCCCGACGCCCATCGGCTGTTGCACCCCGACGAGTTGATTCTGGAGGCACCCGATCTGTGCCTACAGACCCATGATTTCGACGGCCTCAAACGGTTTGGCGATGCCTGGGAGGATGACTTCCGATCGCTGCGCAACCTCGTGCATCAACTGCATTCCCTCTCCAGGGTCACGGCGATGGCCCAGGATTGGCAGCCCGATCTGGTCATCTTCGCGCGGCCCGACCTGAAATATCACCAAAGCCTGGCCCGTCCCCTGGCGCGGGTTGCCGCCTTGCGGGATCAGGCCGTGGCCGCGATCCCGTCCTGGCAGGGGTGGTTGGGCGGTCTGAACGATCGCTTTTCCGTCTGCACCCCCCCGGCCGCGGCCGCCTATGGGCACCGGATCGATCACATGCATGCCTTCTGCGAAGCGGGCGGCGGGCGGCAGATGCATGCCGAGTTGTTGCTGAAATACGCCCTCGATGCGGCCGATGTCCGGGTCATCGACATGTCGACCATGGCCAGCCGCATCCGTCTGGACGGGCATCAGCACGCCGAGACCTTCGTGCCCGAAGGTGCCTCGCGGTGGACGCGCCGCCTGATCCGGCTGCGCACCCGGCTGCTGACCTGACAGACCGTCCCTGAAAGGGTCGGGTTTCCCCATGGTCTTTCAGGCTATCGTTTCAGAGGATGCCCAACGCGCTCATCCTTGAACGCATAGCTCCATATTTCCGTTGCCACATGCTTTGGATGCTGTTGGGTGAAGGTGGTGAAAATGGACTCGTCCACATCGTAATAGGTCAACCAATCCGATATGCGGTTCAGAGACACTCTCGGAATGGCCCGTTCAAAGCACCACTTCGCTATTCTGACATCAACGAATTTCTGGCTGCTGCGCATATGCCTATATGACGGCATGTCCGCCCCTGTGATGATGGCCGCTCCGGTACCTATTTGATCCACGTAAATATTCTGATCGAGCGTTTTGCCGAAATGATGAATGGTGCGAAACCGTGCGATGTGATTGGGCGACAGGTAGAAACGCACAAGCCGTTTCAGGGCATAGACTGTTCCCGAGATCGGGGGGCGATGGTAGATGCTGGTATGATAGCCGGCAAAAATACGTGCCAGGCCCGTGGCCTGCACGCTTTCAACCAACGTCGAGACGAAATTTGACGGATAGCCGATATCATCGTCTATCAGGACGACATATGTCGCTCCGGTCGTGTCGGGATAGAACTTGCCTGCGTCCTTGGTGTCGTGATCCGGAATGATCCCGTGAACATTTGTGTATCTGCTCAGGTATTGCGGGATTGCGTCATATTCATTCAACACGATGTTGAGGCGGTCGACTTGCGGGCTAATGGCGGCGACGACCTGTCGGAGGTGATTCTTGCGCGCTGGATATGTGGCAAGATTTGCGACAATCATGGCAGGCTCCCATCAGTTCTTCGATCCAGCGATATATATCGGAATTGCGGCGATGTGCCAACCGTCCCTCGGCCAAGGGGCATGGCCGATAGGGCCGCGTCGGCAAGGGTTCTTGTCATTGCAATGGGCTTGGGCCACATCTGCCCCTACAAGGGAAGGCAGATTTGCACAGGTGCCTTTTGAAACCCAGCTGATTTCATCATTCAGGTTCCATTGAGATGACATTTTCCCCTGACCTGACCATCATCATGGTCAGCTACAACACCCGCGAGATGACGCTGGCCGCGATCCGGTCCTGTCTGGAGACGACCCTTGAGACGCCGTTCAGGCTGGTGGTGCTGGACAATGCCTCTTCCGACGGGTCGGCGGAGGCCATTGCCGAAGCCTTCGGGCGCGAGAGCCGCGTGGAGTTGATCCGGTCGGACGAGAATCTGGGGTTCGCGCGCGCCAACAATCTGGTGGCCGCCCAAGCCAAGACGGAGTTCCTGCTGCTGCTCAACCCCGACACGGAATGCCTCAGGGTCGGGAGCGGGGACGAGGGCGGCGTCGGGGGCAGGGACGGGGGCAGGGGGAGCGTCGACGCCCTGATGGGTTTCGCGCGCGAAACCCCGCCCGAGATCGGCATCTGGGGTGGCCGCACGGTGTTTTCGGACGGAACGCTGAACCCCAGCTCCTGCGCGATGCGGATCACGTTGTGGAGCATGATCTGCCGGACCACGGGGTTGTATGGCTTGTTCGCAGGCTCGCAGCTGTTCAATTCCGAAGCCATCGGGGACTGGCCGCGCGACACGGTGCGGGAGGTCGATATCATCGTGGGGTGCCTGCTGCTGATCCGGCGCGACCTGTGGGAAAGACTGGGCGGCTTCGATCTGAAATACTTCATGTATGGAGAGGATGCCGATCTGTGTCTGCGGACCGGGGCGCAGGGCTACCGTGCCATGGTGACGCCCGCGGCCGAGATCGTGCATCACTATAGCGCCTCTACCACGTTGCGCAGCGACAAGATCGCGGCCGTCGCCAAGGCGCGGGTCACCCTGATCCGGGATCATCTTCCGGCATGGCAGGTGCCGCCCGCTCTGGCGCTGATGTGGATTGGCGCGGGGCTGCGCCATCTTGCCAGCGCTCTGGGGGTGCGTCTGTTCGGGGCGCGTTGGACGGTACGGGCCAAGACCTATGGCGCCGTCTGGCGCGACCGCGCCGACTGGCTGGCGGGATATGGGGCATCGGCATCGGCATCGGCCCCGCCGGGTCCGTCAAAGGCCCGCCGTCGGGGGCTCAATCGCCTGAGCGGCCTGCGCAATGCGCTGGTGTCGCTGCGCCGATGGCTGCTGGTCCGGGTCTGGGGGATGGATATTCACCCGACGGTCCAACTGTCGCTGTCGTCCCGGTTCGACCGGACCTTTCCCGTCGGCGTGCATGTCGGCGCACAGTCCTACATCGCCTTCGAGGCGCGGATCTTGTGCCATGACCGCACCCGGGGCCTGTACCTCCATACCCGGGTCGGGCGGAACTGCTTCATCGGCGGACGCAGCCTGATCCTGCCCGGGGTGGAGATCGGCGATGGATGCATCGTGGGGGCCGGGTCGGTGGTGACGAAATCGGTGCCGCCGGGCTCTATCGTGGCGGGTAACCCGGCCCGGATCATTCGCAGCGACATCAAGGTCGGGGCATATGGCCGCCTGCCCGATGCCGATGCGACCGAAGCGCAGCTGGTGGATCAGGGGCTGGCGTGAGGGGGTGGTGGACGGGGCGCAGGGGGGCGGGCCCCGGTCTGGCGCTTGTCGTTTTGGCGCTTGTCGTTTTGGGGCTGGCGGTCGGCCTCGGGGCGCTCTGGCGCGGCCCGGGGCCGTTGAGCGGTGGCCCGCAGGACAGGGGGCGCGCGGTCCTGCCGGAGGGGCAGGGGCCGTTGCGGATCAGCGTGCTTGGCACCTCGCTGTCGGCGGATCGGTACGATTGGCCCATGGCGCTGTCCGAGGCCCTGGGGGCCTGCCTGGAGCGCGAGGTGCAGGTAACGGCTCTCGCCCGGCCCGGGGCCACGGTCGAGTGGGGCGTGACGCAGGTGGCGCAGGTGCGGGCCACGATGCCCGATATCGTGCTGGTGGAATTCGCCATCAATGATGCCGATCTGACCGACGGGCTAAGCCTGGCCCAGGCGCGGGCGCACCTGGCGGAGCTGGTCCTGCAGCTGACCTCCCCCCCCGAGGCGCCGCAGGTCGCGTTGATGACGATGAACCCCGCCGCCGGTCTGCGGGGACTGCTGCGGCCGCGTCTGTCCGCCCATTATGCCGGTTACCGCGCCCTGGCTGCCAGGGACGAGGGAGTAGGCGAGGCGGTGGGGCTGATCGATGTCGAAGCGCGCTGGCGGGCGCGGCCGCGCAGTGCGCGCGGGCTGGACGACGGGTTGCACCCCGACCCCGCCACGGCGCGGGCGGTGATCGTGCCGGCGGTATCGGGGTGGTTCGGGTGTGCGGACCCTATTGAAGGTTCTAATTAAGCCATTGAAAAATAATGAAAAATTTCAATGCAAATTTGATCCCTAGCGGCGCAGCAGCGCCGCCCCTATCCCTTCCGCGCCGGGGCTGCCCGGACGATAGAAATAGCTCTCGAACGCTCCGGGATCCCCATTGGGATAGCCCTCGAACATCTGCGTGTAATGGCCCTGCTGCATCAGGGAGAGGTTCTGGATCTGCGGATTGCGGTCCACGCGCCAGCCCGGTTGCCCGTCAAAGCCGATGACGCGCCATACCAGATTATCCTCGACCCGCACCCCGCTGGAGGTTTCGGCGACGCGGATCGTCGGGCGCCAGATCGTGTGATCGGGGGGATAGCCGGTTGTGATCGAGCTGGCGTTCTGGGCCAGCGTGTTGTGGCGGATGGTCACGCCAATGGCTTCGCCCACGGTGATCCCGTGCAGATGGGCATTTATGATCACGTTCTCTTCGATCAGGATGTCGTTGTAGAACATCTCGCGCCCGGCCAGGCCGCGATCGACCAGTTCGTTGCGCATGAAGATGGATTGCGTGTAATAGCCGTGGCCGGAATTCAGGATGTTGCCCCGGATCACGATATTGCGCGACGCAGAGGTGGCATTGGTCGTCCAGAACTGGATCATGTCCGAGTGGTCGGGACTATCCAGCGACTGGTTGAAGTCGTGGATGTAATTGCCCTCGATCAGGATGTCGCGGATGGTCGAGAAATTCATCCCGTCCATGCGCATAGCCGTCAGTTCATTGCCCACCACCTCGACATATCGCGAGCCGCCCACCGTCAGGCCGCGATGAAAATTCGAGATGTGGTTGCCCTCGAGAAGGACATGCTGACAGCCGCTGACGATCAGGCCGATGCCGTAGCCGTAGCCATCGTCAAGCGGCCCCCTGCCGCGCGCGACATCGCCCACGATCCGGTTGCCGCGAACGGTCAGACCCGAGCAATCGCTGAAGCTGAAAGGTCTGATATGGATCGGATCGGCGGCATTGAAGCGATAATCGAGGATCAGGTTTTCCACCTCCAGCCCGTCGAACCCGCTGGCCGTCAGCCCCAGAAGCACCGCAGGATCATCCGGATCCGCGGAGCGGATGGCATCGGGGGCGGTGCCTTCTTCGAAGGCGATGGCGTCATAGGTGCCGGGTTCGAGGACAAGCGTGTGGCCCGTCACGCCCGCCGCCACCGCCTGACGCAGGGCGGCCGCGTCGCCGATCCCGAGAACGTCCGCAGAGGCGGGGAGGGCGCAGAGCAGGGCAAACGCCCCGGCAAACATCGCGCCAGATATCCCGGGCAGGGCGCCGTTCAGCGCTTTGTGGAGAGCCAGCGCCTTGTGGAGAGATGGTGACATCATCATGTACCCTTCCGTCTGTCTTTCCGAATGCGGGTGCCCTTCGGGCAGGTGGCTTCAGCCCTTGGCCGAGTAATTGCCATACCCGTAGCCGTAGCCCGTCTCTTCCTCGGTGAAGCGCGCCTGATTGAGGACCACGCCCAGAACGTTGGTCTGCTCGGCGATCTCGCGTTCGCAGGCGTCGATCTGCTTGACGGTGGTGCGTTCGGCGCAGGCCACGATCATGGCACAGTCGACCTTGCCGAGAAAGGCGCGGGTGTCGTCGCTGACCATCACGGGGGCGGTGTCGAAGATCATCAGATCGGGGGCATAGTCCGCCTCGATCGCGGCCAGGGCCTCGTCGGTCTGTTGCCCCAGCAGATAGCGCGTGGGATCGGCGGTGCGGGTCTTGGCCAGCGACAGGGCGACACTGCTGCGGATGCGCAGGGCCTGCTCGGCGAAGGTCACCTCGCCGTCCAGAAGGCGGGTGATGTCGCGCGGCGCCGTCAGCCCCAGCATCCGCGCCATCGACGGAGAGCGCAGGTCCAGATCCATCACCACGGTGCGCAGTTCCGACTGCCGGGCCAGGCCCATCGCCATGTTGCAGGTCACCGTGGTCTTGCCGCATGTCGGTGTGGCCGAGGTGATCGCCAGCCGCCGCCAGCCGTTCTTGCGCATCTGCAGCACCATCTTGGTGCGCAGGATGTCGAAGGCGGCGGCGTCTTGCGAATAGGCATGGGCGACGATGCGGTTGCGCGTCATGTGGGCAGGATCGGGCGTGGCCTCGGGCAGGGCGGCCCAGACATCGGTCCCATCGGAGATGCCGGAGACGCCGGGGGCGCCGGTGTGGACCGCAGGCGCGGACAGGCCGGTACTTTCGGCGCGGTCGGCGCGGGCCTTGGCCAAGGCATCTTGCAGCTTTTCCATCGGTCGCGCGTTCCTTGTCAGCCCAGACCGATACGGTCCAGCACCCGGTCGGCCAGAAGATCGAGGGGCAGGTAATAGGTATCGATGGCCCAGAGGGCGGCGGGCACGCCCGCCAGCACGAACAGGGCGGCGGCGATGCGCAGGCTGCGCCGCACGAAGCGGTCGCGGCGGCTTTCCATGTAGGGCAGGACCGCCAGCGGCGTGATGCCGAGGCGATTGGTGATCTCGACGGGCCGCCGGACGGTCCGGTTGAGAAGCTCCATCAGCACGAAGAAGCCCGCCGCCAGCGCCAGGCCCATGGCGATGCCGCTGGCCGCGATCATCGGGCGGTTGGGGCTGGCCGGGCTGGTGGGCACGGCAGCCGGTTCGATCAGCGTGATCCGCTGGCCGCGCGCCGAGACCTCGATCCGCTCGCCGACGGAGGCCTGGGCCAGGCGTTGCACGGCATTGTCGAATTGCAGGCGGATGTTCTCGTAATCGCGCTGCAGACCCGACAGGGTGATCGCGTTGCGCGGGGTCCGCGCGATGGCATCCTCCAGCCCGACAAGCTCGGTTCCGATCTGGGTGATCTGGGTTTCCAGCGCTTCGATGCGGCTGTCGATCTCGGCCAGTTGCAGGCTCAACAGCATCTCGGGCCCGGTCATCTCGGTCCCGGTGGCGGCGGCCGGGCCCTGGGCCGCGATGCGGGCGCGCAGGGTTTCGATGCGGCGTTGCAGTTGCTGGACCTGCGGGGCGGTTTCGGAGAAGACGGTGAGCGCCTGCGACAAGCCACGCTCCAGCGTGGCCAGTTCCTCTTCGTCGGGGCTGCGGCTGGCCTCGGCCACGGGGCCGAGGCTGCCGGTGGCCTCGAAGATCTCGACGGTGCGCGCGCGGGTGTCTTGCAGCCCGCGCAGGTCCCGCTCGGAGACGGCGAGGCGTTCCTGCAGCAGCGACAGGCGCTGCAGGCGGAAGTCCTGATCGGCGGGCAGGGCATCGGCGTTTTCGCGCTGGAACTCGGTAATGACCGAGGAGCGCAGGTCCAGATCGGTGCTCAGGCGCTGCACCTCCTGTTCGAAGAAACTCAACGTCTCGCCGGCCGCCCCGGTCCGGTTGCGCGCATTCTCGGCGAGCAGGCGGGTGACGTATTCGTTGACCACATTGGCCGCGATCTGCGGCGTGGCGGCGTTGAATTCCACCGCGACCAGCACCGGCTGACCGCGCTCGCCCGAGGCGTTGATCCGCGTGGCGGTGCGCATCGCTTCGACGATATCGGCGGGCAGCATCCGGCTCGCATCCTCGAAGACATCGTACTGGTCGGCGATTTCCAGCAGGTTGGCGCGGGTCAGAAGCCGTTCCTGCAGGATGCGGACCTCCTCCAGGGCGTCGATCTGCACGGTGGAGGCGGCAAGATCCTGAGAGATCTGCTGCGGCTGCACGATCAGGCGTGCGGTCGTCTCGAAGGTGGTGGGCAGGCGCAGGGCAAGAACGATTCCAAGGGTGGCCGAGACCAGGAACAGCAGCAGCATCACGGGCGCCCGCCGTATCAGAAGACGACCGTAGAATTTCAGATCGAAATTCATTCGGCGGCGTCCTGCAACGGCGGCTCGAGCGTCGTCAGGAACAGCTGGTCGCGGAAGATCTCGGTCACCGTCAGCTCGTCGATGAAGAGATGATCGGAGGTAGAGGCATAAACCATGGCAAAATCGGCGAACTTGTTGACCAGACGCGGCACGCCGCGGCTGCGTTGATGGATCAGGGCAATGGCCCCGTCGTTGAATTCCCGTCCGGTGCCGCCGGCATGCAGCAGGCGGTGGCGGACATAGGCCTTTGTCGTCTCGAGGTCCATGGCCGGCAGATGAAAGCTGGCCGAGACCCGTTGCGCGAACTGGCGCAGCTCGGGCCGGATGATCATGGCGCGCAGTTCGGGCTGGCCCACGAGGATCAGCTGCAGCAACTCGTCCTTGCCGGAATTGATGTTGGTGAGCATCCGCAGCTCCTCCAACCCCTCGACCGAGATGTTCTGCGCCTCGTCGATGATCAGCACCACACGCCGTCCGGCGCTGTATTGATTTATCAGGAAGGCCTGCAACGCCTGATGGTTGGCCACGTAATCGGCGCCCGGAACGCTATCCACATCCAGCGCGCCCATCGCCCAGGCCAACAGGTCGCCGCGGCCGCCCTGCGCGTTCGAGATCAGGCCCACAAGCACGTCGTCCTCGAAATTGCGCAGCAGATGCTGCACCAGCGTGGTCTTGCCCGCGCCGACCTCGCCCGTGATCACGGTGATCGGCGCGCGCGCCATCACGCCGTATTCCAGCACGGCGAAGGCGCGGGTATGGGCCGGGGTCCAGAACAGGAAATCGGGGTCCGGCAAAAGCGTGAAGGGGCGCTCGCGCAGGCCAAATCGTTGGGCAAAGTATTCAGCGTTGGGCATCGGGCCTTTGGGTAAACTGGGCCGCGCGGGAGCGGCCGACGATACGGGGCTGGGTTCCGAGGGTATATAGGCGCGACATGCTGCGCTTGCACGTCCTATCGGCCCGTGACGCCGGTAGCGGACGGAAGAAAAGACAAAATTGGGCGCCTGCTCGGCCACAGGGACGTGGCTGTGGGGGTGCATGTGTAGGACATGGTTGGTCATTGGCCGATCTCCTGTGGCCCGATTCGGTCTGGTGCGGTGCACTGTTGCGCTTAGACCAACAGTCTTTTACGAAATATGGTTACTGTTTAGGCTTTTGTGCGGCAGGCCGCCGACCGGGGGGGCGCACCGACGTTCCATGAACAACCACACTGCGGGGGCGGTCTGGTTAAGCTCTTGATAAAATGTTAATTTTTACACTTTCCCTAAAAAGGGGTGAAAATTGCTATAAAAATTTCACGAGACTCTTGCGGTCGACTCTCTTAAAAACAACGTCATAGAGACTGGGGGGTCTTGACCATATGTCTGTGAAATCGAGTTTCACCTGATCCCATATCGACGCCGATCCTGGACGACCTGTTCGGGATCAATACGTAAATTTTGTGCTGTTTTTTAGTAAACAAAGGTTCTTTTTACCTATGTCCCTCCTAGACACCGATCTTCGAACATCGCTCCGGACAACGGCTGCGAACCTCAACCGGATGAGAGTGGCCGCGCGCCGCGCGCCCGAGTCCGACGAGGAGATGACCGCGGCCCCCACCGGCCAGATCGTCGCCTTCCCAAGCCGCGCTTCCTTGGTGGAGGCGCCCTTGACCCCCTCCTGGGCCCCCGCCCTTTCCCCTTCCTGGGCCCCCTCTCTGGGTACCGACATCACCGCAGCCCCCGTCGCGGTTCCCGCCCGTCCCGCCCGTCCCGTCCAGGGCGTCTACGCGGCGATCGGCAAGCGGCTTCTGGATGTGGCGCTGGTTGTCCTGAGCGCGCCGTTGTGGCTGTCGCTGGTGGCGATCTGCGCCCTTCTGGTGGCCCGCGACGGCCACACCCCGTTTTACACCCAGCTGCGTGTGGGCCGGAACGGGGAAGTCTTCCGCATGTTCAAGCTGCGCTCCATGGTGCACAACGCGGAGGCCAAGCTCGAAGCCTATCTGGCCGCCAATCCGGACGCGCGCGCCGAATGGGATGCCACCCAGAAGCTGAAGAACGACCCCCGCATCACCCGCATCGGCCGGATCATCCGCAAGACGTCGATCGATGAACTGCCGCAAATGCTCAACGTGCTGTTGGGCGACATGAGCCTGGTGGGCCCGCGTCCCTTCATGGTGAGCCAGGACCACCTTTATCAGGGTCGGGCCTATTATCGCCTGCGGCCCGGTCTTACCGGCCTGTGGCAGGTGTCCGAGCGCAACGACTGCAATTTCGTCCAGCGGGTCGATTTCGACGAGGCCTATGGCCGCATCGTCTCGCTGCGCACCGACGTGTCGGTGCTGTGGCGCACCGTGGCGGTGGTGCTGCGCGGAACCGGATACTGATCCGAAAAACAACTTGTTGATGAAGCCGCTCTTTGCAGCGGTCGTTTCATTTGCAACACTGGGGCATCAGCCCCTCACGTGAAGGGCCTGTGGGACACTGGCCCAGAGGCCTTCCATGTGGGACACTGGCCCACAGCCCCCAGCCGCACCGGGGGGCCGATGCCACCATGACGGGGCCACCATGACGGGAAACACATTTGCCATGATCCGACTTTTCGTTGCCGCCCTTTTTCTTGTCCTGACGCTGGCCGCCTGCCAATCCGCCGAGGAACGCGCCGAAGAGCATTACCAATCGGCGCTGGCGCTGCTGGCCGAGGGGGATCTGGCGCGTGCCACGGTCGAGTTCCGCAATGTCTTCGAGTTGGACGGCCTGCATGTCGCGGCGCGCCGGACCTTCGCCCAGGCCCTGCGCGAAGACGGCGACATCGCGCAATCCTACAGCCAGTTCCTGCGTCTGGCCGAGCAATTGCCCGATGATGTGGAATCGCGCATCGCGCTGGCCGAACTCGCGATGGATACCCAGAACTGGGAGCAGTTGAACGTGCACGGCTCGCGCATTCTGGCGCTGGTGCCCGAGGAGAACCGAAACGATCCGCGCATCACGGTGATCGCGGTGGTGCTGGCCTATGCACAGGCCCTCGAGGCCGAGAACGAGACCGCGCGCCGCGATGCCGCCGACGCGACCCGTGCGGCGCTCGACGTCGCGCCGGAGAACCTGTCTCTCTACCGGGTGCTGGTCGACAGCGCGATCCGGGACAACGACCAGCCCCTCGCCCTTGAAATCACCGAGACCGCGCTGGGGTTCGCGCCCGACAACCGCGATCTGCACAACACCCGGTTGGGGCTTCTGGCCCAGGCCGAGGACGCGCCGGGGGTCGAGACGCAACTGGAAGAGATGATCACGCGCTTCCCCGGCGATAACGAATTGATCGGCACGCTGCTGCGCTTTTACATCAGCCAGAACGATACCGAGAGCGCCGAGGCGTTTCTGCGCGACCGGATCACCCAGGAAGAGGATCCCGAACGGGCCGCCTCGCTGCGCGCCGCTCTGGTGCAGTTCCTGATGCAATCCGATGGGCCCGAGACCGCGCTGGCGGAAATCGATGGATTGATCACGGCCTTTCCCGACGATCTGCGCTACCGCACCATGCGGGCCTCGCTGCGGTTCGCCATGGGCGCGACCGACGAGGCCATCGCCGAGATGGAGGCCGTTGTCGAAGGCACCGGCGTCTCGTCGACGGCCAACGACTCCCGCATCGCGCTGGCGCAGATGTACGCCCAGGTCGGCAACCCCGTGGGCGCCCGCCGTCTGGTGGGGGAGGTGCTGGAAGGGGACGACACCCACATAGCCGCCTTGGGGCTGGAGGCCGGCTGGCTGATCGAGGACGACCGCGCCGACGATGCGATCGCTCTTCTGCGCCGCTCGCTCGATGAAGCGCCGGACAATGCCGATGCGATGACGCTGATGGCGCGCGCCCATGCCCGCAACGGCAACCATGAGCTGGCCCGAGACTTTCTGGCGCTGGCGTTCGAGGCGTCCGGCGCAGCCCCCGCCGAAGCGATCCGCTATGCCCAGGATCTGGCCGACGGGGAATTGTATCTGGCCGCCGAGGAAACCCTGATCACCGCCCTGCGCCTGCAACCGGGCAACCTGCAACTGCTGGATCGGTTGGGGCAGGTCTACATCGCGATGGAGGATTGGTCCCGCGCCGAAGGGGTTGAAGACAGCGCCCGCCGCCTGGGAACGGAAGAGGGCGAGGCGCTGGCCGCGGGCCTGCGCGTGGCGCGCCTGGGCGCGCGCGGCCAGACCGAGGACGCGCTGGGGTTCCTGCAGGACCTGGCCGCGACCGGAGAGGGGCAGACCGGATTGGCCGCACAGCTGGCCGTGGTGGGCACGTTCCTGTCCAATGGCCAGTCGGCCGAGGCCCTGGCCTTTCTGGACGAGGCCCTGACCGAGGCCCCCGGCAATATCGGCCTTCTGATGGCGCGCGGTGCCGCCGAGCGGTCGGCGGGCGATATCCCGGCCGCCATCGCCACCTATGGCACCGTTCTGGAGGCAGAGCCCGCCTTCGAGCGCGCCTGGCTGGAGCTGATCCGCACGGAATCCCTCGCGGGGGACGCAGATGCCGCCCGCGCCACGCTGGAGCGCGCCCTGGCGGAGCTTCCCAACGGGGTGGAACTGCTGTGGGCCCAGGCGAGTTTCCTGGAACAGTCGGGCGATATCGAGGGGGCCATCGCCATCTACGAGAGCCTCTATGACGAATTGCCGAACTCTCCCGTGGTGGCCAACAACCTTGCCAGCCTTATCTCGACCTACCGCGACGACGATGCCAGCCTGGAACGCGCCTATGCCATCGCGCGCCGCCTGCGGGGCACCGACGTGCCGGCCCTGATGGACACCTATGGCTGGATCACCTTCCGCCGCGGCGATATCGCGGAGGCGCGCCCCTATCTGGAAAGCGCCGCCACCGCGCTGGCGGATGACCCGCTGGTGCAGTTCCATTACGGGATGTTGCTGTCGGCCGCCGAAGAGACAGAGGCCGCCATCGCGCAGCTGACCCGGGCATTGGAGATAGCGGGGCCCGATGACGAGCGCCCGCAATTCGTCACGGCCCGCGCCGAACTGGAGAGGTTGCAGACCGGGGCGGAAACCGAGGGACAATAGCCCTGACCCTGTGTCGTGAAGGCGACGGTTGATGGCCGATATCGATTCAAACGGGCGAACGGGTTTCCCATAGGGGTCGATTAGGGTGATAAGGGCGGGAAAACCTATAAAGGCAGGACCATGAAAACCATCCTCTTTGCCATCGTGGCATTCGTTCTGGGCGTGACCGGCGCCCTTGCTCAGGAAGGCTATCAGATCCGCGAGGGCGATACGCTCAGCATCGAAGTGCTGGAAGACCCGTCGCTGAACCGCACTGTGCTGATCACCCCCGATGGCAGCTTCAGCTTCCCCTTCGCCGGCACCGTGCTGGCGCGCGGCTTCACCACCTCCCAGATCGCTGACCGGCTGGCCAGCACCATTGCGGGCAATTTCGCCACGCGGCCCAATGTCTTCGTCGCCGTCGCCGGCCTGCGCGAAGTGCGGCCTTCCACGGGCACCCCGGCGGCGGCCCCCACGATCAGCGTCTTCTTCATGGGCGAAGTCGGCGAGCCGGGCGAACGCGCCGTGGCCCCTGGCACGACCTTCCTGCAGGCGCTGTCGCAATCGGGCGGGCTGACCAACTTCGCCGCCGAACGCCGCATCCAGCTGCGCCGCACCGATCCCGTCACCCATGCCGAGACGGTCGTGACCGTCGACTACCGGGCGTTGCAGCGGGGCTCGCGGCTGAACTCGAACTTCACCCTGATCGACGGGGATGTGATCCTGGTCCCGCAACGGGGCCTGTTCGAGTAATCGGCCATGGCATGGCGCGGGGCATCATATCTGGCCGGGGCGAGCGCCCTGGTCGCACTGTCATGGCCGCTGTCCATGTTCGCTCAGGGCATCCCCGAAGCCGAGGGGGGTGTGCGGGCCGAGGCGGGCATCGACCTGCGCCTTGAGCTCGATAACGGCGACCCTGAATTCCGCACCGGCTTCGATCTGGATCTGATCACCGCCACCCGCACGCAGCGGCTGACCTTCTCGGGCGATTTTGGTCTGACCGTGCCGCTGGACGATCCCGAAGCCGGTGGCTTCAGCGACCCCAGCTACGGGATCGATTATCTGCGCGACACCGGGCGCTCGCGCCTGACCTTTTCGGCCGATTACAGCGAAACCGATATCGACAGCCTGCGCCGGCTGGACGACGACCTGATCACGGAATTCGATGAAAGCACCCTGACCACGTCGGATGACGGCACCAGGGCGCGGAGCCAGGCCCAGATCGCGCTGGAGCTTGGCCTGACCGATCCGGTGGGCGCCGAGATCCGCTATCGCTTCAACGATGTCGCCTATACGGACGTGACGGATCCCGATCTGGAGGACAGCCGCCTCGACGAGCTTGCCCTCGCCCTGCGCTTCGATGTGGACCCGACGCTGAGCTTCAGCCTCGATGGCGAGGCCCGCCGCACCGAAACGGAGGGCCTGACCCCCGAGGACGAAGAGCGTATCCGCGTGGGTCTGGGGGTCGACTGGCAGGCGCATCCGAGCCTGTCGCTGAACGGCGACATCGCCTATGTGCAGATCGTGACCGATACGACCATTCTGGGCGTGACCGAGCGGGACGAGCGGGACGGGATCAACCTGACGCTTGGCGCCGCCCTGGACCGTCCGAACGGGGGCTACAGCTTCGACCTGAGCCGGCTTTTGAACACGACCGGTTTCGTGACCACGCTGGAGGTGGGCAGGCGGTTCGATCTGCCCCGCGGCGCCGTTGTCTCGGCCACGATCGGGGCCACCGAATTGCCCGACGGCGAGATCTATCCGACCGGCGCGCTGACCTACGGCCGCGAGACGGCGCGGGGCGATCTGTCCCTGTCATTGGCGCGCACGGCCGCGATCAATGACGATGACGAGGCGGTGGAGCGCACGATCCTGTCCGGGCAGTATCGGTTGGACTTGCCCCGCGACGCCGGGCTGAGCCTGTCGGGCCGCCTGACCGACAGCGACTATGTCATGGGCGTGACGCCGGATATCTCCTCCTCGCGGCTGTCGGTGACCTATAATCACCCCCTGACCGAGGATTGGGGCCTGGGCGCGGGCCTGACCTGGGAAGTGACGCGCGAAGAGGGCGCGGCAGACGATATCGACAGCCGCGTCTTCCTGAGCCTGGAGCGGCGGTTCACGCTGCGACGCTAGGACGGGCGACGCTAGGACGGGCATTGGACCCCATCGATCAGGATATCTGGCCTGCATTCAGGCACGCATTCGGGCACGCCGCGATGATCGCGGTCCGGTCGCCCTCTGGCAGATCGCCCGGCATTTTACGCGGCCTCCCTACAATTCCGGCAAGAGCGGTGGCCCGGCAGAGCGATGGCCCGGCAAGAGCGGCAGACTGTTCGGTTTCCGTGTAAAACAAGGCCCTTGGACCTGCTATAAAGACAGCTTGTTTCCATAATGGGGTATGTAAAAAATACGGTGAAATTGCTAAAGATCGACAAATTTTACACATGATTCCGCTGGCCAGCTGCCCCTTGGCGCGGTGTCGTGATTGGGGATGTTGGAATGCTGAATAGTTTCAAGACATGGGTTATGCCGACCTTGGCTGCCGTCTTCTGTGCGTCCACCGCCGGTGCGACCACGATCCAGGTCCAGACCTTCGATTACACCGACTTCGCGACGTTCTCCGCGGGGGGCGTGATCGAGGATTTCGAGAACCTCGCCCCCACGGGCGCGGATTTCGAGGATGGCATCGGCCGCGCGGGCGGCGGGGGATTGTACGGCGAGATCGCCACCAGCCTGTCGACCAGCGTCGGCTCCTTCACCACCGCGGGGGGCGTGGGCAACGGATCGACCTGCGCCGGGCTCAGCCTTGTCGGCTCCACCTGCGACAACATCGCCCTGCAATATGACCCGGATCTGAATGGTCAGGGCAACATCGTGCCGTTCAACGGGAACTGGTCGCTGAACGCCGCCGATACCGCGGGGATCATCTGGTCGGCCGGTCTGGGCGGCGCGCTGTTCCAGTCGGTTGTCTTTGCGCTTCAGGACGCGGCCGATCAATCCGGCACCGTCCTGACCGTCTCGACGGGAACCTCTGTCTGGTCCAGCACGGGGCTTCTGGGCAACAACAACCGCCAGCTTTTCGTCATCACCTTCAGTGATGCCGTCGCCGCGGCGACGATCACGATTGCCAATGCCAGCGGCAGGGTGAACGACAGCTTTACCCTGGACGGCGCCGTCATCGTCCCGTCGCCAGTGCCGCTGCCTGCGGGCGCCCTGCTTTTGCTGACCGGCCTGGGTGGCCTGGCCTTGGCGCGTCGGCGCCGTCGCGCCGCTGCCTACTAGGCGCCGCCGCCTAGGGATCTGCCCGACTTGGTCGAGATGCGCAAAGGCCCCCGGCAAGGGGGCCTTTTTCGTTGGCCCAGATCTTTCCTTGGACCTAGACCCTTCCCTGAATCCAGGCCTGCACGAACCCGGTCAATCGCACCCTCGCATCGCTGATCTCGGTGTCGCTTGCGGCGGGCAGGTCGGGCTGCATCAGAAGGGGCATCAGATCCTCGGTTTCCCAAGCGACGTGGATACCCTCCAGATCCGCCACCTGGCGCGCGGTGGCCATCTGGTGGTCGTTGCGATGCTCGCCCAGGGCGTGCCGGCGCGGCAGCAGGATCAACGGCTTGCCGTAGCGTTTGGCGGTCATGATCGTGCCGATCCCGGCATGGGCCACGATCAGGCGGGCGCGTGTCACGATCGCCCCGTAATCGGCGGGCGCAAGCCGGGTGCGGATGTCGAGGGCGGGATAGGCCTTGGCCGCGCCGACTTCGGGGCCGGCCTGGGCCACGATCTCCTCCCCCAGATCGGGGGCCAGCGCGTTGAGGGCGGCCATCAGGCGCGGAAAGGCCAGTTGCGTGCCGGTGGTCGCGAAAATCACAGAATCGACCCCTCGTAGCGGGTGCCGGTATCGGCCGCGACCTCGGCCCATTGGCTCAGCGTCAGATGCGCCACCCGGCGCGCCAGCTTGCCCGAGGCCGAGAGGGTTTCGGCATTGGCGATGCTGTCCACCCACAGCGTGCGCGCGCCGATCACCCGGCCCCAGAAGATCGCGATCAGGCCGGGCAGGGCGCCCGTGGTGATCACCACGTCCGGACGCAGCCGCACGATCCGCCATCCGATCACGGCCATGCAGCGCAGGACCGCAAGGGGCGTATCGGCGTTGCAATCGGGGATGGTGATCTGCGGGTCCGCGCCGAATTGCGCGCCCAGACCCGCAAGCGTGGTCATATAGGTCACCCGTTGATCGGCGAGTCCCGGTCTGAGCGCCATCAGCTGCTGGAAATGGCCGCCAGCCGAGGCGACCGCGAGGACATGACGCTCATCCGCCATGGCCGGGTCCGAAAGAGAGGCGGGTCATGGTCGCGTGTCGCCTTGGGTCAGAACTGCCGATACCGGGGGCATAGCATCGGCCCGCCCGGGCGAGAAGGCCGCATCCACCCGACAGGGGCGATACCGGCTCTTCCGGGCGGCTTGGCACGCCCTGACTTGCCGGCAGCGGCGTCGGGGTGGGGCCCTGTATCTCCCTGGCCAAAAGACAGCATCATGGGTCAGCAATTCTGACCCATAATCCGTATTATGTTAACATATCGCCGCTTTGGCTCCTTGCGGTTCAGTCCGATGCCGCCATCGCGCGGAATATGTCGTTCGAGGCGATCAACTCATCATACGTGCCCTGGGCGACCAGGCGGCCGTTATCGAGCAGGAAAATGCAATCGCACGATTGCACCGTCGACAGGCGGTGAGCCACCATGATGACGGTCACCTCCTCGGGCAGGTCCTCGATGGCGGCCATGACCGATCGCTCGGTGATCGTATCGAGCGCGCTGGTCGCCTCGTCGAAGATCAGGACCTGCGGTTGGGCGTAAAGCGCCCGGGCGATCCCGATGCGCTGACGCTGACCGCCCGACAGGCGGATGCCCCGGTCGCCGACCACGGTATCATACCCCTCGGACAGCTGTTCCATGACGAAGTCATGCAGGCGCGCCAGCCGGGCTGCGGCCTCCACGCGGCCTTGATCGATGTTTCCAATGGGTTGGGCAAAGGCGATGTTCTCCCTTATGCTGCTGTCCCAGAGGGCTATATCCTGCGGCACGTAGCCGATCGCCGCCTGCCAGCGGGCCAGGTCATCGGGCCCGATCGCCACGCCATCCACCACGATCTGCCCCGCCGCCGGGTGCAACAGGCCCAGAAGCACATCGAGCAAGGTGGTCTTGCCCGCCCCCGTGCCACCGACAATCCCGATCCGCGCGCCCGCAGGTATCGTGAGCGACAGGTCCGACAGGCCCGGCTTGTCGGCGGCGGGATAGGTATAGCCGATCCCCTCCAGACGGATCTCTGCGCGCACCACCAGCGGCACCGGAAGCGATACCGGATCAGCCAGCCCCCTTGTATCGGGCGCACCGAAAGCCGTCAGCTGGTGGTGGACCAACCGCAGCGTCGCATCGTTGCTTCGGATCGTGGCGCTTTGCTGATAGATCTGTTGCAGCGCCGGGAACAGGCGCGCCATGGCCAGCACCAGAAGACCGAACATCGGCACCAGTTCCACGATGCCGCCGGGCGTGCGGTCCATCAGGATCATGATCGCAATCACAAGCCCGCTGAACGCAATCCCTTCCAGCAGGTAGCGTGGCAACAGGCCTGCAACGATGGTGAACGTCAACTCGCGCGCATGGTCCTCGGACGCCGTGGCGTAGCGGGCACTGACGCCCCGTTCCAGTCTGGAGAACTTGATCACCTTCACGGCGCCGAACACTTCATAGGCGAGGTGGAACCGTCGCTTGTTGGCGGAGACAAGCCGCTCGCCGGAGCGGCGCAGCGGTTCTCGCAACAACAGGTAGACGATCCCGTAGGCGCTCCCGATCAGACCCATTGCACAGAGCGCCACCACCGGTTCCACGGCCACCAGCAACACCACGGTAAGGGCTGTCGTCACTCCCGCCTGGATCACGCGCAGGGCGGGCAACAGCGAATTGCTCACGGACAATTGCGCCTCTGTCAGCGCCGTCTTGGACAGATCCGATGTGTTGCGCGACAGAAACCAAGAATAGGGCTGGCCCAGGTAACCCGCCATCAGCCGCGTCGAAATGGTGTAGGACCGGCGCATGCCGAACCGGGTCATCACATAGATCGTGGCAATGCGGAACACCATGGCGACCACGATCAGGGCAACGGCGGCCAAGCCGACCAACCGGGCGAAGGCCAGCGCATCCTCGGCCCCCGAGCGCGTGTAAATCCAGGCCACCCATCCGGACCCTTCAAGAATTTCCGGCGTGGACAGGACCTGAAGGAAGGGCAGCACCGCTATGATGGACACCGCGTCGAAAATGGCCGCGATGGCGATGATGGCGACCAGAAGGCGGAAGTGACGCCTTTCCCGTCGGTCGAACATCTCCATCAGCAGCCTGAAGGTACGAGTCACCGGTAGATTCCTTCGTAACGGCCCTCTCGTCGGGCGTTGGTTCTCTGGTCGCGGGCGGGAGGGCGGCGACAGGAAGAGCCCCGGGGGAGGAGCACACGACCGCCCGTATACGCGAACGCCCGCCCGTTGCAATTGCATCGTCCCCCGCGCGCCGCGCTCTGCCGGGGCCTCTGCCGGGACCCGCCACGGCGCGCTCCCGGTGCGCTCCCGATGCAGGCCAAGTGCGCTCCCGGTGCGCGCCCGGAATTGGGTTGTTGAACATGCCACACCCCTTGCCTAGACAAGGGAAAAGGCCTTGCATCCCGAACAACATGTCAGATCCCCGTTCCTGGTGCGCATCGGCGGGACACGCCGCCCGACGCGCGGGAATGGGGTTTGTCGACCTGCGCCCGGTGACCGAGGATCCCTTCCCGGCCTCGGCGGTGCACGCCGATCATCTGACCTACCGCGATCCATACCACTGGAACCTCTTCGGCTACCGGCGCTATGGCCCGCGCGTGGTCGAGCGTCTGGCCGCCATCGGCCATGGCGCCCTGATCCCGGCACAGTGAACACTGCACCGTAGCATCCCGGGGTCGGGCTGTATAAGACTGCGCCCCAGAGTTTCACCTGACCCAAGGGTATTCGTTCGATCCATGGCCTACACCCGGTTCCCTCCCTCCATTGGACCATCCAGTGTGCCCGCCGATCGCCTGACCGACAGGCAGGTCGAGGCACAGCAGCCTCGCAGGCCGTCGGTGTCCGTTGTGGCAGAGCCGCTTCACCCGATGCTGATGGTGTTCCTCGCCACCCTCTTCGTCCCGCTGGTCATGTCCCTTGGCGGTCTGGCCCTGACACCGGCGCGCGTTGTTCTGGTGCTGCTGGTGGTCCCGGCCAGCGCCATGTTCCTGAGCGGGCGGGCCGGGCGGGTGTGCACCGCCGACATCCTGATGCTGCTGTTCACGGCGTGGATGGCGGTGACGATGCTTGTCTACGGCGGGCTTGGTCAGCTGGAGTTCATCGGCATCAGCGCGATCGAAATCCTCTGCCCCTATTTGCTCGCCCGATGCCTGGTGCGCAGCCAGGCCCAGTTCGAGGCAATGCTACGGGTTCTGAAGGTGATTGCCATGGCGATTGCGGTCTTGGCGGCGGTCGAGGCAATCACCGGGCGCAACCTGCTGTCGATGCTGTTCGATCCCATCGGGCGCGTGCATCCCGCCCTGCCCGACCGATACGAGCGGCGCATGGGCATGGTGCGCGCGCAATCGGCCTTCCCGCATCCCATCGTGTTCGGCGTGATCATGTCGATGCTGTTTGCGCCGCTGTTCTTCCTGAGGCGGCCCGACGGGGACGGC
The DNA here is from genome assembly GCA_038246975.1 of Rhodobacterales bacterium. GTDB lineage: Bacteria > Pseudomonadota > Alphaproteobacteria > Rhodobacterales > Rhodobacteraceae > JAIYDJ01. The sequence continues at coordinate 11,708 of JBBRVJ010000010.1, read as the reverse complement.
AAATGGGGCCTGAAAGCCGCGATCTTCCCCGCCGTGGCCACCTTCTTCTCGCTGTCGGTGGGGGCGTGGTTCAGCCTCATCATTCAGGGTGCCCTGATCGCGTGGAACCATCTGCTGCGCGATGTGCCCAGGCGCTGGACGATCTTTCTGGTGCTGGTGGTGATCGGCTATGTCACCATCGACCTCCTGTCCAACCGCACGCCGATTCAGGTGGCGTTTTCCTACCTGACCTTGAACTCCCACAATGCCTATTGGCGGCAACTGATCTTTCAGTTCGGCATGGACAATGTCTGGGCCCATCCGATTTTCGGTATCGGGCTGGGGGATTGGGTCCGCCCGGCATGGATGCATTCCTCGAGTGTCGACAACTACTGGCTGCTCAACACCATGCGCCATGGCATCCCCGGCTTCCTGTTGCTGGCCGGCGCCTATGCTGCCGTGATCTGGGCGCTGGCGAAGACGCGCCTCGATGATCCCGTGCTGTCGAGCTATCGCCTTGGACTGATTGCCATGCTCATCGGCGTGGCCTTTTCGATCACGACCGTGCATATCTGGGGCACCGTCTTCTACATGCTGCAATTCATGCTCGGCGCGGGGATCTGGCTGCGCGACGCCCCGCAGGGCACGCAGGGTCAGCAGATCACCGGGCCGCAGATCACCGAGGCGCCTCTTCCCAACCGCAGCGCACGGCCATCGTCCTAGGGTCGACATCGGTCGATCCGGCCATGGCACGCCGCTTTTCCAGCGAGCGGCGCGCGCGCCAGCGGTAGAGCGGCAGATCCAGCCCATGCCAGCGGATCCGGACGACGGGACTGCGCAACGGCAGCGCCGCCCGCCACTTGCGGCGGATGTAGTGGAACCCGGCGGTGAAATCGGCCCCCAGATACCCGTGGAAGCCATCGTTATGGACGACCGGCATATGGGCTATGTAGGCCCCTGCCCCGGCGGCCCAGGCCGTTTGCACGATATCGGTCCCATAGAAATGAAACAGCGGCAAACCCTCGTCAAACCGCAGGCCGGCGGATCGACGCATCACGAAGGCCAGTTCATCGAAACTCTGGGCCGGTATCGGTCGGTGGGGATCGACCGGCTCGCCCACCCGGCGGCTCAGGCTGGTGGTCCAGACATCGCCGCGGTGCCGGGGCGCATCGCGCGCGATCCCGAAGGGGGCCACAAGGGCCCATGTCGGATCGACGCGGTCCAGCACGGCAACGGCCTGCATCAGATCGCGCGGCCATGTGGGCGGCAGATAGACATCCTGATGCACGAAGAGCACGAGGGGCGCCTCTGTCGCATCGAGCCCCCGATTATAGGCAATCGCGGCCGAGGGTGCGCCCTGTTCGACATGCACCGGCACCCCCTGCTGCGCGATCAGGTCCGATTGCATCAGGTTGCGGGCGAGGCTTGACGTGTCATTGACGGCGGCCACCACCGCGAGGTCTTGAAGGAAGGCGGATGTATCGGACCCCATGCCCCTAGCTCCGGTCGAGCGGGTCGGCGCCGCGTTGCAAGGCCATCAGGCCACGTTCCCCGAAGCAGAGCGCCGCCGCCGCCTTGAGCCATCCGCGCAGGGGTTCGGGATGCTCTCGCGCCGATTGCCAGATAAGCGAGCGGGCCGCGCGCCGTTGATCCGCCCCCATTGCCGTCGCCAGATGCACGCGCGCGCCGCTCGACATCCGGCGGACCATCGCCTGATCCGGCCCGGTCAACCGCCCTTGATCGATCCCTTCCAACACGCGCAAGGCCATCTGCCGGGCATAGACCCGTTTCTTGCGGCGCAAGGCGGTGATGGCCATCTCATCCCCTGCCAGACGTTCGATATGGGCCATGTTCACTCCGGTAACGGCAAACGGCCCCTCCTGGGCCAGACGACAGAAGAACGCCGTATCCGACAGCATGCGCATCTCCGGGTCGAAGCCGCCAAGACGCATGAAGACATCCCGCCGGATCGCGGCTCCCTGAAGGGTCATGCCGGAGATGACCAGCGGCAGAGGGTTCTCGACCCGCTCGGCCCGATCAAGGGGAAATGACCGGCCCTTGATCGCGAACAATCGCTGTTCATAGCCGTCACCCCGATAGGTGACGTCCCCCAGATGGCAGACGACGTCGTCGGCAACCTCTGCAAGGTCCCGACAACAGGCCTGCAGATGATCAGGCGTCCACAGATCGTCGGAATCCTGAAACGTCAGCCACTCGCCCCGCGCCCGCGCGACCCCCGCGTTGCGCGCGGCAGCCACACCGGCATTGGCCTGACGGATCAGGATGATGCGGTCGCCGAAAGGATCCAATGCCTGCTCGAGGTCGTCGCTCGACCCGTCATCGACAACGATCACCTCGTCTGCCGGGCGGGTCTGGTCGAGGACCGACTGCACCGCCTGGCCGATGGAAGCGGCCCGGTTGAAGACCGGGAGGATGGTCGAGACTGTCAGTGCCATGCACCCATCATGAGATCAGAAAACATTCCGGAAATATCCGCGGCTCTCCAGGGCAAGTATGTGCCCCGGACTCATACGAAAAGGCCATTACCCTCCTGCCCATGACAGGAACATGATCGTCCGGGGGGCGAATTGCGATCAGGCCGGGCGCCGGCGGCGGAACGCGATCAGGCCGAACAGGCCCGCGCCCAGAAGCGGCAAGCCGGCAGGGAGCGGCACGGGAGCGGCGGTCGCGATGGTCAGATCTGCGGCAAACGTGCCCGATGCGTTTGCCGGAAAGGTGAAGCCTGCCCGCCGTGTGCCAAGCAGATCGACCTGAGACAGGGCAGAATTGATCAGATCGCTCAGTGTGGCCCCGCCGGTGGCCGTCTGACGGATGATCGCCGTGAAGCGCCCCGCCAGGGTGGCCGGGCCCGTCACGCCGCCGGTAAAGCCGAAGAACAACTCTGCCCCGCCGAGATCGAAGGTGTCGGTCGTGTCGGTGCGGCCGGCACCGTCCGTGACATAGCCCACCGCGGCGCCAAAGGCCCCGCCCGTAAGGCTGTCCAGAAACCCGCCCAGGCTCAATGCACCGACCACAAGGTCGGACGGGCTGGCTGGCACGGGCCCGACGTCACCCGCGAAGACAGTGCTGCCGTTCACGTCGAGCGATGCGCCGAAGACCAGCGGCAGCGACGTGAAGGGATCCGCTGCCAGAAGCCCCGTTGCATCCCCCGCAAAATCACCGGTGAGGGTGATGACGCGCCCATCCGCAACTTCCCAGGTGCCGTTCGATACCGACAGGTTCGCCAGAGTGACCGCGTTGGCGGAGATCGCCGCCATCATCAGGAACGCAAAGGACAAGATGGCTGCACAGAGGCGGAACATGGACTTCTCCAAAGGGGAATTGCGGTGTTTTAGCAAAAATTACAGAAAGATAAAGATCGAAACCGATATGAATGGCGGCCGCCCATCCCCGGGCTGGGGACCTGTCGAATTGCGGGAGGTCGGTGAAATGCGCCCGGGTCATCTGTGACACCAAGGGGGGCCCATTGAGCGATATGTTCCTGCTTTCCGAAGCGCGGATATCGCCGTTCTGTCCGCTCTCGCACGCTTTCCGCTCTCGCAGGGGCTTTCCGCTCTCGCAGGGGGGGCCGCATCAATCGCCATCGCCGCAATCGCCCTCTTCCGGATATGATCCGAGCCTCATTTTGGGCATCGCAGGAATTCACGCAAACGGCGCGAGCGTGATTTCGGGTGACAGAGCGCGCGCCTGCGACCCGAAGTCACCTGCCCCCCAAATCTCTGCGAAACCCCTGCGAAACCGGCTGAAACGGCGCAAAACAGGGCTTCCACGCGTGGCGTCAGGGTCGGTCCCCGGGCGGCGGTGCCCATTCCGTTTCCATTCCGACACCACGCTGTTCGTGATCGTTACCGTGCCAAGGGCGGCAATATCGCAGGGGTGTGATTGGCTCAGGCGGGAAAACCCGCTATAAGACCCCGAATTTACGCTGTTTCACAAAATGGCCCCCCTTTTCCCCGAGACCCATCTGCCCATGTCCTTTAGCGATATCTTCTCCCGCCCGGCGCAGGGCCAGAGTATCAACCCGGTGGGACTGGGCCTGTTTGTCATGCTCTGCGTGGCCGCCCTGCCCGTCTTCTGGTTCGGGTTCGAATCGCTGATCCGGGCATGGATGACGCCGGAATATTCGCACGGACCGCTGATCCCGGTCATCTCGCTCTATCTGTTCCTGCGTGAATTGCGCGCCACACCGCGTCCCGATCCGGCCGTGCCCACCACCCGCTGGCCCGGCTATGTCGTCCTGTCGGTGGGGCTTGGCATTTCGCTGCTGGGGAACATGGTGCGCATCCCGGATGTCGTGACCTATGGCTTCATCATCTGGGTCGGCGGCGTCGTGCTGACCCTGTTCGGATGGGAGCGCGGCAAACACCACCAGTTGCCGGTGATCCATCTTGTGTTCATGCTGCCGCTGCCGAATTTCATCTACTGGCAACTGACCACCTTCCTGCAGGGCGTCAGCTCGGAACTGGGCGTGTGGTTCGTGCAGCTTGCGGGCATTCCGGTGTTTCTGGAAGGCAACATCATCGATCTGGGTGTGTTGCAGTTGCAGGTGGCCGAGGCGTGCTCGGGCCTGCAATACCTGTTCCCGATCCTGTCGTTTTCCTACCTCTTCGCGATCCTCTATCGGGGACCGATCTGGCACAAGGCGGTGCTTTTGCTGATGGCCGCCCCGCTCACGATCTTCATGAACTCGCTTCGGATCGGCATGATCGGGATCATCGTGAATTCCTACGGCATCGGATGGGTCGAGGGCTTCACCCATTTCTTCGAGGGCTGGGTGATCTTCATGGCCTGCATCGCCATCCTGTTCGCGATTGCCGTCGGGCTGCAGCGACTGGCCCCCAACCCGCTGTCGCTGCGCGAGGCGATCGATCTCGACACCTCCGGCATGGCCCCCATCGCGGGCCGCCTGCTGTCGATCCGCGCCCGCACCGTGACGGTGGCGGCGGTGGCCGTGACGGTGCTGTTCTCGGCAGCGACGCTGACCTTCCAGCCCCCTGCCCCCGCGCCCTTGGACCGCGACAGCTTCCTGCTGTTTCCCCGGCAATTGGGCAGCTGGTCCGGCGTCACCACCCAGCTCGAGCCCGAGATCGAAGAGGTTCTGGGCGCCGACGACTACATCATGGCCACCTACATGGCACCGGGGGCCGCACAGCACGTCAACGTCTTCTCGGCCTTCTACGACCAGCAGACCGAAGGCAGCGGCATCCACTCGCCCGAGGTCTGCCTGCCCGCCGGCGGGTGGGAGATCTTCTCGCTCGACCCCCATCAGGTGTCCTTTCCCGACACCACCTTCGGCACGTTCGAGGTCAACCGCGCGATCATCCAGAACGGACGCCAGCAGCAGGTGGTCTATTACTGGTTCGAGCAGCGCGGCCAGCGCTTCACCAACGACTTCCGCGCCAAGATCGCCGTGTTCCTGGACAGCCTGCTACACGCTCGGACCGATGGGGCACTGGTGCGCTTCGTCTCGCCCATCGGACCCGGGGAAACGGCAGCCGATGCCGATGCGCGTATCCTCGAGATCATGGGCGAGGCCCTGACCCGCCTGCCCCGCTTCGTGCCGGGAATGGACCGCGAGTAGCATGATGCCGCTCGGCCAACGGGCGGCATCACGATCGAGCGATCCGACCACCGCCCCGGCCCTCTAAAATCTTGGCCCTCCAAAGCCCCGGCCCTCTCTTGTCCCCCGCAAGCTTCACGCGCATTGTTGTCAAATGACACAGCCCCCTCCTTCCAGACGACGCATACCTTATGTTGTGATCGCCATGATCGCCGTGCCTGCGGCCATCGAGCTGATCCTGACGGGCGCCGACCTGAACCTATGGGGATCCGACCGGCTGCGCCAGATGGCCTATGACTGGGGAGGGTTCTGGCCGGGCCTCCTTCGGGGATGGCAGCCGAATTATGCCGCTCAACCCTATGTCATGTTTGCCACCTACGCCCTTCTGCATGGCGGGATGGCGCATCTGGCCATGAACATGGTGACGCTCTGGTCCCTGGGACAGGCGGTGATCGACCGGGTGGGAGCGTCGCTTTTCGCGGTGCTCTATCTGGGCTCTGCCTTGGGCGGCGCGGCGGGCTATGGCCTTTTGTCCACGACGGTGCGGCCCATGGTCGGCGCCTCGGGGGCGCTGTTCGGGCTGGCCGGCGCGCTTCTGGCCTGGGCTTATGTGGACCGGTTCACCGCGCGCGAGGGCCTGTGGCCCATCGCCCAGATCGTGGGGCTTCTGGTGGCCATCAACCTCGTGATGTTCTGGGCGTTGAGTGGGCAGTTGGCCTGGCAGACGCATCTGGGCGGTTTCCTGAGCGGTTGGGTCCTGGCGATGCTGGTGGACCCGCGGGGGCGCGACGGGCGAGGGCGCGACGAGCGGGGGCGCGACGAGCAAGAACGCGACGGGCAGGCGCCCGAAACGCCCTGACCACCGTTAACAGGCTCTGAATGCCCCTCTACCCCGGTAGGGCTTCCTTAAGCCTTTGGTCCGCGCGCCCGGTATTTGCCTCATTGACTCGAATCGTCCGCCACACGATCCAATAGGTCGCCCAAATCCGGGCAGAGCGCGCCGTCATGAGGTCGGCAGGCGTGCTCCATCACAAGGTCGGGAGCAGACACTGCTCCCCGATACCTTCCCCGATACCTTCCCGAACCGCGCCTGCTTTCCTTCGATGGCTTCCGCCACATGGATTTTCTGCAGGAGCACCTTCCCATGTCTGATCCGTTCGCAAACCACGCCATCAGCCTCGAAAGCCCCGCCACGCTTCTCGTGCCGGTCATCCCAAGCGATTCCACGAACCTGCTCCAGCCGTCGCGGGCCCTGAATGTCGCCACCTCGGGCACTGTCCGGGTGACAACGACCGGTGGCACGACCGCGACGGTCTACATCGCCGCAGGGATCGGCTTTCCGGTCCGCGCCGCGCGCATCTGGGCCACCGGCACCACCGCCACCGGTATAACGGTGATGCTCTGATGGGGTGCGGGCTCTCGTTGGGGATTGCGGGCGCAAACGTCGTGGCGGAGGCCACCGGCGGGCTCTATGCAATCAATGTGGTCGACTTGCCGTCGCTGGCGGGCATCGGCACCGTGACGGCAGGGGAAACCCATGCCGGCATTCTGGCGCGCATGTCCCACCCCGGCGCCGCCGTGACGACGGGGCCCGGCCAAGTGACGCTGACCGCCTTCCTGACTGGCGGGCCCGATCCGGTCCAGGCCGGTGATACCATCGACATCCTGGTGCGTTTCGAGGCACCCGGCGCCCCGATGGCGGTCCGCACGGCGGGCAGCCTGACCGTCGCTGCCGCCCTGCCCGACACGGCCAACGAGGCCACGCAGGGCACTGTGACCTTCCCGTTCGCGGGCGCGCCGCGCGTGGTCGGCAACTCGCTCGATGGCGCCGCCTATATCGTCGTGCCGTCGGGCACGCTGACCCTGACCGAGCCTACCCCCGCCGCCGCCGGTGGCCGCCATGGCGTGATGGTCAACCCGTTCCACCAGCGCCCCGGCGATCCGGCAGGCTACAACATGGCGTTCGACGACCGTGTCGGGGGCTACACCGTCGCCAATCTTGCGACCTTCCCCCGGACGGTATCGGCCGGCGACATCATCGTGAAGGCGATCAGCCGTCCGACGGTGTCGAACGGACGTGACGGCGTGTTCGAAGAATACGCCGTTTGCCACATCGTCAGCGCGGCCCCCGCAGCCAACGCGATCTCGCCCGCGCCCTTCGGCTGGCCCGGTCGCGGCATGCCGGCATGGACGACCGTGGATATGTCCCTTGTGGAAGCCCTGCGCCCCCTGCTGCCGACCGGGTCGCAGCGCGTCAAGGCCGACACGCCGACGCTCATCACCAATCAACTGGACCGTTTCAATCCGGGGCTTGTCGCCTCGGCCAGCGCGTCGGGCGGGGGGTATGAATATCACAGCCTCTACGCCTACGGGGCCGTCAACGGCAGCACCTGGAACTATGGGGCGCAGATCGCCCAAAGCTACCGCGCCGCGATCCTGCAATGGATGAGCGACAGCACGGATGCGACCAACGCCCGCTTTGCCCTGCACATGGCGATGATCGGCACATGGCTGGATCAGATCTACACGGGGCGCGTCATCGGCGAATACGGCGATGGCGGGCATTTCGAGTGGACGACACTTGCCCGATTGTTCGCGCTTCTGGCGCAGGACCGGGCGGACGAAATGGCCTCGCTCAACAATGGCCCCACGAACCAGATGGCGCAGGGTTTCCTGATGACCGCCCCGTTGCTGGCCCGTTGCGCGCCCCATGATTCAAGCAGCGATCCGTTCTCCTATCGCTTGCGAGAGGTGAGTGCGGTCAGTGGCAGCACCATCACCGTCAACGGCAACAAGAGCGGCGATCCGACATGGTTCAACTTCAACGACATGGCATGCCGCAAGGAAAATGGCACGGTGATCGGGAGTGTATCGTCGGGGGATCTGTCGCGATCATCCACGATGACCTTCACGCTTTCCAGCGCAGCGGGTCTGACCACATCGGACCGGGTCTACTTCACGCCGCCCCATGCTCTGGCCGTGGGCGATCCCTGCTGGACGCTGGAAAACGTCACCCGCTTCAACACCTTCAGCGCCGCCTACAAGCCCACCTATCTGGCAGCCAACGCCTGGGCGGTGGAAAGCCTTCTGGTGCTGGCCTGCGGCCTCAACGGGGATGGCACCTTTGACGCCATGATCGGGAACACCCGGCTGCGGGCCGAGGATGCCAACCGGCCGGCGCCTTTCGGGGCCTATATCCCCTCGGTCATCAACTGGGCGACGGACGCCTGGAACGACTGGGGAACTGCCCTTCTGCCGTCCGAGGAGATCACCGCCGTTTCCACCCCTGGTGCTGCCCGGGAAGTCTGGCCGACAGGGTTCGCCTTCGCCAGCAACGACGCCACGATCCCGGTGACGGTCACGGGCACTCCCGGCGCGGCGGTTCAGATCCGCATGGTCGATGTCGAATTTGCAGGCGCCGGAACGCAGGCGTGGCAGGCACTTGGCACCATCGGCGCGGGCGGCACGACGACGCTGGATTGGCACTGCATCGAGACCCGCTTCTGGGGCAGGCTCGAGGTCCGGGTGGGCACCGACAACGGCACCATCCTGCGGCAGGAGAAAGACCTTTCGGCGGGCGTGGTCCTTGTGTGGGTCGGCCAGTCCGAGCTGGAAAACGCGTTGATCAACGACTACTACGGATCGGCTGCCAGCAACCCGGAAACGGTGGTAGGCGGCGGCAACGTGGCGATCCATTACCACGATGGCGGCGTCCCTGTCGTGCAGGTCATCACGCAGGCGAACCGCGTGCGCTCGGCCCATGTCGCCATTGCCAACGCCATCGCCCACTACATGCCCGATGCCAAGGCGAAGGTCATCATCGTGGCCAATGCCGGTGACGGTCTCGATGAAATGCTCGATGACAGCCAAAGCGACTGGACCTGGGCACGCGGCGATGACGTGTTCCGGGCCGGGACAATCGGCGGGCTCCAGACCCCCGGCGTTCTCTTGCTCCACAACCTGCCGTCCCTGTCGGGCTACAACAGCAACTTCGGCACTGCCGTAAGTGAAATGATCACCGGGCGCCGCGCGAACGGGGCTGTCATTGTTTCGCCCGCCCCGCAGACCCATGGCGGCAAGACGCTGAACCACACGTTGCGCGACTGGTTCGGGGACTTCTCCCGGACGCGGATCGTGAACTGTGCCACCCGTGCGTCGGACTATTACGGCAACTATCAGTCCCAGCTTCGCCCCTCGTGGGAAGCGGCGGCAACGGCCATCCCGCATTTCGGGGCGGCACTGGCACCGACGAACTACATCGAAATGGCGGCAATCAAATGGGGTCGCGCCAATGGCGCCAACAACTGGACGGACGAGGCACATCCCGGCGACGGGGCATATGGCACCCGGCGCTGGTATGCGGCCCTGGTCGAGGTCACCCTCGCGGCCTATGGCTATGTGAGCAGGCCCGGCTTTGTGCTGAATCAGGCGACCTTCGATGCAGGACTGAATTATGTCGAACTGGGCGTGACAGGGCAGACCATCACGACGAGTTGGAGGATCAACGGCGCTACGCCGCCGGCGGGCCTGCGCAAGGTTGTGGGCTTCACCTTCAACGGGGCTTCGGCGGATGCCGAAATTGTCGCTGGCAAGATCCGGGTTCTGAAACCGGGCGGCGGCACCGTGGTGTTCACCGATACGGTCGGACTGGATACGGGCTCGCGCATGGCCGCGCGACGGGCAGGAAGCCCCCCCAACGCCACAGACCTAGCGGACCTTCAGGGCGACTGGTTCCGGGGCACGCCGGTTGTCGCAACCGCAGGGTCGGTGCTGACGCAGGGGGTGCCGCTGAACCTTCCCGCCACCTCTGCGGGCCTCTTCACCAATACGATCACCGGGGGCACGATCAGGCGCGTCAACCAGTCCACCAACAACGGCTCGGTCATTATCGGCGGCGGGGTGTCGAAAACGCAAAGCCACTTCTTCTTCGCAGCGGAATTGACATGTCCCACGGCCGTTACACGGAATGCGGGGGCGCGTATTTTCGACATGGGCTCTGCCGGGCAGATGCAATACACGCCCACCGGCATTCTGGTGCTGCTTGTCCCTGCTGTCGGCACAATGCAGATCACATGGCCGATCAGCCTGAATACCCGCAAGCATATCGCGTTCCACTACGACGGCGTGGCCGGCACCGCAACGATGTGGGAGAACGGGGTCGTGGTCACGCCTTCCATCATCACCAACGCGGCCTTCGTCACCTCGACACTCCCGGCGGCCAACGGGTTGCGCCTGTTCGACAACGGGTCGCTCAACCGGTCCCTCGAGGCCACCGAGGTCAGTCAGGTCGTGGTGGCCAATGCCGCCGTGTCGCTGGCATCCGTCTATAGCGGCGGCACCGTCTACAACCTCTCGGGGCTTGCCGGCACGGCGCGTATCCTGCTGGGGCAGGACATGACAGCCAATGAGCGGAGCGGCAACACGGCACAGGGCTGGAACGATGGCCACAACCTCGGCACGGCAGGAGCGTTGACCGTGGCCGGGTCCTTTACCGACGTGTGATCCTCGCTCTGCTCCGATCCTGTCTCCCCCGCAGCCGGTGACGGCTGCGGGGGAAACGTATCCGGCTCACACCCTCGCCGATCCCCCTACCCGGTGATCAGGGCGTCGGCATCATCATCGTCATCGTCGTTCCACGTGTTGCCAGCCGTCAGATCGGGGGGCAGCCAGAGGCTGTCTATGGCAGCCATATCCACCGCCGGTTCATCACCCCTTCCGTCGAGGCCCTCTGCTTGCCCGCTGTCGGTCTCGCCAGAGTCACGTCCGGCCGATCCCCCCATCAGTTGGTTAAGGAACGCAAAAAGAGCGGCGAAGAATTTTCCAAAAGCGCTCTCCTCCCACCAGTTGCCATCGGAGCCAGAGGCCGTGGCCGGTTCCGGCTCAGGCATGGGCTCCGGCTCAGGCGCGGGCTCCGGCTCAGGCGTGGGTTCCGGTTCGGGCGTGGGTTCCGGTTCGGGCGTGGGTTCCGGTTCGGGCGCGGGCTCCGGCTCAGGCGCGGGTTCCGGCTCAGGCGTGGGTTCCGGCTCAGGCGCGGGCTCCGGCTCAGGCGTGGGTTCCGGCTCAGGCGCGGGCTCCGGCTCAGGCGTGGGTTCCGGTTCGGGCGTGGGTTCCGGTTCGGGCGCGGGCTCCGGCTCAGGCGCGGGTTCCG
>JBBRVJ010000009.1:0-40511 GCA_038246975.1 Rhodobacterales bacterium | reverse complement strand
CCAATCCCGGCCTGAACACCTTCGAGGCGGCAGGCGACACTTATGTCAGTGTCGAGGACTTGGCCGGTGGTTTTGGCAATGACACGATCGGCGGCGACAGTGGCAACAATGGGCTATACGGCCGGGAAGGTGCCGATATTCTGCGGGGTCGGGAAGGCAACGACTACCTGAACGGCGGCGCGCATAATGACCGGCTTGAAGGCGGCGCGGGCAACGACACGCTGCGTGGCGGAATGCATGCCGATGCATTCATCTTTGACGGCGGGCGCGATGTGATCGAAGATTTCAACGCGGCGTTCGCGGATTCGATCGGCATCCACCGGCAGGTCGTGAGCGGGGCGGCCCTGACGGCGGTCCAGCTGGCGGGCTATGCCAGTGTGGTGGGCGGTATGGTGGTGTTCAACTTCGGGGCCGACAACACGTTGACCGTGCAAAGCCTGAGCACCGTCGAAGGGTTGTCGGCCAGTTTGTTCCTGATCTGACGCGCTACTGTTCCAGCCGCTGCCCAACGGCAATCACCGGCGACAGAATGATCTCGGTTGCATTCTGCACGGTCAGAACCGCACCGGGCAGCAGGCCCAGTTGCGAAGCACGGTCCGCTTCGAAAGCTGCGCCTACTTCGTTGATCCGTCCAAGTATGTTGATCAGCGACGCCGAGTCGCCGACATTGAAATGACCATCCCCCACATCGAAGGCGGCCACGTCAAGGAAGGTCACGTCAAGATCAGCCACCGCCCCAATATTTGCCATCGACCCGAGGCGCGACTTCTGCCCTGTCAGCCGCGCCGAAAGCCGCAGGGCCTTGTCGCGCTGCGATCCGAAGATCAGGAACGGCTGAGGCAGCTTTCCGATCTCGCGGGCTTGTACATGGAACACGTCCACGTCGATATCGGGTGAAATCAGGATAACGCCACCGATGCGGCTCAACGTCTTGCGGTCGCCACGGATCGCAAGTTGGTGCAGCGCCTCGACCACCAGCGCACAGCCCATCGAATGCGCCACCAGAAAAACCTGTTCGGCCCCCGAGCCGGACACTTCCCGGATCAGCGACTCAAGCCCGCTCCGCGCAAAGATCGCCGAATCGCGATCGTAGGCATACCCGAACGGAATCGCCGCAGAGGGCCAGGAATAATGGATCGAAGCCCCCGGCAGTTCCAGGTCCTTCGAGAGTTGCGCGATGCGATACAGCCCTTCCGAAAAGGTCGTGTTGAACCCGTGGACAAAGATCGTCGCCTCGCGCGGGGTGCGTCGATCCCGCCCCATCGTCGCCGTCACATCGCGCCGAAAGGCGGCCTCGCCGGAATACAGGGTTTCTGAGGTGGTCAGGAAATCATGCTGCGGATCGGGTTTGCTGCCACGCCGCGGCCAGGTGATCGTGCCGGTTTCGCGGTCCGGCGGGATCGCCACCGTGTAACGGGCGTAAGTGGTGACCTCTGACCGCTTGGTGCCAAAATTGCCCGTCTTGGGGTCAACCGCACGGGTCGTGGCGACGAACACGGTTTCCGGCGTGCCAACACTTTCTTGCAGCGAAACAAGCGTCATCTCACCGCGCGGTGTGCAGGCAACCAGAAAGATCAGACACAGGCTCAACAGGTGACGCATTGCATGACAAACCTTGCAAGTCGGCGCACCTTCCGCCTTGCAAGAAAACGCGTCAAGACGTGTCCGTCATTTCTCCGAAAAAGGAGGGCAAGACACGTCAGGCGGCGATTCTTGCGGCGTTGCCTGTGGAACCCGCATCGACTCCGCAGCCTTGGCCAGCCCTACAGCACATAGCGCGACAGGTCAGCCGACCTTGACAGCGCCCCCAGATTGGCCTCGACAAACGCCGCATCCACCATCACCGCCTCACCCGATCTGTCTGGCGCCGTAAAGGACAGCTCCTCGAACACCCGTTCCATCACGGTATACAGCCGTCGCGCCCCGATGTTTTCGATCGCGCGGTTCACTTCGGCGGCAATCCGGGCCAGTGCGGCAATTCCGTCTTCGGTGAAGGTGACATTGACCTGCTCAGTCCCCATCAGCGCAGAATATTGCAGGGTCAGCGCGTTATCCGTCTCGGTCAGGATGCGCACGAAATCGGCCTCGGTCAGCGGCTGCAATTCCACCCGGATCGGCAGGCGGCCTTGCAACTCCGGCAGCAGGTCCGACGGTTTGGCGATGTGAAACGCACCTGAGGCAATGAACAGGATGTGGTCGGTCTTGACCGGGCCGTATTTGGTCGAAACCGTGGTGCCTTCGATCAGGGGCAACAAATCGCGCTGCACGCCTTCGCGGCTCACATCGGCCCCGCGCGCGTCAGCCTTGGCGCAGATCTTGTCTATCTCGTCCAGAAACACGATGCCGTTTTCCTGCACCGCCTCCAGTGCTGCCGCCTTGACCGCCTCGTCATCCAGCAACTTGTCGGCCTCGGTGCCGATCAACATGTCATAGCTCGCGCCAACCGTCACTTTCTTGGTCACCGTCCGCCCGCCGAATGCCTTGAACATTTCGGCCAGCCCCTGCATCTGCTGTTCCATCCCCGGCGGGCCACCCATTGGCAGGGGGGAGCCTTCGGCCACCTCGATCTCGATCACCGTATCGTCAAGCTCACCGCGCCGCAGCTTTCCGCGAAACAAGTCGCGGGTTTGCGGACGGCTGTCGCGACCGGCCAGTGCGTCGATCACCCGATCCTCGGCGGCTTGCTTGGCCCGTGCAGCCACGTCTTCGCGCATCCGCACACGCGTGTCGGCCATCGCGATATCGACCAGATCGCGGATGATGCTGTCGACATCGCGCCCGACGTAGCCCACTTCGGTAAACTTGGTCGCCTCGACCTTCAGAAACGGCGCTTTCGCCAGTTTGGCCAGACGGCGCGAGATTTCGGTCTTGCCGACGCCAGTCGGGCCGATCATCAAAATGTTCTTGGGGTAGACTTCGTCGCGAATGTCATCGGCCAATTGCTTGCGCCGCCAGCGGTTGCGCAGCGCCACCGCAACCGCGCGTTTGGCGTCGCGCTGGCCGATGATGTGGCGGTCGAGTTCCGACACGATTTCGCGGGGGGTCAGGTCGGTCATTGCGCGATGCGCTCCACAGTCAGGTTGCCGTTGGTATACACGCAAATCTCGGCGGCAATCGCCATGGCGCGGCGGGCGATATCCTCTGCGGGCAGGTCGGTGGTCATCAACCCCCGCGCCGCCGCCAGCGCAAAGTTGCCGCCCGACCCGATGGCGGCCACGTCATGTTCGGGTTCCAGCACATCGCCCGCGCCGGTGATCACATACAATTCGCGCCCATCGGTCACAATCAGCATCGCCTCCAGATTGCGCAGGTATTTGTCCATCCGCCAGTCCTTGGCCAGATCGACGCTGGCCCGCATCAATTGGCCCGGTGCCGCCTCCAGCTTTTTCTCCAGACGTTCCAGCAGGGTAAAGGCGTCGGCGGTGGACCCGGCGAACCCGGCCACCACATCCTGCCCGCCCGGCGACAGGCGGCGCACCTTGCGGGCGGACCCCTTGATCACGGTGGCCCCCAGCGACACCTGACCATCGCCCGCCACCACCACCTCGCCGCCGCGCCGCACCGCCAGAATGGTGGTGCCGTGCCAGCCGGGAAATTTGTCATCCGCCATGTGATCCTCCGCATCTGCCGCCAATATGGTTTGCCAAGCGACCATGCGCAACCCGAGGGCCCGGTTTGCATCGGGCGGGAATTGCCCTAGTCTGATCGCAAAACCGGAGGTCATTGGTGCGCGAGAAGGTCTTGTATTTCTACCTTGGCCCCCGCCAGCGCGCTCTGGTTGCGGCGCGCGATGGGAAAATCCTGACCCGCGTGGTCGACGCGGTCGAGTCCGCCGGGTGGAAGGTGGTCCTGTTACCCGAAGAGGGCCGTCACGCGGCCCCGACGATGGACGGCTATCATCTGGTGCTGAACCGCGAGGTCGAGGGCCCGTTCTGTCTGTCGCTGCGCAAATGCTATATGGAGCCGTTCTGGCGGATCGAGGCGACCAATGACCGATGGGCGTGGGAGGTCGGGCAGTTGGACTTTGACCCCGTCCAAGGCGAGGTCCCGCATCTGGCGTGGTTCAATAATCATTGGCAGAGAAACCTGTTTGGCGACTTGGCCCTCGCCCGTGACGGCCATGTTTTTGTCCCCTTGCAAGGCAAATTGTCGCGACATCGCGGCTTTCAATCCATGAGCCCGGTCGACATGATCAACGCGACGCTGGCCGCCGTGCCGCGCCGCACTGTGCTGGCCACCCTGCATCCTGGCGAAGACTATTCGCTCAAAGAGATCGAGGCCTTGGCGCAGATTTCAACCGAGAACCCTCGTTTCAAACTGTCAGACCGGCCGTCGATAGCGATTCTGGCGCGCTGCGACCTTGTGGTGACGCAAAACAGCAGCATGGCCCTGAAGGGATTCTTTGCGGGCAAACCGGCGGTTCTGTTTGCGCAGGCCGATTTTCACCACATCGCCGGATCGGTGCCGCGTCAGGGGGTTGAGGCTGCATTCCAGACTGCAACGCACAGCCCGCAGCCCTATGCCGAATACCTGTTCTGGTTCTTCAAACGCAATGCCATCACCTCGTGGGACGATGACGCGCAGGACCGGATCCGCGCCCGGTTGGCTAGCCATGGCTGGCCCGTATGACAAAGGGCGTCGCAGCGGACGCCCTTTTCATTATTCGTCAGACGGGATCAGATCGACGCGTTGATCCAATTGGCCAAGGCCGCCTTGGGGGCCGCGCCGACCTTATTCGACACAACCTCGCCATTCTTGAACAGGAACAGCGACGGGATGCCGCGTACGCCCAGCAAGGCGGGGCTTTCGGGATTTTCGTCGACGTTGACCTTCACGATCTTGACCTTGCCGCCGTATTCCAGCGCCAGTTCTTCAAGCGCGGGGCCGATCTGGCGGCACGGGCCACACCATTCAGCCCAGAAGTCGACGACGACCGGCACGTCCGATTTGCGGACTTCGGCATCGAAGGTGGCATCGGTCACAGCAATGGTATTGGCACCCATGGCGGGTCTCCTGATACGGGGTTGGTGCCAAAACCTATGGACGCAGGCTCCGAACGTCAAGGGATCGTGGCCCGCGACAGTGCCTGCCTCACAAGAACGGGATCAAGCCGCATCAACGACGGAACCCCGGTCCAAAGAATTGCCGTGTCGATGCGGCGACCGGGATAGATGGCGGCCAACAGATGGGCATAGGCCCCCATCTGCCGCAAGACGCCTTCGGGGACCTGACCTTGCGTCGGCGGGACAAGACGGTTGGACTTGTAGTCGATGGCCAACACGCGCGTCTCGTCGATCAGCAGCCGGTCGATACTGCCATACAACCTGCGCCCCGCCAGATCGCCCGTCACTGCGACCTCGGTCAGGGCGTCAGGGCTGAAAAGCGCGGCGAAATCTGGCGCGGTCAGCACATGCGCAGCCTCGGCCAACACGGACTGGCACAGTGGCGGATCGGGGATCAGATTGGCGGCAATCGCAGGCCACAGGTCCGCTTCCTGCCCCGGCAAATGCTCAAGCAACAGATGCAGCGCCGTGCCCCGCGCCAAAGCCGCCGCTTCCAGTGCAGGATCGGCTTCACCCGGCATCACCTTGGCCCCACCCAAGGCAGACGGCGACACCAGCAGCGCCGGACGGGCCGCCACAGGCGCGGGCAGGTTGGCCCAGTGCGGCAAGGCAACTTCGGCCACCTCCCCTTGCGCCACCGCCCCCACCGCCGCAGGCCAATCGCCGGTGGACAGCCGCATCCGTCCCCCATCGCCCGGCAAAGCTCCGGCTGCGCGCATCCCTTCCTGGACCTGCCGATACCAGCACCATGTGATCGGGGGCTTTGGCGTCTTTTTGACCCCGGACCCCGCCTCGACCCTGGCATCCCCCGCCCCCGCCACGATCAACCAGCAGCGCGCACGGGTCAGCGCCACATACAGCAGGCGCAGGCTTTCCTCGTGGCGCAACACCTCGCGCCGGTCGCGTTCGGCGGTGATCAGCGGCGGGCTGTGGTCGGCTGCGGTGCGCCAGACGGGTGCGGCTGCGGGTGGGGCATAAACCTCGTCGCGGTCATTGAAGGTGCGGTCGGCGGTGTCGGGCACGATGACGATGGGTGCCTCCAGCCCCTTGGCCCCATGCACCGTCATCACCCGGATGCGACGACCCTCGGCCTCCATCTGCCGCTTGATGTCGACCTCGTCGGCATCGAGCCAGATCAGAAACCCGGTCAGGCTGGGCACGTCCGATTGTTCATAGGCCAAAGCCTGCGCCAGCAGCGCGTCGATCCCCTCCATCGCCTCGTCGCCCAACCGGGTCAGCAGGCGGCGGCGGCCGTCGTGGCGGGTCAGACAGCGTTCCAGCACCTCGTAAGGGCGCAGATAATCGGCCTGACGGCGCAGGTCGTCCAGCATGACCAGCACCGGCTGCCCGGATTGCCGCAGCGCCTGCCACAGATACCCCACACGCCCCTGCGCCAGATCGTAAAGCTGCGCCTCCGACCAGCCGCACAGGGGCGAGCGCAAGGCGGTGGCCAACGCCAGATCATCCTCGGGCGTCGCCAGAAACGACAGAAGGGCGGTCAGATCCTTGACCGCCATCTCGGCCCCCAGTTTCAACCTGTCCGCCCCGGCGACGGCGAGTTTTCGGGCCTTGCATTCGCGGATGATATCGGAAAACAGCGCCGACCGCCGCTGCACCAGGATCAGAAAGTCGCCCTCGTGCACCGGGCGGACCCCCGCGGGGTGGTCGCTGGCGTCCACCGGAATCTGCACGCCTGCGTCGATCATCGCCCCAATTTCATCGGCAATCTGGCGCGCCAACTGCGTGTGGTGATGGGTCTGGCTGATCCGGTCCACCGGGGTTTCCCAGTTTTCGTCCGGCTCTTCTTTCACGGGTTCGATCAGGGGCCACAGGTCGACCCGCCCCGGCATCCGGTCTTTATGGGCGATATGCTGCACATCCGCCCCCACCGCGCCCGGAAACCGCTGGTGCAGCGTGGCATCGACCAACCGCAGCACGGCGGGCGAGGACCGGAACGAATAGGTCAGGTCCAGCGACTGAAACTGTTGACCCGCCGCGCGGAACTTGTCGCCAAAGACCCCGTGCTTTTCATCGAACGCGGCGACATCGGCGCCCTGAAACGAATAGATCGACTGTTTCTTGTCACCCACCACGAACAGCGTCCGACCCCCCGGACGGGTGCCGATCCCTGCCGTAAACTCGCCGGTCAACAACTCGATTACCCGCCATTGGTCTGGGCTGGTATCCTGCGCCTCGTCCACAAGGATATGGTCGATTCCGCCATCAAGCCGGAACAGCACCCAGGCGGCGACCGAAGGATCGGTCAACAAGGCTTTGGCCCGCGTGATCAGATCGTCGAAATCAAGCCAGCCCCGCGCCGCCTTGCGCGTCGCATAGATCGGCAGAAACGCGGCGGCAAATCGGTGCAACGTGGTGGTGCGGTCTGCCGCTTGAAGCGCGATGCGGCGAAGGCGGGCCGATTCCACGCGGCCCATCAGCGCGTCGAACCGGGGCATCTCGTCGGGCAGCCGCGCGCGGGTGTCCTTGGTCGGCAGCGCGCCGATCTTGGCGCCGAACGGGATTTTCGCGCCGTTTCCGGTCAGCAACTCATGCTCCAGCACTGCCAGCATCGCCGTATCCGGCGCATCGAACGGCAGTCCGGCCAGAACCCCGGCCAGATCGAAATCGGTCGCCCTCCCCGCCCGCAAGATCGGCAGCATCCGCGCGATCCAGCCCGCCTCGTCGCCCAGTATCGTGTCGGCCAAGATCGTGGCATCGCACTCGTCAAGCGGCACGCCGAACGCCTCGCGCACCTGCACGGCGGACAAGGGTGGCTCGAACCGACCGCGATGGCCCGCCACCTGATCCAGCAATGTGCCGAAATCCTCGCCGGTAAAGGCGCGGGCCAATTCGGTCATCACCTGCGGCGCGATCCGGTCAGACAATTCCTGCGCAATCTCGTCCCGCAGCAGACGCGCTGCGCGGTCGTCCATCTCGGTGAACCTTGGCGAGACATCCGCCTCCAGCGGGAACCGCCGCAACAGCGTTGCGCAGAAGCTGTGGATCGTCTGAATCCGCAGCCCCCCCGGCGTTTCGATGGCCCGCGCAAACAGGCGGCGGGCGGCGGCCAGATCGGCGGCGGACAACCGCGCCTCCTCACCAAGTGCGGCCAATGCCAGCCGCAATTCCGCATCCGGCTTCATCGCCCAGGACCCCAGCGTGCGGAACAGGCGGTTCTGCATCTCGGACGCCGCCGCCTTGGTGTAGGTCAGGCACAGGATTCGTTGCGGCTGCACGTCCGACAGCAACAGCCGCGCCACACGGTCGGTCAGCACGCGCGTCTTGCCCGACCCCGCATTGGCCGACAACCAGGTTGACGCGGCAGGCTCTGCCGCCTGCACCTGCCGTTCGGTGGCGGGATCACGCCGGGTCATCGGCGCCCACTTTCACCGCGACGGCATGGTCCGTCATCTGCCATTCGCCAAACCGGGCCAGATGGTCGTAATCCCCCTTGATCCGATCCTGAAACATCGCCCGCCGCGCGGTATAGCCTGTGTCGCGCCGTCCATAGCTGCCGATCAAGGCCTGCATCCCGTCCCAGAAATCGCCGATCAGGTCGGGGTCCACCCAGGTTTCCACCACCTTCTCGCCCGCCCCCATCCCGACGTAGCTGATCAACGCAACCTTCTGCGGCCCCAATTCCGCGAATCCCCCCCGTTCTGCCAGTGCGGCTGCGGCGATCAATTGCTTTTCGAACAGCTTTTGCTCCTTGGCCGAAGGCGGCGCGCCTGTCTTGTAGTCGATCAGATGCAACCGCCCATCCGGCAATCGGTCGATCCGGTCTGGCGTCCCGAACAGGGTGAAGGGCAACGGGTCCAGACGAACGGCTCCCTTGGTTTCCACCACCAACGGCACCCCGCCATGCGCTGCATCCTGCGTCAGGAAATGATCCGCCGCCCGCTCCATCCGCGCCAGCCACAGGGTCCGCGCGGCGGGGAAGGGCACATGCTGTTCCAACACCTGCGCCGCAATCATCATCAGCCGCGCGCGCGCTGCATCCCGGCTTTCTGCGTCCGACCGACCTTTCACGAACCGCTCCAGTATCTCGTGAAACACGATGCCCCTGTCGCGCGGGTCCGGGGTCTGACGCAGGGGGTCCAGCGGATAAAGCCGCAGCACATGGCGCGCATAGATCGCATAGGGGTCGCGGATCAGCCGCCCGATGTTGGTCAGCGACAGTTTGTCGGGCCGCACAGCCAGGGGGGGCTGGGGCGCGGGTCTGGGGGCGGGCTTCAAGCCGGGGTCGGCCAGATTGCCTGCCGAAGGCTTGTCCAGCGCCTCGGCCAGCGCCAGCCACTGCGCCCCACGATGGCGCATTCCGGCCAACGCCTGCGGCCCGCCCCGCATTGGCAACCCCTGCATCAGGTTCGTCAACCGGTTCAGCCAGCGCGACGGCACGGTTTCCGCCTCGGCATCGCGCACGGCGCGGCTGAGCACCACGCGCGCCGACCCCACGGCCTGCTGATAGTCATGCGCCGCCAACCCGATCTGGCGTTCGGGCAACAACAACCCCGCGTCCTGCCGCATCTTGCGGTTCAGCCACGGATCGGGCGGGGCCATCCGGGGCCAGATGCCATCGGTCAGCCCGCCCAGAATGACCAGATCGGCCGACATCTCGCGCGCTTCGCGGGGGCCAAGAATGCTGATATGCGGATGCACGACGGGCGCATCGCGCACCTCGCCCGCCGCCACCAGCGCCTCGAACAAGGCGCGGTATTCGGACGGGGTAAAGCTGCCGCCATGCGGTGCCTCGCGCGCCAGCCCGTCCATCAACGCCCGCGCCGCCTCGCCTGCCGGTTCGCGCCACAACCCGCCCGGGTCGGTGCCGGTCCCGGTCGCGAACGCCTCGGTCACCCGCAGATGATCCGCCACATGATCGACCAAGGGACGGCTGCCCGCCGCGTCGACGCCCGCCAGTGCCGCAACCAAAGGCCCGGCCCACTTGCCGGCCCCTTGCGCATCGGCCCAGGCCGACAGCATCGCCGCATCCGGAAACGCAGGCCCCTCGCGCCGCAGCTTCAGTTCCAGGTCGCGCGTCAGCCGCAGATGGTTGCCCCGGTCGCCGCCCGACCCGGTCAACGGATGCTTCAGCACCACCAGCAACGCATCCACCGTCAGCCGCGCCCCAAACAGCGACGCCACATGCCGCAACAACCGCCCCGGTGCCGACAACGCCAAAGGCCGCCCAGCGCTGTCATCCGGCAGAATGCCCCAACGGTCCAACGCCGCCGTGACCTGCCGCGAAAGGTTGCGGTCCGGCGTGATCAGCACAGCCTTGGTGCCGTTTTCAGCCGCCTCGCGCAGCATCAGCGCAATCGCCAAAGCCTCTGCCCGTGGCGAGGCCGCCTCGATCAGCGTCATCCCTGCCGTGACACCTGCAAGATCGGGCAGGGCTGGGCCTTCGACCAACCACTGATCGGTGACAGGCGCAGGCCGCAAGGACAGCGAAATCAACCGGTTGCGCGCGGCGTCGGGAACCGGCGCGATTGTCCACGGCGCTACCTGCTCCGGTTGAACGTCCAGCGCCGACAGCAGCCGACGGAAACGGTATTGCGGATGATCCTCGGCCGTCAGCCCATCCTGCATCGCGTCCCAAACCGATGCGGGCAACCCCGCGTCAAACCCCGGCAATACCAGCGCCCCCTGCGGCAACCGCGCCACCGCCTGCATCAACAACGCCGTCGCCCCGCGCGACCCGGTCGATCCGGCCACGATCACCGGACCTTGCGGCGGGGCCTTGGCCCATTGCGCCGCCAACCGCTCTGCCGCCAGCCTTTGCCGCGCGCTGTCGTCCTGCCCGGCTGCGGCATCGAAAAACGGCGCGATGATGCCCAGAAACGTCTGGGTCCGCCGCCAATGGGTCGAATGATCCGAAACGTCCAGGGCCGAAATCGCGTCGGGCGACACGCCCTCACCACCCATCTCGTCGATCAACAGCGCCAGACTGTCGGCCAGATCATATAGTGCCGCGCGCGGGGCCAGCCCCGGCTGCACGGTCAGCAGATGCCCGATCAACTGCGCCAGTTCCAGCCTGCGACGCAGCGGAGACATAGGGGACGTCATATCGGCCAGCACCGGGTCCTGCGCCAAGTCCGTCACCAGCCGCAAACGCGGCAGCAGCGCGGCCCCCCGATGCGTCATCACCTCTACCACCCGCCGCCGCATCCGCGACGAGTTGAGGTACACCTGCACCCGCGCCATCGCTTCGGGCGGCTGCCCGACCATGCGCGCCTGCAACCCTGCGACCAAAGCGGCGGCAAAGTCCGCTCCGGGCGGCAGATGAAACACGCGGGGGGTGGGGCAGGGATCAAACATCTTTCAGCATCGCCTCGGCCTCGGTAATCCCCTCGGGCCTGCCCACATCGCACCAGCCGCCCTGATGGATCAGGCCATAAGCCCGCCCTTCGGCAATCATCGCATCCCAAAGACGTTTCATGGAGAACACCGCATCGGGAATGGCCGCCAAGCCGTCTGTGCGAACGATCTGCGCCCCCAGATAAACAAACCCCGCCGCCCCCTTGGCCCAAGAAATCCGCCCCGCACCATCCATCAGGAAATCGCCCGCGCCCAAATGCCCCCGTGTCTGACCTGCAGGCAGCAGCAGCAACAAAGCGTCCATCCGCGTGTCATCCCAGGCATCGGCCAGTTGGCGCAACGGGTTTGCCCCGGTCCAGACTGCATCGGTGTTCAGCGTAATCACCGGCCCCGGCTCCAGCAAGGGCAGCGCAGCCCGCAGCCCGCCACCGGTTTCCAGAATGACCTCGCTCTCCCAAGACAAGGTAACGCCGCGCCCGGCCAGATGCGTGGCAATCTGATCGCCAAGATAATGCACGTTCGCCACCTTTGTCGGGCTGTTCCCGGCCAGCGCCAAAGCGTGGTCGATCAACGCCAGCCCGCCCACTTCGATCAACGGCTTGGGGCGATGCGCGGTCAACGCGCCCATCCGGGTGCCAAAACCGGCGGCAAACAGCATCAGCGGAAATTGCCGCATTGCGTCCCGATCTTTTCAAGTGCCGCGGGGTTCGGCTGCGGCAGGCATTCGCAAGCCCGCGCCAAATCTTCCATCCCCGGTTGCGCCAGATTGCGCTGCAACTGACCCCAGACGCGGGGCAGATAGGCCAGATATCCGGACTTCCCCGCCACCAGACACAGCCGTGCGAAAATCCCCAGGACGCGCAGGGCCCGTTGTGCCCCCAAAGCCGCATAACTGCGCCGAAACGCGTCCGCATCCCGCCCGGTGGATGCGGCAAACCGTTTGATCATGTCCGCCTCCATCGCTTGCGGCACATCGCGTCGCGCGTCCTGTAACAGCGAAACCAGATCATAGCCGGGTTGCCCGGCTTGAGCGAGTTGGAAGTCAAGCAACCCGACCCGCGCCAAGCCCTGTCGTCCGGGCAGCCAGATCAAGTTTTCCGCGTGATAGTCACGCAGGATCATCACGCGCGGCCCCTCGGTAAACAGGTCCAGCGCCCCGGTCATCGCCTGCACAAAGTCTGTGGTGTCGACCCGCGTGCCGACAATGGCGAACCGATACCAGTCCAGCGCGAAAGCCGCTGCTTCGGCCCATAGGCGCGCCGTCAGATCAGGCAGGCCGATGGGGATTTCATTCGCTTGCAGGTGAACCAGAACATCGGTAGCCGCCTCGTAAAGGTCAGATTGAACAGCCGGATCGCTGGCGATTTCCCGCGCAAACAGCGCGTCGCCCAAATCTTCCAGCAGCAGAAAGCCATGGGTCAAATCTTGTGCGATGACCTTTGGGGCAGACAAGCCCAACCCGCGCAGATGCCCGCCAATCGTGATGAACAGCGCCGGGTCGTCACCTTGCCCCGGCGGCGCATCCATCAGGACGGCCCGATCATTCCCGCGCCACAGCCGATCATAGGTGCGCGACGATGCATCGCCCGCCAGAAACGCACATTGCGCATCGCCCCAGCCGTGGGCTGCCAGAAACGCCGCCTTGGCTGCCAGCCTGGTCATGCTGTCCACCCTGCCAACAGCCCGTCACGCCCGCCCCGCAACAGCGCAATCCGCCCATCACCGGCCATGCTCAGAGAAAGCCGGAGGGAATCCGGCGGGGCCAGTGCGCCCAACCGATCCGGCCATTCGACCAGACAGATCGCTTGGCCAAAGGCATCGGCCAGACCGAGTTCCAACACCTCGTCGGGGTGGGAAAGCCGATACAGATCGGCATGCCAGATGTCCACGCCATCCGCCTCGTAAACCTGCACCAGCGTGAACGTCGGCGACGGCACGTCCTCGGGGCGCCCCAGACGCGCGCGAATCAGCGCCCGCGCCAGATGCGACTTCCCCGCCCCGATCGGCCCGTCCAGCAACACACAATCCCCGGCACGCAAACGATGTGCCAGCCAGACGGCCAGTCGGTCGGTCGCCGCCTCATCGGCAAGGGGAATGCTCAGGTCCATGCGCCGAACCTACAGCGCCGCTCATCGGCTGCAAGCACCTGCGCGCTGGTTCTGGGCTCAAGCGCTTTTTAGCGCGGTTTCCACGCGGGGCAGCGCGCTGTCGCCCGGCAGGATCGGTTGGAAAAGCGCCAGTGATGCCCCCCCGGTCAACGATGACAAACGGCACTGCAACAACCGCCCGTCCAGCAACCGGACTTCTGCGTGCCATGCCTGCCGATCCGCCGGATTGGCCACGAACTGCTCGACATCGGCCCAGACGAGGCTGGGCGCACACAACGCGCGCCAGTGATTGCACAGGTCCCGCACCGATCCCGAACCCAAAGCAGCCGCCGGATCGTGGCCCCACAACTCGGTGTAAGCGGCGTTCGACATGACCAACTGCCCCGCATCGGAAAACACGGCAATCGCCTGCCCCAACTGGTCGATGACCGACTGACCCAATTCCAGATCGGCCCGATAGCGCCGTGTCCGCAGCATCTCGGTCGAGATATCCTCGATCATCAGGGCAATCGCGCCGTTCGGATGCGGTCGTCCGATCACGCGGTAGGTTTGCCCGCCTGGCAGGCTCCAGGTTTCCTCGTAAAGCCCCGAGGCGGCGGCTTTCTCCATCTCGATCAGCTGCCGCCGCCAACTGCGATAATCCTTTGGCTCCGGGATCATCGCCCTGTCGCGCATCGCATCCAGCACCGACAACAGCGACGGGCGCATCGACAGGAAGTCGACCGGCAAACCGGTCAGATCCAGCAAAGCCGGATTGAAAAGTTGCAACTGCCGCCCCTGATCAAAGATCGCAAGCCCGATCGGAAGATGGGCAAAAGTCTTGGTCAGCGTCTGCATGAAATCGCGCAGCGCCCCTTCGGCCTGCACGGCGGCATCGGCGGGCATCGCGAACACCAGCCGCCCCTCGCCTTCGCCAAAGCCGACCAGATCAAACCACGCGGCACCGCCCGAAGGCAGGGTCAACCGCTGTCGCTGTCCCGTGGCTCCTTGCGTTGAAGCCGTGCGGTCAAACAGTCGCGGCAGCGGCCAGGACAGGTCTTGCCCGCGCGGCAATTGGTCCCCCGCGTGCAGAAGATAGGCGGAATTGGCCCAGACCACCTCGCCGTCTGCCCGTTCCCGCCAGATCAGAGCAGGGTTCTTGGTCACGGTCTGGCGCAGCAGGTCCAACTCTTCTTGCAGGGCGCGCAGCACCATCGGGTCAGGGCCCGGCACGCGTTCGTCCCGTTCGGGGTCCACCAACGTCAGCCGAACCAGACCGCCTCGCTGTTCCGCCTGCAAGATCAGCGGATCGCCCCTTGCCGGGGATGAGGTCAACGTGAGCGAGCCGTCCTGATGCAGCCGGAGCAACCGCGCCTCGATGTCGGGGAAGTGCGGGGCCAGATAGGACATCAGCTTGACCCAAGGCCCACCCCGGCTGTGACTGACGGCAAGCAACGCCCGCGCGCCCGGCGTGGCGTCGATCATCACGTCGCCGTCGAACAGAAAGATCGCTCCAGGCCCTGCGTCCGCAAAAATGCTGCCGCGGCGTACCCCGCCGCCGTTCGGCCATACGGCAAGGATCAGCACCCCCCCGATTGCCGCGGCAACCGCCGTCAGAACGACTCCAAGGCCAGCAATCCAATCCATCGTCCAGAGATTGATCGACTCAGTCCAATCCGCCATGCTCTTCCGTCCGAAATCACCCGCAACTTGTCTCAACTTAGGGGCGATAATGTTAACGAGGCGTTAAGCCTTGGGGCGAAAACGGAAACAAGCTGCGGATCAAGGCGCAACCAGTCCTTGCTGTGCCCGAAGTTCTAACCGCTGATCGGCAAGTTCGGACCCTTCACCAGATCCGCTGGCGCCAGCAAGGCGGCCAGTGGCCAGCACACTTCGACCAGTGCTCCACTACGTTCGGGACGTTCGTTCGAGGCAAGAAACGGGTCGGCGGCGTTGGCAAAAGTCAGTTCCGCCCCTGTCCTTTCCAACAGCGTCTTGGCGATGAACAGACCCAGCCCCATCCCTTCATACTCGGGTCGCCGCTGCCTGTCCGGTTCGCCTCGGCGAAATCGCAGAAAGGGGTCGCCAATGCGGCCCAGCAGTTGCGGAGGAAACCCTTCGCCGTCATCGACGATCCGGACGATGATGCGTTGCTTGGTCCATTCCGCGTCGATCCAGACCGTGCTGCGGGAAAAATCGACCGCGTTCTGGATCAGATTGCGCAAGCCGTGAATAAGTTCGGGTCGCCGCAAAATCTCGGGTTGCCGCGCGTCCTTCGGGCCTTGGATGTCGGTAAACACCACCCGCCGACCCCGATCCAGATGCGGTTCGGCGGCTTCCTCCAAGACCGCCTGCAACGGGGCCTTGCGCAGATGCAGATCATCCTTGCCCGACCGCCCCATCCCCCGAAGAATATCGCGGCACCTGTCGGCCTGATCGCGGATCAGCCGGGCATCATCCTGTAAATCCGGGCGATCGGCCAACTCGTCCATCATTTCGGTGCTGACCAACTTGATCGTGGCCAGAGGGGTGCCCAATTCATGCGCCGCTGCTGCCACTACCCCCCCCAGATCGGTCAGCTTCTGTTCGCGTGCCAAGGCCATCTGCGTCGCCAGCAACGCATCCGACATCCGGCGAATTTCGGTGGCTACCCGGCGCGAATAAACCCCCAGAAACACAAGTCCGATGACAATCGACAACCAGAACCCGAACTCGAACAGCGGCGGCACCGACAGAATTGTGCCATCCGTCAACTGCAACGGCACATTGACGAACCCGGCCAGCGTCACCAGAACAATCGCCACGACTCCCAGCACGATCGTCGTCCGCAGTTCCAGCGCCGACGCGGAAATCGTCACCGGGGCCAGAATCAATAAGGCAAAGGGATTGGACAGCCCGCCGGTCAGATACAAAAGCAAGGACAGTTGCGACATATCGAACAGCAAAGTCAGCATTGCCTCGCCTTCGGACAACCGCTTGTTCTCGGGAAAAAGGAACGTCGAAAGCAGATTTGCGATGATCAACGTGCCGACGACGAGATAACAAAGCCCAAGCGGCATTTCCAGACCGACATAGCGGTCAGCCACCGCGATCGCCATCAACTGCCCCGCAATCGCCATCCAGCGCAGCAGAATAAGCGTACGCAGCCGCACCCAGTCGGTCCGCTCGGGGTGAAAGATCAATCCTGTTCCGGGGGGCAGCATCTCGGGCCTTGTGATCGCGACATGTTGGTCATTGTTATGGCCGCCGTTCTCGCGGATCAATGCGCCAAACAGAACCAAGGAGAGTTCCATGACGAAACTTTACACGGGGGTGGCTGTCGCGGCTGTGGCGGTTCTGCTGGGCTGGACCGGCTACACGATCTTTGCGGCCAGTGGGGACGACCCGTTTGCCGAATGCCGGGGCGGGGCCGTGGGCGGCGGCGATATCGGGGGGCCGTTCACGCTGGTTGATCAGTCCGGGGCCACGGTGACCGACAAGGAGGTTCTGTCAAAACCCGCCCTGATCTATTTCGGCTATACGTTTTGCCCCGACGTTTGCCCACTGGACAATGCCCGCAATGCCGAGGCTGTCGATCTGCTAGCCGCCAAGGGGTTGGAGGTGACGCCGGTGTTCATCACCATCGACCCCGCCCGCGATACGCCGGAAGTGATGGACGAATATGCCGAAGCCATGCACCCTGGTATGATCGCCTTGACCGGGACCGAGGATCAGGTCAAGGCCGCGTCAAGGGCTTACAAGACCTTCTACAGGAAACAGGACTCAGCAGACGAATACTACCTCGTGGACCATTCCACATTTACCTATCTCATGCTGCCAAAGCTCGGATTTGCCGATTTCTTCGGGCGCGAGGTTGCGGCGGCCGAGATGGCAGACCGTGTTGGCTGTTTCCTGAAAGCGACGTAGCGGCATCGCAATTTGACCTGCCCTGTGTTGCGCCCTAGAGTCTGTTCCACAAGACAGACCGAAGGAATGAAAGAATGGCGGACGACATCGGCGCGGACATCGGGGTAGACCGGTCGCTTTTGCTGCTGGACGACGACGAGCCGTTTGTAAAGCGGCTTGCCAAGGCAATGGAAAAGCGTGGTTTTCTGCCAGAGACTGCGGAAAGTGTGGCCGCAGGTAAAGCCATCGCTATGGCCCGCCCGCCTGCCTATGCCGTCGTCGATCTGCGGCTGGAGGATGGCAATGGATTGGATGTCGTCGAACTCTTGCGAGAACGGCGGCCCGATTGCCGGATCGTCGTACTGACCGGATACGGGGCGATTGCAACTGCGGTGGCGGCAGTCAAGATTGGCGCGACCGACTATTTGTCGAAACCGGCGGATGCCAATGACGTGACCAATGCCTTGTTGCAGCGCGGAGAAAACCTGCCCGCACCGCCCGAAAATCCGATGTCCGCCGACCGGGTGCGCTGGGAACATATCCAGCGGGTTTATGAGATGTGCGAACGAAACGTATCCGAAACCGCGCGTCGTCTTTCGATGCACCGTCGCACGTTGCAGCGGATTCTTGCCAAACGTGGGCCAAAATAATTGGTGCGGGCCAATTGCGTTCTTGAACCTTTTGTGAGACGCGATTAGTTCTGAAAGTGTGAATGGCTAAAAGGATCCGTAAGTGGACACCAATCTCAACAACCTCTCGCTCAAAGAGCTTCGTGAACTTCAATCGCAGGTAGTAAAGGCGATTTCTTCTTTCGAAGACCGAAAGAAGAAAGAAGCCGTGGCGGAACTCGAAGAAAGAGCGCGCAGTCTGGGCTTTACCTGGGCCGAATTGACCGGGGCTCCGGCGACTGTGCGCAAGCGCAGTCCCGCAGTGGCAAAGTACGCCAATCCTGCCGACTCGTCCGACACGTGGTCGGGCCGGGGCCGCAAACCGCGCTGGTTTGAATCCGCGTTGAAGGCCGGCAAGCGGCCCGAAGATATGGCGATTTGATCAGGCTGCCTCCGTCAGCCGCTTGAAGAACTGCCGGACCGCACGGAACTGCGGTCCGGCTGATCTAACATTTACACCCGCGCGCAGGCGGTAACAGCCGCCACGCCTCTTGAGCGAATGTCCGTCATCAACCGCACTCACCACCAATGCGGGCTTATCGACGATCAAAACCACACACTGTCACGCCGACGCACTCGACCGGGCGCGGTCTGGCCAAACAACTCGGTCATGCTTGCGGCTGTTCGTGCGTCCTGGGGCGGCCTCGGCGGAAAAAGGACTTCCCCAGGATCTGGCGGGGCTCAACACGCGGACAACAAGGTCGTATGCTTGTCGACGTAGTCTGCCCGCACTATCAAGGGCGGACGCAGCTTGATCTCAAGCCCGGTCAGCAGGTCGCCCGCAGGTTTGCCGAACAATTTGTCGGCCTCGGCCACTGAAAACCCGGCGATCTGCACAGCCTCCAGCCAGGCAGAGATCTTGTCGGCCGCTTTGATCGCCTTTCTGACTGTCACGGGCAATACCGCAGGCAACCCGAACCTCAAATGCACCGCCGCCATCAGTCGCAGGTCCATCTCGCCATAGGCAGGACCCACTGACGATTTCACCGGGCTGATCATGTCGCCGATCACATATTCCGGCGCGTCATGCAGCAGGGCGGCCAAGTGCCAGCGCGCAGGCTGACCGGGTGACATCCGCGCGAAAATGTCCACCACCAGCAAAGAGTGTTCGGCGACCGAATAGGGCCAGTCGCCGCGGGTCTGGCCGTTCCACCGCGCCACGAACGCCAACCCATGTGCGATGTCCTCGATCTCGATATCCATCGGTGTCGGGTCCAGCAGGTCAAGCCTGCGCCCCGACAACATCCTTTGCCACGCGCGCGGCTGCGCCTTTGCCATTTCCGATCTCCGACCCGTCCGCCGCGCAAAGTGAACCAGCAGAAGGGGCGGCTCAAGGGGCTAAAGCTTTACCTCCCACTCATCCGAAAACCGCGCCAGCGCCGCTCCAATCACCTTGCGCCGCCGCGCGTGGCTGATCACCCGCGTTACCAGATGTTCCAGGTCGATCAATGCAGGTTTAGGGCCGGGTTTCACAAGGGCTTGCTCTTCAGGCATCAGGGTGCGAAAGAATCCGGCGTAGTTTTCCCGATAGCGCGGATCGAACACGCCGCTTGGATCGTTCCACGGCTTGACCCGCCCGACGAAATGCCGGAACCGCACTGGGTAAGACAGTGTCGCAAACGGCAAATGAGCCGCACTTTGCCAATTCCAACCCGGCGCGAGTTCGGCAAATCGCCCCTGAATCACCCCGTTCAGCAGGGATTGATCATGCAGCACGCAAGCCTTGGGTTCGTCGCGTGCAAAATCCACGCAGCGTTGAAAGATTGCTCCACGACGATAAGCTGCACTGTCCATCAAAAGAACTCCGGCGTTGAAATAGCGCAAGGCGGGCAGGGCGAGCGCCTTGAACTCGCGGGCATGAAAGGACGGATCATAGAACTGATTGATGTCGGTCACGGCACCAATCGGATGATCCCCCAACGGCAGGTTCAGCAGGCGGTCAAGATCGCCGCCCTCGAAATACATGTCACTGTCCAGATACAGGATGCGGCGATAGGTGTCGCCAAGCACCTGCGGCAGACATAGCCGCAGGTATGCAGCCCGGCTCAGATGCCGCATCGGCAGCGCGTCGATCCAACCTGTATCAGGGATGACCAGATTCCGGATGCCCCCGACTTCGGCCCAGTCCGGCAGATTCAGGGCGTTCTCGGATGCGATCAGCAGATCGAACCGGCGGTCCGGGCAATGATGCAGGATCTGTCGTGCTAGATGAAGCGAGAACGGCAGATATCCGGCATCGCAAGTCAGGATGACAGCGACCGTGGCAAGCGACACTGGCGGTTTTTCGGGCATTACAGGCAGTTTGGCATCGAAAACCCCCTGTGCGGCAGCTTGGCGATTGTCGCATCGCCGGGCAAATGCTATTTGCGCCCCACAGCAAGGTTCAAGGAGAACGGCAGATGCCGAATGATTACATCATCAAGGATATTGCACTTGCGGATTTTGGCCGCAAGGAACTGACCATCGCAGAAACCGAAATGCCGGGCCTGATGGCGCTTCGCGAGGAATTCGGGGCGGCCAAACCGCTGGCCGGGGCGCGGATTGCGGGCAGCCTGCACATGACGATCCAGACCGGTGCTCTGATCGAAACGCTGGTGGCGCTGGGCGCGGATGTGCGCTGGGCCTCGTGCAACATCTTCTCGACCCAAGACCACGCGGCAGCGGCGATCGCCGCCAGCGGCACGCCGGTCTTTGCGATCAAGGGCGAAACGCTGGAGGACTACTGGACCTACACCGACATGATTTTCCAGTTCGGCGGCGAGGGTGGCACCTGCAACATGATCCTCGACGATGGCGGCGATGCCACCATGTATATCCTGATCGGCGCACGGGTCGAAGCGGGTGAAACCGACATCATCGAAATCCCGACCTCGGACGAAGAGGTGTGCCTCTACAACCAGATCAAGAAACGCCTGAAAGCCTCGCCCGGCTGGTTCACCCAACAGCGCGCCGCGATCAAGGGCGTGTCCGAGGAAACCACCACCGGCGTTCATCGCCTGTACGATCTGCACAAGAAGGGACAGCTTCCCTTTCCGGCGATCAACGTCAACGACTCGGTCACCAAGTCGAAGTTCGACAACAAATACGGCTGCAAGGAATCGCTGGTCGACGGCATCCGCCGCGCCACCGACACCATGATGGCCGGCAAGGTCGCCGTGGTCTGCGGTTACGGCGATGTGGGCAAAGGCTCGGCGGCCTCGCTGCAGGGTGCCGGTGCCCGCGTGAAGGTCACCGAGATTGATCCGATCTGTGCGTTGCAAGCTGCAATGGACGGGTTCGAGGTGGTGCTGCTGGAGGATGTTGTCGGTTCGGCCGATATCTTCATCACGACCACAGGCAACAAGGATGTGATCCGCATCGAGCATATCCGCGAGATGAAGGACATGGCCATCGTCGGCAACATCGGCCACTTCGACAACGAAATTCAGGTGGCCGCGCTGAAGAATCACAAGTGGACCAACATCAAGGAACAGGTCGACATGATCGAGATGCCCTCGGGCAACCGCATCATCCTGCTGTCCGAAGGTCGCTTGCTGAACCTCGGCAACGCAACCGGTCACCCGTCTTTCGTGATGTCGGCATCGTTTACCAATCAGGTGCTTGCCCAGATCGAATTGTGGACCAAGGGCAGCGAGTATCAGCCCGGCGTCTATATTCTGCCCAAGGCGCTGGACGAAAAGGTGGCCCGTCTGCACCTGAAAAAGATCGGCGTCAAACTGACCGAGTTGCGCAAGGATCAGGCAGACTACATCGGCGTCAACATCGAAGGCCCGTTCAAGTCGGAACACTACCGCTATTGATCTGCCGAAACGTAAAGACCCGCTCGCCGATGCCCCAACCTCCGGGCATCGGCGTTGCGACAACCGGAGTTGAGCAATTCGCGTGACCTTTGCTTGAGATCGGGCGTTCCGCATCAGAAGGTCGGAGAAAAATCATTCACTCGGGACCTGTGAAGGGCCAACGCCTGGTCGATCTGACCTTCTTCAGAACCCATTGGCGAACATCACTTTATCCACGATTACCACCAAAACCATCCGTACAGATCGGGGCAAAGGGATTGCCAAGGCGATGATTTCCCTTTGCCACTCAGCCGTTTTGTCCTCGCCCTGCCTCCTAGCAAGCAGTTGACCGGGGCCCGCATTTGAGGGTTGATACCCGGCACGGACATACGAGGGGAACCCACATATGAGTAAACGCGACGAGCTTATCGCCAAATACGCCGACGATTTGGCGGGCAAGTGCAAAGTGAAACCCGACATCGCGCTGTTGACGAAAGTCACGATCGGGTGCGGTCCAGCGATCTATAGTGCGGACAGTGAAACCGTCGCCGCTTCGGACAATGCCGAACTCCTGCGCGTCAAGGCCAACTTCCTGATCAAGAAACTCGGCCTCCCCGACAGCCCTGCGCTGATGGAGGCGATTCAGGCGGTGATCGACACATACGGGCGGTCCGAACGCAACAAATACCGCGCTGTTGTCTACTACATGCTGACCAAGCATTTCGGCAAGGAAGCCGTCTACGGCTAGGCTTTCGAAGGCGGGGTTTAGGTAAATTGTCGGGGCTTGCCATTTGCACGCCCCGGCGATTCCCGGTTATGCATATACCAACGGCAGTAGCCGGGGACCTTCTTCAGAACACGTGTGGTGCTAGGGGAGCACGTGGGGTGGTGGGGGGTCCTGTAGGGGTGCGGGGCCCCCCATTTTATGGCTCTGCTCCGCCCAATCCGCAAACAATAGCCCACTCTTCCGGCGTCACCGGCTGCACCGAGAGGCGGCTGTTGTTGACCAACACCATTTTTTCCAGACCCGGTTCGACCTTGCAGGTCTCCAGCGTGACGGGACGCAGCAACGGCCTCACCGCGCGGATGTGAACACAGTCCCAGCGCGGGTCGTCCGTGGTGCTGTCCGGCGCGCTGGTTGCGCAAACCTCGACGATCCCGACCACTTCTTTGCCGATATTGGAATGGTAATAAAACCCCAGGTCGCCGATCTCCATCGCACGCATGTTGTTGCGCGCCTGATAGTTGCGCACGCCATGCCATTCCTCGCCCACAGCCCCCTTGGCGACCTGCTGATCCCAACTCCAGGTGTCCGGCTCTGATTTGAACAGCCAATAGGTCATCCGATCACCTTCTTCCATTCGGTAATCGTAACGGACTGGAACAGGCCCGCCATCGCATAGGGGTCTGCCGCCGCCCAATTCTGCGCCGCTTGCAGGCTGTCTACCTCCAATACGATCAGACTGCCGGTCATGGCACCTTCGCCATTCAGGAAAGGCCCCGCCATTTCGACCACTCCGGTCGCGGCAATATGCGCCAGATGGGCGGCGCGGTTGTCCAGCCGCACCTGCAAGGCTGCGTCTTTGTCATGGCAGATCAAGGCGACACGCATCGTTCACTCCTGTTTCAAGGGTCGATTCCGCAGGGCGGCAATGACCTGCTGAAGGGAAATAGTATTGTCGAGAAAGACGGCGACCATTGCCGCAATCGGCATCTATCCTGCCGGGCGCAAGCGTCATGCGCAATCTGTCTGCCAAGCCTGCGGTCACGCCTTGGCTCCCTTTTTGCCTGACCCGATCATCGCCAGAGCCGTCGCATCCAAAGGCCAGCGCGGCCGGGCCACAAGATCGGCAGCGTCAATCAATCCGGCGCGAAACCGCTCGATCCCCGCCCACGCAATCATCGCTGCATTGTCGGTGCAAAGCTGCAAAGGCGGGGCAAGAAATCGCACACCCAGATCGGCGCAAACCGACTCTAATCGGGCTCTTAGTGCCTTGTTTGCCGCCACGCCCCCCGCCACCGCAAAGGCCGGAACCTCTGGCGCGGCGTCCAGATACACCCCCAACGCCCGCCGGGATTTCTCGGCCAGCACATCCCCGACCGCCGCCTGAAATCCTGCGGATAAGTCGCGCCGGTCCTGCATCCGCAACCCGCCATCGACCATGACCGCATCCCGCGCCCGCAGCAACGCGGTCTTCAGGCCCGAGAACGACAGATCGCACCCCGCCCTGTCCAGCAACGGGCGTGGAAAAGCGAAGCGCCTGGCATCCCCCAGCGCCGCCTCGGCCTCGACGGCGGGCCCACCGGGTTGGGGCAGGCCCAGCAGCTTGGCGGTCTTGTCGAACGCCTCTCCCGGCGCGTCGTCGATGGTGCCACCCAGACGGCGAAACCTGTTCACATCGTCGGCAATCAGGAACTGGCAATGCCCTCCAGACACCAGCAACATCAGATAGGGAAAGGCCAGCCCATCGGTCAGACGCGGGGTCAGCGCATGCCCTGCCAGATGATTGACGCCGATCAATGGCAGTCCGGTCCCCGCCGCCAGCCCGCGCGCAAGCATGACGCCCGACAGCACGCCGCCGATCAGCCCCGGTCCCGACGTAACCGCAATCCCGTCCAGGTCGTGCAACTCCACCCCTGCGACGGCCAAAGCGCGTTCCACAACATGATCCAGCCGCTCCGCGTGGGCTCGCGCGGCAATCTCTGGCACAATACCGCCAAATGCGGCATGAAGCGCCACTTGCCCCTCGACTTCCGACGCCAGTATCTGCGGCAATCCCGGCCCATGCCGCACTACGGCGGCGGCGGTGTCGTCGCAACTCGACTCGATCCCAAGGAAGGTCAGTTTCTGGCCCATCACCCGCGCCGGTTGCCCAAAGCCCGCCCCGCAGGTAACACCAAGCCCATGGCCCCGCAATCCTTCCTGCTGACCCGCCCTGCCGCCCAATCCGCCCGCTTTGCGGACGCGTTGTCCGCCCGGTTTGGTGCGGACAGCCGGATTGTCATCGCGCCACTGATGGCCCCGGTGTTTCTGCAGCCGGCGCTGCCGGACATCCCTTTCGGCGCGCTGATTCTGACTTCTGAAACCGGGGCCGAAGCCGCGCGGCGGTTATCCGCCGAGGGTATTCCGCTTCCGATCCATGCCTACTGCGTCGGCGACCGCACCGCGGCCTGTGCAGCGGCCGCAGGCTTTATGCCGTTCTCTGCAAAGGGCGACGCCAGCGGCCTTTTGACCCTGATCCGGCAATCCGCGCCTCCAGGCCCGCTGCTCTACCTGCGCGGCACCGACAGCCGGGGGGACGTCGCAAAAACCCTGATTCTGGCTGGAATAGAGACCTGTCAGGCCATCGTCTACACTCAGATTGCGCAGCCCCTGACCCCCGCCGCAGCAGCCCTGCTTGCCAGGACCGATCCGGTTATTGTGCCCCTGTTCTCGCCGCGCAGCGCGCGGCTGTTGGCTGCTCTCGGCCCGTTCAAAGCCCCTCTCTGCGTCGGAGCCCTCAGCCCCGCTGTGGCCGGTGCTGCGGCCATACTATTCCCTGCCACCATGGTCACGGCTGCACACCCCGATGCAGCGAACATGCTGGACGCTCTCTATACCCTGCTTGCCGCAGGGGGGAATCCTTGAACCCAACCCAAGTCAGGGATTAGAATGACCCAAGCGCAGCAGGGCGCAGTCTTCTGAAAGATCAATCATGCCGGACGCAACCGACCCGACTGCCGAGCGTTTAACTCCAGACCCTGTCGCCAAACCAAGAAAGTCGAAGGCCTTGAGCAAACCAAACGACGCCCCGACCTTGGATCAGCCCGTTGTTCCGCCTGTTGGCGATGAGACAGTGCTTCCGCCCATGCCTCCTCTCGTCGAGGCGACTGTGATCGAACCGCCACCGATGCAGGATCTCGACATTGCAGAACCGAAAGAATTTGCAGCCGTGCATGGTGCTAAACCCGACCCCGAGGATCTCGCCCTGATTAATGCCGCTGATGCGCCGCTGCCTCTGCCCCATCAGCGCCGCTCTGGTCTGCTGGGGGCACTGATCGGCGGCGTTCTGGCCGCCGCCGCGGGATTCGGCTTAGCGCAATTTGTCCCCGACGGCTGGCCCATTGGCGACAATTCGGCCCTGGAGACCCGCCTCGCAGTCGCGGAGGCCGACGTTCAAACGCTGAGGGCCGAAATTGCCCGGATTGCCGAGACACCGCCAGCGACTGATCAGACCTTGGCCGACCGGATAGAGGCGCTTGAAAATGCCCCCGCCCCGGCTGCAACGCAATCGCCCGACCTGACGGCTCGCCTTGATGCGGTCGAAGCCGAGCTTGCCGCGATCGCCTCTCAACCCGTTGCGACGGGCACTTCCGAACCGGGACTAGCGCCGGCGGCCCTTGCCGCCTTGCAAGCCGAGATTGACGCACTCAAAACCGCGCAAACCGCTCCGACCGCCATCACTGCCGAAGCCGAGGCGGCCCTCGCACGCCTGACCGAAGCCGAAGCGCGCGCGACATCTGTCGCAGACGGTGCGGCGGCAACCATCGACTCTGCTACGACCCGCGCCGCGCTGATCCAGATCCGCGCCGCCATTGACGCGGGTGAGCCCTATGCTGGGGCGCTGTCTGCTCTGGCCGTGGAACTGCCACCGGCGCTGGCCACCTTTGCTGAAACCGGCCTGTCCAGCCTGCCCGCCCTGCAAGCCACATTCCCCGAAGCCGCCCGCGCCGCACTGGAGGCCGCTTTGCGCGCCAACATGGGCGAAAGCTGGACCGACCGCGTGGGGTCGTTCCTGCGCAACCAGACCGGCGCGCGGTCCCTGACCCCGCGCGAAGGCACCGACCCCGACGCCATTCTGTCGCGCGCCGAAGCTGCCTTGATGGCAAGCGATTTGCCTACCGCGATGACCGAGATTGCCGCCTTGCCGCCCGAATCGCTGACGGCCATGCAGCTTTGGACAACCCAGGCGCAACAGCGACTGGACGCGCAGGCAGCGCTCGTCGCCCTGACAAAGACACTGGGGCAATAAGATGATCTGGTCGCTGCTAAAGGTTCTGTTTTTCGTCATCCTCGTCGCGGCCATCACACTTGGCGCGGGACTCTTGCTGGATACCGGCGGTGGGGTGCGCATCGCGGTTGCGGGCTATGAATTCACGTTTGGCCCGTTGCAGGCCACGATTGCGGCGCTGATGCTGGTGGGCCTTCTGTGGCTGATCACGCGCACCGTCGGCCTTCTGGTCGCCACGCTGAGATTCCTGAACGGCGACGAAACCGCGATCTCGCGTTATTTCGACCGCAACCGCGAACGGCGCGGCTATCAGGCGCTGAACGACGGGTTG
This sequence comes from Rhodobacterales bacterium, assembly GCA_038246975.1. Classification (GTDB taxonomy): domain Bacteria; phylum Pseudomonadota; class Alphaproteobacteria; order Rhodobacterales; family Rhodobacteraceae; genus JAIYDJ01. The sequence continues at coordinate 13,392 of JBBRVJ010000009.1, read as the reverse complement.
CTGGCGCTCGCCTCGGGCGAAGGACGGCTTGCTTTGATCAAGGCGCAACGCGCAGCGCGCTACCTGGAACACCCGGAACTTACCACCCTTCTGGTCGCACAGGCGGCAGAAGCATCGGGCGACGGCAAACGCGCGACCGAAGCCTACAAACGCCTGCTGTCAACCGAGAAAACGCGGTTCGTCGGCATCCGGGGGCTGCTGAAACAGAAACTGGCCGAAGGCGACTCGGACACAGCCCTTGCCTTGGCCGAACGCGCCTTTGCGATGAAGCCGCGCCACGCGGAAACGCAGGACATCCTGCTGAAACTGCAATCCGAAAAGTCCGACTGGAAGGGTGCCCGCGCCACCCTTGGTGCGCAACAGAAACGCGGTGCCCTGCCGCGCGACGTGTTCCGTCGCCGCGATGCCGTTCTGGCCTTGCAAGAGGCGTCCGGCATCATGGACGAGTTCGCCAGCATCGAATCCCGCGAGGCGGCGATTGCCGCCAACCGCCTGTCGCCCGACCTGATCCCGGCTGCCGCCATGGCCGCTCGCAGTTACATCTCCAAGGGCGACAAAAGAAGTGCCACCCGCGTCGTCAAGAAGGCCTATGAGGGCCAGCCCCATCCCGACCTCGCCGCCGTATTCGCCGAGATTGACCCCGAAGAAACGCCGACAGTCCGGTTGAAACGCTTCAAACCCTTGCTGGCGATGCACCCGAATCGCGACGAAACCCACCTGCTCGCGGCTGAACTGAATATAGCCGCCGAAGAATTTCCCGCTGCCCGCCGCGCCTTGGGAGACGTCGTGACCCGCCATCCCACCCAGCGCGCGCTGGCGATCATGGCGGCCATCGAGCGCGGCGAAGGATCGGACGACTCCGTTGTGCGGAGCTGGCTGACTCGTGCACTGACAGCACCCCGTGGCCCGCAATGGTGCTGCGACAAATGTCAGGCGATCCATTCCGCATGGCATCCTATTTGCGAAAACTGCCACGGTTTCGACACGATGAGTTGGCGCGAACCCCCCGAAACCACCGGCCCCAGCGCTACCGGGACCGAAATGCTGCCCCTTCTGGTCAACCCCCCCAAATCCGCGCCCGAACCTGCCACAATCGACGCGGTCAAGAACCCGACGCGTGCAGATTAGGCGTCGGCAAAGCTGCGAGCAGTGTCAAGGTACGGGACTTGCGCGATCTCGACTGTTCAATTGGCCATTCCGCCCCGCTTTTCCTGACGCTGTGGTGCTGACCGTCCAAGGCGGTGCGAGAGAGGCCATAAAATGCCGCGGCACAGCAATCGCACCCGGAGCACGCCATCCAGGGCCGCACGATGCGGTTCACGATGTCGAGCCATCGTCTGCCATTGGTTCAAGGAGTTGCCCATCAAGGCGCCAGCGGTGCGATTACGACGGGCGACGGCAAGGGGCCGGGGCACGTCATTCGTTATAAGAGCGAACGACCTACAAACTTTATCAAATCTTAGGATTTTTTCCGACCGTGCGTGTCTTTTACAAGGACACACAAGGACTAAGGTTTGTAACTGCGTGCTCCAGGAGGGACTCGAACCCCCGACCCCTTCATTACGAATGAAGTGCGCTACCAGCTGTGCCACTGGAGCTACGCGACCGAGCGCTTAAACGACGGAGGTGTTTCCTGCAAGGTCAAAAACGGCCTTATGCGGCCGCAGGATGCGGGTCCCTTGTGTCAGGTAAGTTGTCCGCCGCTCTGCTTTCCTCTATTTGTCAGGTGGACGGGAAGGACGATGACGTGGGATCTTCAACAGAACGAAAGTCGGCTGTGCCGAAGCGGATGATGCCGACGAGCACCACGGCCAGCATCACGCCGATCGCCGGCCCCTCCGGGTCAGGGCAGGCCATGACAACGGCGAGGCTGCTGGCAGGGGTTTTCAGCGGTGGCTGGGTCCGGGTGGCGGTGACCGACGCTGCAGACAAGCGCGCCTGGTCCAACCCGCTGCGCATCGCTGCCCGGTACGGCTGGATTGGCGGCGACACGCTCTGGATGGCGGCTTCAATGACGTCGCTTTGGTGCAGCCGAAAGCGAGGATACAGCCATTCATGGCCAAGCGCCAAACCTTCAGCAAACGCTGCGAAAGCGGTCGACGACTTCGTCCAGAATTTCGGCCGGGTTTCGCTTCCACCAGTTTTGTGCCGAGAATATCTCGACCTCGCATAGCCCGGAATAGCCTGCCCCTTCGACCCCCGCCCGGATCGCCCGCAGATCGGCCACGCCGTCGCCCATCATTCCACGGTCCAGAAGGACGTCCGTGGTGTCGGCCAGCCAGTCGCACAGATGGTAGCCAAGGATGCGTTGACCCGCTCGTGCAAGCTGTGCGGCAAGGTCGGTATCCCACCACACATGATAGACGTCGATGGCGACACCCAGATTCGGGGCCGCGATCGCATCGCAGATATCCAGCGCGTCGCGGGTGGTGGTCAGGCAACTGCGATTGCCGCCATAGACCGGATGAAGCGGTTCCAGCGCGAGGCTCACACCCCGGGCTGCCGCATAGGGCGCCGCTTCGGCAACCCGGTCGGTCACCCGTTTCAGGCTTTCGGCCACGCCCTTGGTGCCCGACTCGACCCCGCCCACAACGATGGTCAGCACCCGGGCTTGCAGGGCTGCAGCCATGTCGATCGAAGCGAAAAAATCATCCATCACGGCTTGTCGGCCAGCGGGTGCCAACGGCCCCACCAGAAACGGCGTCCGGCAGAGTCCCGCCACCGGCAGGCCCGCGCTGCGGGCGGCGTTGCCGATGGCCATGGCATGTGTGCCGATCTCTCGCCGCCAGAACACGATACCGCCAAGACCGCGTTCCGCACAGGCCCCGATCACCCGGTCAACGGACCATCCGGCCCCGGCACCCTCGACATTATGGCCAAGGCTTGCGGTGTTGAGAGCCAGCGCCGAATGATCCTGCGAAAAGTCGCGCATCTAGGTGCCATACATCGCCAGCATGCGCTTCATCCGTACCACCGCCAAATCGGGGTCGCGCAGCAGGCCGCAGCCGTCAGCCAGACGAAATACTTCGGTGAAATAGGGCAAGGGGCGCATCGCCTGTGCCCCGTTCAGCATGATGAAATGGTCCTGAAACCCATTGAGCCAAGCCAGAAAGACTACGCCCGTCTTGTAGTATTGCGTAGGAGTGCGGAAGATCAGCCTGGCCAGCGGCACAGTCGGGTCAAGCGTTGCGCGAAAAGCGGCCTTGTCACCTTGACCCAACTTGTCGACCGCATAGGCTGCCGCCGGGGCCAGCGGATCGAAGATGCCCAGCAGAACGTGACTGTATCCATCGCTGTCTCCCTCGATCAGTTCGGGATAGTTGAAATCATCGCCGGTATACATCTTTACGCTCGCCGGAAGTCTTCGGCGCATGGCGATCTCCTTGTCCTTGTCCAGAAGCGAGATCTTGATGCCGTCGACCTTGGCCGTGCTCTGGTCGATCACGGCAAGCGCCGTTTCCTGCGCTGCCTCGAAGGTTGCAGCGCCCCAGTAGCCTGCCAGCGCGGGGTCGAACATCTCTCCCAGCCAATGCAGGACCACCGGATGATCGCAGGCCTGCAGAACCTCGGCATAGACGCGTAAATAGTCGTCAGGCCCGCGCGCTGCCCGCACCAGGGCGCGGCTGGCCATCAGGATGATCCGCCCGTCGACGTTCTGGATGGCCTCGACCTGCTCCAGATAGGCGCGCGTCACCGCGTCCAGACTGTGAACCCCAGGCCCCAGTTGATCCGTGCCGCACCCATTGGCGACCAGCGCGTCCGGTAGTTCCGCCTTGGTGCGCCGGATCAGTTCAAGCGCACCGGGCCAGTCCAGACCCATGCCGCGTTGTGCGGTATCCATCGCCTCTGCGATCCCAAGACCCAGGCCGGCCAGATAGCGGCGGAACGCCATCGTCTTGCCCCAGTCGATGGCCGCGCGCCCGGTTGGGTCATTCATGGTGAACGGGTCGGCCACGACATGCGCTGCCGAATAGACCACGCGGGCGGGGTTCGCACCCAAAACTGCCCCTGCAACCGGCGTGCCGGTCAATGTGTAATCCGACATCCGGCCTGTGGAATCTGGCAGCGCGATCTTCATGGTGCATCCTTCAGAAACGGGGCACCAGCATCCCGGCGTCTGCCGAAATGACTTGCCCGGTGGTGTAGGGCAGCCGACCTGTGGCAAGCGATGCGATGATCGCACCCATGTCCGCAGGTTGGCCGATGCGGGGGAACAGCGTCAGGCCGTCTTCGGCGCGTCTGGTATAGCTGTCGATCACGGCGGCGGTCATGTCGGTTGCAATCAGGCCAGGCTGCACATCATAGACCGCGATGTTTTCAGCCCCGAGCCGCACCGCGAAGGCCTTCGACACCATCGCCGCCGCCGCTTTCGACGCGCAGTATTCAGCGCGCTGCACCGCGACGGCCGCAGCGTTTGACGAGGTGACATTGACGATGGCGTGAAACAGCGCAGGCCTTGGGCGCGAGAGAAGGCGGCGGGCAAAGGCTTGGGACAAGAAGAACATCGCCTTGCTGTTCACAGCCAGACAGCGATCCCAACTCGCCTCGGTTACGTCAAGAATATCGCCGCGCGACAGCACCCCGACACCCGCGTTGTTGACCAGTGTCGTCAGAGGGCCAAGCGCCGTCTCGATCCGAGCCAAGGCTGCCTCATGGCCGCCGATGTCCGTCACATCGAATGGAGCCGCTACAACCGTCGCGCCCAAGCCGGCGATCCGCGCCACAGCCGCTTGCAATTCGGCATCGTCCGCCGGGCCGTTCACGGCAACGGCAAAGCCTTCGCGGGCCAGGGCTTCGGCTGCGGCCAGACCGATGCCGCGTGATGATCCGGTGACAAGTGCAACCTGCCTCATCCGCGCGCGCCTTTCTTCATCAACTCCCGCGCGATGATCATGCGCTGAATCTGGTTGGTGCCTTCGTAAAACTGGGTGATCTTGGCATCGCGGTACAGCCGCTCCACATCGAACCCCCGGATATAACCAGACCCGCCGAACACCTGCACCGCATCCGCCGTGCGGGCAACCGCCATGTCGCCTGCAAAACACTTGGCGATCGAGCAGGCCTTGGTCGCATCCTCGCCCTTGTCGATCTTGACGGCTGCCGAATGAACCAGCAGCCGCGCTGCCTCGATGTCCTCGGCCATGTCGGCCAACAGCCATTGTACGCCCTGAAATTCGGCGATCGCCTTGCCAAACTGCTTGCGCGTTCCGGCATAGCCGACCGCCGCCTCCAGCCCCGCCTGCCCGATACCTACGGCAAGCGCCGCGATCCCGACCCGACCCTTGTCGAGCACCGACATCATCATGTGAAAGCCGCGTCCCGCCTCGCCCAACAGCGCGTCCGCGCCCAAGCGCACGTCAGTAAAGTTCAGCGCGCCTACCTGTGATGCGCGCTGGCCCATCTTGTGTTCCTTCGGGCCGCGCTCAACGCCCTTTGAGTGCAGATCGACGATGAAGATCGACATTCCCCGGTTGCCCGCCGCCTTGTCGGTGCGCGCAAGGACAAAGCCACAGTCCGCCACCGGGGCGTTGTGAATCCAGATCTTGCCGCCGTTCAGTACCCAGCCGTCGCCATCGGCAACGGCAGTCGTGCGGATGCCCGACACATCGGTGCCCGCCTCAGGCTCGGTGATGCAATAGGCCACCTTTGTCTTCATCGCCATCATGTCGGCCAGCATGCCGCGCTGGCTTTCGGTGCCATGCCGCACAAGCAGGGCGGAAATCAGCTCCACCAACCCGCATTGGTCGGCAATGCTGGCATAGCCGCGCGACAGCTCTTCCATCACCAACGCATAAGTCAACGTGTCGAATCCCGGCCCGCCCATGTTTTCTGGCACTCTGATGCCGAACAGGCCAAGCCCCGCCATATGATCGTAAATCTCTGACGGAAACCGTTCGTCCCGGTCCAGCAACTCGGCTGCCGGGCGCAGGACTTCGTCGGCGAATTTACTCGCCATATCGCGGACAGCTTCGTGGGTTTCGTTCAGATACATCGGCAACCTTCCGGCGCGTCACAGCTCAATTAGTAACCATACAGTTACTTTATTTGCACCACCGCCTCGGGTCAAGACGAAATCCCAACCGGTGCTGCCATATACCTGTTGCCAGCCGGGGCGGTCACCCTTTACAATGCACCAAATGGTTACTTGAGTGACCGCCTGCCAACGGAGAACCAAAGCATGCACCCTGCCCAGACCCGCAAGTTCGGTCGAGTCGATCTGGATGTCACTGCCTTCGGCTTTGGCACTGCCCCGGTCGGCAACATCTTTCGCGAAATCGACGAGCAGACATCGGATGCGATGTATCAGACGGCCTGGGATGCGGGCGTGCGCTTTTACGACACCGCACCGATGTATGGCCACGGACTGGCAGAGTTGCGCACCGGCCAGTCGCTTCGCTGGAAAGACCGTGACGAATACGTGTTGTCATCCAAAGTCGGGCGTCTGTTGAAACCCGCCGCGCGCGGCAGCATCGACTTTGCGCCATGGGTCAACGCAGCCCCGTTCACCTCCCATTTCGATTATTCCTATGATGGCACGATGCGCTCAGTCGAAGACAGCCTGCAGCGCATGGCGCTGGAGCGGATGGATATCTGTTTCATCCACGACATCGACGTGTTCACCCGTGGCAAAGATCAGCCCGAGGTATTCGCGCAAGCGATGGACGGATGTTACAAGGCGCTTGACAAGCTGCGTTCGGAAGGTGTCGTGAAGGCCATCGGTGTTGGCGTCAATGAATGGGAAGTGTGTTACGAGGCACTGAAACAGCGCGATTTCGACTGCTTTCTGCTTGCCGGCCGCTATACCCTGCTGGAACAGGGTTCACTGAATGATTTCTTGCCGCTATGCGAAGCGCGCGGCGCGGCTGTTGTTGTGGGTGGTGGGTTCAATTCGGGCATTCTGGCAACCGGGGCCAAGCCGGGGGCAAAATACAATTACTCGCCCGCGCCTCAGGCCATCATGGACAAGGTTGCAAAGATCGAGTCCGTCTGCGCCGACCACAACGTGCCGCTGCCTGCTGCGGCATTGCAGTTCGTGGTAGCGCATCCAGCGATCTCGTCTTTCTTCGCGGGCACGCGGACGGTCGATCAACTCAAGCAAAACCTCGCGTGGTTCTCGCATCCGATCCCGGCTGAATTCTGGGCCGACCTAAAGGCAAAGGGGCTGCTGCGCGAAGATGCCCCGGTTCCGGCATGACGGGAAGACTTCTGGCACCCGGACTGTATGGCTATGACGACTTGGCGGTCGGGGCTCGGATCGAAACCGGTTCATTGCTGGTGACGGACGCTGTGATAGACGCCTTTGCCGCCCTGACCGGCGATCGGTTCGAAATTCATATGACGACGGAAGGGGCAGCCCGCCATGGGTTTCGGGCGCGCGTAGCGCATGGTCTGCTGGTGCTGTCGCTGATTGACGGGCTGAAGAACCAGTGCCCGGCGCAGTTCCGTGCTGTGGCGTCTTTGGGGTGGGACTGGTCGTTTCGCAGGCCGGTCCTGACGGGCGATCAGATCAGCGCTACACTGGTTATCGCGGAGATGCGTCCGACCGGCAGGCCGGACAGGGGGATCGTCACGCTGTCACTGGAAGCGCAGAACCAATCGGGCGAGATCGTGCAGCGCGGCAGAAATCAGTTGATGGTCTACCGATAGCGCGCGATCGTGCCCCGGTCTGCAAATGTCACATGCTGACATCAAAGACGAACACGCCGTCCGCGCCGCCTTCAACTTCGGCTACGATGCGCGCGCCAATGGCCTGATGTTCGGCGTCGACCAAATAGGCATCGCGTGCCGCCGCATCGCGAAAATCCAGCCAGAACAGATCGTTGAACCCGCGTACCAGCGGCAGTTCGACCGAGACGTTGGCAAAGCTGCGAAAGTCCAGAATGCCATCGATGTGGCCGGAAAGCCCCCGAAGGGCATCGTAAAGCCCGACCTTTGTGGCCGGCAGGGTATCGGTCTTGAAGCGCAGGGCGACAATATGGCGGATCATGGGGTGTCCTTTCCCGGAAAGCGGGGTTTGCGTTTTTCGCGGAAGGCAGCAAGGCCTTCGGTCAGATCGTCGGATGCGGCGGCCAGACTGCCCGCCAAAGACTCCAGCACGCGCTCGCGGTCTTCACCCTCGGCCGCGTTGATCAGCATCTTGGTCAATTCGGTGGCGCGGGGCGACCGGGGCAGCACCCGTTGCGCCAACTCGATCGCCGCCGATGCACCTTCGCCTTTCGGGGTGACCATGTCCACCAACCCCAAATGCCGCGCCTCGCCGGCTGAGTAAACCTCGCCAAACAATGTCATCCGCCGCACCACCTGCGCGCCGAACCGCCTTACGGCGCGCTGCGTGCCCGACCAGCCCGGAATGATGCCTAAACCTGTTTCGGGCTGTCCGATCCGGGCGTGTGCTTCGGCGATCCTGTAATCCGCACAAGCAGCCACCTCCAGCCCGCCGCCGAACGCATCGCCGTTCAGGACCGCAATCACCGGCTGGCGCAGCCGCGCAAGCGCATCCAGCGCCACATGGCCGTCACGGACCCAGTGGCGACCAAAGGCGGTTGGGCTGTCCTCGCTCCACGCCGCGATATCACCCCCTGCGCAAAAGGCACGGTCGCCCTCGCCGGTCAGGATCACTACCGCAGCATCGGACCGCTCGATCTGGCGGCACAGCGGCACAAGGGCATCCAGCATCGCCGCATCCAGCGCATTCAGCTTTTCCGCCCGCCGGATCGTCAGCCGCGCCACCCTGCCTTCAAGCATCAGATTCATGCGCGGGTCGGTCACAGCACCAACCCGAACGGTGCGTCGACAAACAAGGCTGCATCCATCGTCTTCAGCGCAGAAGACACCCGTAGCGGTGTGGCGGCCTGATCCAGAACGTCCCGCTGAAGATCAATCCCGGGGGCCACTTCGGTGACGACCAGCCCGCTCGCATCCAGCAAGATCACGCAACGTTCGGTGACATAGGTGATGTCCTGCCCTTGCACCCGCGCGCGCCGTCCGGAAAAGCTGACCTGATCGACTTTCTCGACGAACTTCGCGACCCGCCCCTCTTTCTCGATCACCAGCTTGCCGCCTTCGATCCGCATCGTGGCACCCGCGTTGAAATTGCCTGAAAACACGATCTTTCTCGCCCGCGCGGTTATATCTACAAATCCGCCCGCCCCCGCCGTGCGGTGCGGTGTGGCCGACAGTCGGCTGACGTTGACCGAACCTTGCGCGTCGACCTCCAGAAACGACAGCAGCGAGCAATCAAAGCCCCCCGCCTGAAAATAGCAGAACTGATGCGGGCTTGCCACGAAAGCCTCTGCATTGCTGGCGCAGCCGAACTTGAAATCCAGCAACGGAATACCACCGACAGCACCCTGTTCGATCACCCAGGTGACGCTGCCATGCAGCCCCTCCTCCAGCAGCACACGCGGCACGTTGGCCGAAATGCCAAAGCCGATGTTCACCGCCCACCCCGCCCGCAATTCCTGCGCTACCCGCCGCGCGATCACCTTGGCCGCGTTGAATTCAGGCAAGCGGAACGTCGAAAGGGGGCGGAACAACTCGCCGGATATGGCGGGGTCATAGGCGGTGGCGGTGGTCTGCAACTGATCGGGCGCCTCGACGATCACATCGACAAGGATGCCCGGCACTTTGACATCGTGCGGGCGCAAGCTTCCACGTTCCGCCACCCGTTTTACCTGCGCGATTACCAAACCGCCAGAATTGCGCGCCGACAGCGCAATTTCCATCGCACCGAGAGTAGCCCCTTCCTGCTCGAACGTAAGGTTGCCGTTTTCATCCGCTGTGGTGGCCCGGATGATTGCGACATCGGGCTGAAGGGCAGGGAAATGCAGCCAATCTTCTCCGTCAAACGCCACCCGACGCACCAGGGGTTTGGCTCGCGCGGCTGCGTTCATCGCGCAGCCTTCCTGATCTGGGTCAACGAACGTGTCCATCCCGACCTTCGTCAACACACCGGGGCGCTTTGCCGCCCCTTCGCGCAGCATATCGAAAATGACACCGGACGGCACGTTATAAGCCTCCAACTGCTCGGCCAGGATCATCTGCCAAACCAGCGGCGGGACCGCGTTTGTCGGCCCGGACGGGTAGGACCCGCCGATCACCCGGACCAGCATCCCCGGTTTTGCGATATGGTCGATGCCTAAAGTGCCGAACATGTCACCCGCGGCAATCGGATGAATCGAGGTCAGATTACGCGGCGCGCCTTCGGCGTCAAACCGTGCGCCAAGGGCCTGCAACACCGCATCGGGGCAGCAAAGACCGGAGGACGAATTGACCGCAATCATCGCGCCATCGCGGATCAGCCGGACAGCTTCCGCAGCGCTCTTGACCTTTGACATGCGGACTCTCCCGTCTTCCCGTTGCGCATCAAGTAACTAAACAGTTATGAAAGTAATCACGGTCCGCCGGTGCTATCAAGAGGGTTCTTCCCCCATATGATGTAGCCAAGAAAATTTCACGGATGCAAAGGGAGTTGTCATGAATATTTGCTTCCATAAGACCTACCAACGCGCTTTCGGCACTTTTCCCCTGACCGGAGAGGTTCTGACCCAAGCCGTCCGTGCCGCAGCCAAAGTCGGATACCGCGCCTTCGACACCGCCCAGATGTATGGCAACGAGGCCGATACAGGTGTCGCCTTGGTCGCCACCGGGATCGCGCGCGACGATCTGTGCATAACCACCAAGGTGCATCCCGACAACTTTAGCGAAAGCCTGTTCCTGCCCTCGGTCGAGAAAAGCCTGAAGGACTTAAAGGTTGCCGACGTCGACGTGCTGCTGCTGCACTGGCCGCCCCTCGACGGCGACATCGCGCCCTCCTTGCGCCTGTTGCAAAAGGCGCTCGAGGCCGGGCTGACGCGCAACATCGGGGTATCTAACTACACCGTGCAGATGATGCGGGAAGCGACACAGATCGTCGATGGCCCGATCGGCACGAACCAGATCGAGTTTCATCCGCTGCTCAATCAAGACAAACTGCTGGCGGCGGCCACCGAAACCGGCATTCCGCTGTCGTCCTATTCGTCGGTGGCGCGGGGCGAGGTGTTCAAGCATGCGATCTTCGCCGAGATCGGCACCGGCTATGGCAAGTCGGCCGCGCAGATCGTCCTGCGCTGGATCTTGCAAAAAGGCGTTGCGCTGAACACGATGTCGACCAATCCGGCCAACATCGCCGCGAATTTCGAGATCATGGATTTCACGCTGTCCTCCATCGACATGGCGCGGATCGAGGCGATGACGGCGACCGGTTTCCGCATTGTCGGCAAGGGTCTGGTGCCTTGGGCCCCCGACTGGGACTAGCTCCGTCGGTCAGCCATTGCCGCGGATCAGGTCTGCCGCCCGCTCGCCGATCATGATCGTCGGCGCGTTGGTGTTGGACCCGATCAGCGTGGGCATCACGGAACTGTCGCAGATGCGGATACCGTCCAGCCCGTGCACCCGCAGCGCAGGGTCAACCACCGCCATTTCGTCCACCCCCATCTTGCAGGTACTGACCGGGTGATACGAGGTGCGGCCATACTGTCGGGCGTAAGCCTCCATCTCGGCCTGACTGCCGAGCGTATCATCAGGAAACCGGATCGCGCGGATGTGCTTTTGCAAGGACGGCTGACGGAAAATCTCGCGGCTGATCCGCAGCCCTTCGACCGATACTCGCAGATCGTCGGGTTCGGCCAGGTAGTTCGGGTCCACAATCGGCAAAGCTGCAGGATCGGCAGACCGCAGCGTCACCGACCCCCGCGACTTTGGCCGCAAGGTATAAGAGTTCAGCGTGATCCCCGACGCCCCCTTGTTGACTGAAGGCACCCCGGCCTCCGCCCCCGCCCCGGCAAGGAAGTGAAACTGCAGATCGGGCTTCGGCACGCCCGACACTTTCCCGCCAGTATACCAGAAGGCCCCGCCTTCGACCACATTCGAGGCCACCGGCCCGGTCTTGAACAGCGCATACTGCAGCCCGGCCCAAGCCATCCCCAAGGGCCGCCCATATTTGTCCAACGACTGATGGCCGGTCAGTTCCGCCACGATGTCGATGCCGAAATGGTCGGTCAGGTTCTGCCCTACGCCAGGCAAGTCATGCACCACCGTGATGCCATGCTGCGCCAGATGTGCGGCGGGCCCCACACCCGACAGCATCATCAGCTTCGGCGTACCGATGGCACCCGAGGTGACGATCACCTCGCTGTCGGCCTGCACTGTCTGCACCGCCCCCTTGACCGAATATTCTACCCCCATGGCGCGCGTTCCATGAAACAGGATGCGCAGCACCAGCGCACCGGTGATCAGCGTCAGGTTCGAGCGGGTCAACGCCGGTCGCAGATACCCCACCGCCGCCGAACAGCGCCGGGCATTTTTCGTCGTCGTCTGATAGACCCCCGCCCCCTCCTGTACCGCGCCGTTGAAGTCGGGGTTATAGGGAATGCCGCTTTCCTGACAGCTTTGCACAAAAGCGCGGGTCATCGGCTGCGGGTCCTGCACGTTCGACACGCCAAGCGGGCCGTCAGTGCCATGCCAGGCACCCGACAGGATCGTGTTGCCTTCGGACCGCAGAAAGTATTTGCGGATATCGGCGAACCCCCAGCCTGCCGCACCAAGATCGACCCATTCGTCATAGTCGGTCGGATGGCCCCGAGTAAAGACTTCGGCGTTGATAGAACTGCCACCCCCCAACACCTTGGCTTGCGCGTAAGGGATTTCGCGATTGTTGGCATGGCGCTGCGGCGCTGTGGTCATGCCCCAGGTCATCGGGCCAGTGGTCATCCTTGCAAAGCCGACCGGCATGTGGATCAACGGATTTGTATCGCGCCCGCCTGCCTCGATCAGGCAGACGCGTGCGCTTGGGTTTTCTGACAACCGGGCTGCCAGCACACAGCCCGCCGACCCGCCCCCCACGATCACATAGTCAAAGCCCTGCGTCATCATGCGATCCAGAGCAACCGCTTGCCGATCTCGATGTGCACCGATTTGACTTGTGTGTATTCCTCGACCCCGTACATCCCGGCCTCGCGCCCCCAGCCCGATTGCTTGAACCCGCCAAGCGGCATTTCCGGCCCGCCTGCCATGATCGTGTTGACCCAGAACCGGCCGGCACGCACGCGGCGCGTGACGGTCAGCGCCTTGTCGATGTCTCTGGTCCATACGCTTGCCGCCAAACCGTAAACGGTGTCATTGGCCATCGCAATGGCCTGATCCACCGTGTCGAAATGCATCGACACCAACACCGGACCGAAGATTTCTTCATGCGCGATCGCCATATCCGCTGTCACACCCGAAAACAACGTCGGCTGGATATACTGTCCTTTGCCCCGGTCAATCGCTGCTCCGCCCGACACCAACCGCGCGCCTTCGGCCTGACCGCGCGCGATATAGCCCATGATCACCGCGTTCTGCGCATCCGTCGTT
>JBBRVJ010000008.1:0-41804 GCA_038246975.1 Rhodobacterales bacterium | reverse complement strand
TGCGCGATCTGCCGTCGATTGTGGTGACGTTGGGAATGAGTTTCGTCTGGGCAGGACTAGCGGTCCTGATCCTGCCCGCGCCGGGGGGGACGGCACCGGAATGGGCGCGGGCGGTGATGATCTCGAAACCGCCCTTCGTGCCGATGGCGATCGTGGCCAGTGCGGTGCTGGCGGTTTTTGCGCATCTGTTGATCATGCGGTCGTCGCTCGGTGTGCTGATCCGGGGGGTTGGCGGCAATCAACGCTCGGTGCAGCGGGCGGGGTGGTCGATCCTTGCGGCCCGCGCCTCGGCCTATGCTTTGGCCGCGTGTTTTGCCGTGACGGCGGGTATCTGTCTGGTCGGGCTGACCACCAGTGCCGATGCCAATATCGCGCTGCGCTATACGTTGCTGTCGATTGCGGGCGTGATCCTCGGCGGGGGCGAGTTCACCGGCGGGCGCATTTCGCCGATCGGTGCGGTGATCGGTGCGTTGACGCTGACGCTGGCGGGGTCGTTTCTGTCGTTCCTGCGCATCTCGCCGGATTGGCAGATCGGGGCGCAGGGGGCAATCCTGATCATCGTGCTGGCGCTGCGGCTGGGCCTGAACCGGCTGGAAAGCCGGGGCCGCGCCGCATGAGAACGCTGATGGCAAAGCCGTGGATCTGGTCGTTCATTGCCGCGTTTTCGGTCTGGCTGGCCACTATTTCTGTCACGGGCGGCGCCTCGACTGTAGGTCTTACACAGGCCACGCTGACCTTTGCCGCCTTTTCGGTGCTGGTCGGCATCGGGCAGATGTTCGTGATCACCCTCGGCCCCGGCAATATCGACCTGTCGGTGCCCGCCACCATGACGCTGTCGGGCACCGTGGCGCTGAAATACATGGATGGGCAGAACGGCCTGATCCTGCACGGCCTGGTCATTGCCATGGGCGTCGGGGTCGGCGTAGGGATCCTGAACTATGCTCTGATCAAGGCGCTGCGCATTCCGCCGATCATCGCCACCCTGTCGATGAGTTTCATCGTGCAATCCGCCGCGATCTGGACCAACCGGGGTCTGCGGATCAAACCGCCCGAGGTGCTGGCCGATTTCACCACCTCGACCAGTTTCGGCATCCCCAATATCGCGCTGGTGGCGTTTGCGGTGTCGGTGGTCGCCTGGGTGTTGCTGCACCGCACCCCCTATGGGCGCTGGATCGCAGCAATCGGGCAAAGCCTGCCCGCCGCGCGGATGGCGGGGATCGCGGTAGATGGGAACCGGTTTGTCACTTACCTGATCTGCGCGGTGCTTGCCGCCGTGTGCGGCTATCTGCTGGCATGTTTTTCGGGCGGGGCGGCGCTGAACATGGGGACGGAATACCTGCTGATGTCGATTGCCGTGGTGGTGATCGGCGGGACTGCTGTTGCCGGGGGCGACAGTAACGTGCCAGGCATCTGGGGGGCATCGCTGTTCATGTTTCTGGTGGTGTCGATGCTGAACACCTACGGCCTTGGCGCGGGGGTGCGCCTGATCATGACGGGGGTGATCATCATCGCTGTCATTCTGCTGGCCAGTGGCCGCAAACCTGCCATCCGGTAGAAAGGAAACACCATGTCCGCCTCGCCCTATCAAATCGACGACCCGGCCTTTTCGCAGCTTTTTGTCGGCTCTGCGGGGCTGGATCAGCTTTATTCCGGCTGCCGCTGGGCAGAAGGGCCGGTTTGGTTTGACGATCAGCAATGCCTGCTGTTCAGCGACATTCCCAATCAGCGCATCCTGCGCTGGGCTGCCGATGCGACCGGGGGTGGGGCGGTGTCGGTCTATCGCCAGCCGTCGCATTTTTCCAACGGTCATACCCGCGACCGTCAGGGTCGTCTGGTGTCGTGCGAGCATGGGCGGCGGCAGGTCACCCGCACCGAAACCGATGGCAGCATCACGGTGATTGCTGCGGCCTATCAGGGCAAGCCGTTTAATTCGCCCAACGATGTGGTTGTGCATTCGGACGACAGCCTTTGGTTTACCGACCCGACCTATGGCATTCTGTCGGACTATGAAGGCTATCAGGCCACGCCCGAACAGCCCGTGCATGGCGTCTACCGCGTCGATGGCACGACGGGCGAAATCGCTTGCGTCGCGGATGATTTCAACCAGCCCAACGGCCTTGCCTTCTCGCCTGACGAGCGGACGTTGTATATCGCGGATTCCGGTGCCAGCCATGACGACAGCAAGCCGCGCCATATCCGCGCCTTTGACGTGGAGGGAGCAAAGCTGTCGAACGACCGGGTGTTCGCGGTGATCGACGCGGGCGTCCCCGACGGGATTCGGACCGATCTGGCGGGCAATCTTTGGTCCAGTGCGGGCGACGGGGTGCAATGCTTTGCGCCCGATGGCCGCCGTCTGGGAAAAATTCTGGTGCCCGAGCCTGTGGCAAATCTGTGCTTTGGCGGGCCGCGCCGCAACCGGATGTTCATCACCGCAACGACGTCGCTTTACGCGATCTACCTTGCCACCACCGGTGCGCAGCGACCCTGAGCCGGCGGGTTTGCGTCAGTCGCCATAGCCGGTCATTTCCAGATATCCCACGCCTGAATGACTGCCTGCAATCGTGATCGGCCCCTCCCAATAAGGGACCGAGGTCGCCATCCACGCATCGGGGTTCAGCGCGGTTACGGTCACGTCCAGCCCCCGGTCGGGCAGTCGCACGCGCCATTGGGTCGGCACCTCGCGACCGGCCACGCTGTGGCGGGCCATCGGCGAGGCTGTAAAGGCCCCGTCCGGATAGGCAGTCGCCATGCCATCCGCCGCGATCCACGTGGCCGAGGTGAAATCCGTGGCGCCGCGCAGCACGAACCCCATCAGCTTGTCGCCGCTTTCAAAGGACAGTGAGAACCAGTCCCACCCGCGCTGATCCTGTGCCAGAGGTTGCGACGACCATTCGCGGTCCAGCCATGCCGACCCGGTCACCGAAACGTCGCCGGTCGGCAAGGTCAGCATGCCCGACACCTGAAAGAACGGTTGCGAATAGTAATGGCTGGCCTGCCCGGCGGCGGATTTCACCGAATAGCCGTTCTGGCCGTGCAGAACCAACGGGCCTGTGGCCGTCAGTTGCATGTCATAGGCAAAGTCGGGGCCGCTGGCGGTCAACCGCAGATTGTTGAAATCCGGGCCTTCCATGACCCAGTCGTCGATCCATGCCGAAAACGGGGCTGCGGTCACACCGGCCTGCCCGATCCCGCCGCGCGCCAGCCGTTCCGTCACGAAATGCGCGGTTGGCGTGGTCACGGCGGCATGGCCCATCCACAGTTGCGGCGTGTCCCAGCCTTGTCCGTCGCGCGGGGCGAGGGCCGAGCGGAACAGCGTCCATTGCAACCCATGGGCGGTGCCGTCAGGGCCGGTCAGGTTGGCGGTCAGATACCACCATTCGATGCGATAGTCGGGATGCGCGCCATGGTCGGCGGGGAATTGCAGGACGGTGCTGCGTTGCGGGATCGCGAAATCACCCGCATCGCCGCCCAGTCCGGCGAACCCCTGTGCCATGGCCATGAAGGGCAGGCAAATGAACAGCAGCAAAGCCTTAGCGTTCATGGCGGAACACTCCCAACAGGCGCGTGGGCGGGGTGCGGGCCAGCCGCCACGCGGGCCAGAGGGCGGCCAACGCGGCGGCGAGCAGCGCAAGCCCGCCCAAACGCAGATAATCCAGCCAGAACAGGTACATCGGCAGACGCCAGCCGAACGCCTCGACGTTCACCACCGCCAGCAACGCCCAGGCCAGCGCCAGACCCAAGGGCAGGGCCAGCGCCCCTGTCAGCGCGGCAAGCATCAACGCCCGGGCCAGATCCAGCGCCGCCAGCCTGCGCCGGGTCAGCCCCAGCGCCCAAACCGGGGCCAGTTGCGGCAGGCGCATCGCGGCGAGGGTCAGCAGGCTCATCAGGATCGCGAACCCCGCAACGGCCAGCGTCAGGATGTTCAGCGCGGTGGTCACGACGAAGGTCCGCTCGAACACCGCCAGCGACAGGGCCTTGATCGCGGCCTGATCAATGATCGCCGTTTCGGCCACCCCCAGCCCGCGCAGGGCGTTGCGCAGGGCGTCGACCTTGGCCGGGCCCGCGCGCAGGCCGAACCGCAGGGCGATGACTTCGGGGAACAGGCGTCGGAACGACGTTTCGGTCAGGATCACCTGACCAACCGGATTGCCATAGTCGCCGTAGATGCCAAGCACCGGCAGCGTCGCACCGGGGGCCACGACCACCGCTGCCCCCAGATCAAGCCCGGTGCGGCGGTAAAGCTGTTCGTTCACCAGCACGCCGTCGCCGCGCGCCAAGGCGTCCCACACATCCGGCACAGCACGCAGGAATTGCCAGTGGTCGCGGTAGGTGGCGTGGTCGCGGGCACCGTAAAGCTCGGCGGGAAAGCCCGCGATGGTTGTCCCGACCGACAGGATGGGCAAAACGGCATCGGCTTGCCCGTTGGCCAAAGCTGTGATCGCCTGAGCTTGGGCGGCATCCGTGGCGCTGACGTAAAGTTCGGACGCCAAACGCTGATCCAGAAAGCCGGTGAAGGTCAGCCGGAACGACGACACCATGGTCGACACCCCGACATTGGCCGCCATCGCCAGCAACAACGCCATCAGCGCCAGCGACAGGCCAGGCACCTGTTGCCGGGTGTCGGCCCAGAACCATTGCGCCACCGGCCCGCGCGCAAAGGATTGGCCCCACCGCAAGACCAGCGACAGGATCGGCGGCAGGGCCAGTGCGCCCCCGATCAGCAGCGTCCCCAGCATGGCAAACCCCGCCAGCAACCCCTGACCCCAGACGGCGATTGCGCCTGACAGCGCCAAAAGCCCCACCGAAACCAACCCGCTGCCTTTTCGCCCCGTGACCCAGGCCTGCGGCTGCGCTGCGTCCAACAGTGGCATCCGCGCCAGCGACCAGAGTGCTCCGAACGCCGCCACCGCCGTGCCGCCCATGGCAATCGCCAGCCCCGACAGCCACCAGACCGGCCGCAGCACCAACTGGCCCGACACGTCGGCTCCATAAAGCCCGCGCAGGGTGGCCGCCACATCGGGCAACAGGGCCGCCGCCACGACATAACCCAGCGCCACGCCGAGGATGCCGCCCAGCAGCGCCAAAGCCGCCAGTTCCACCACCATCAGCGTAATCAACCGCCGCAGCGGCGCACCCAACGCCCGCAGCGTGCGCACCATCGTCCGCCGCTGTTCGAACGCCAGCCCGATTGCGCCATGCACGATGAACAGGCCGACGGCAAAGGACAGCAGGCCGAAGGCCGTCAGGTTCAGGTGGAAACTGTCGGTCAGGCGGGCGACATCGCTGCCACCCTGCGGGACCGTTTCGGCAAGGTCGGGGGCGATTTCTGCCAAGGGGCGGCGGTTGATCGGTTGCGCAGGGGCGACCAGCAAGCGGTCGATCTGGCCTTCGCGGTCCAAAAGGCGTTGGGCCACGCCGATATCGGTGATCGCGGTGTTCGGGGCTATGTCGGGGGCCACGATCAGGTCTGCGCCGGCCGGGGGCAGGCGGGCCAACGTTTCCTGTCGGCCAAAGATTTGGCCGGGACCAGACAAGAATGCGCCGAGGTCGCCGGTTTGGGTCACAGGACCGATGCCTCTTGGCGCTGTCAGCGGGTCGATGCCCACCAGCCGCACGGGGCCCCAGTCCCCCTCGACCACGGGCGAGACGTTCCAGCCTGCGCGGCGCAGGGCGATGTAGGTCTGCTGCGGGATGGCTGATCCGTTGGGGGCGGTTATCTGGGCAAGGCTGCCCTCGCCCAGCGTCGCGGCGGCGGCATCATAGCTGGCCCGCGCCTCGGCGTTGATCGCCTGCACACCCGACCACAGCGCCGTGCCCAAAGCCAACCCTGCCAGAAGCGTGAACAATTGCAACGGGTTGCGTCGCCAGTGGCCGAGCAGGGCAGACAGAATGGCCCGCGTCATGACAACTGCCCGGCCCGCAGATGCAACCGTCGCCCCAGACGCGCAGCCAGTCGTTCGGAATGGGTGACAAGGATCAGCCCCGCCCCGGTTTCTGCCACCAGTTCACACATCAGGGCAAAGACGGTGTCGGCGGTGGCCTCGTCAAGGTTGCCGGTGGGTTCATCGGCCAGCACCAGCTTGGGCCGGGGTGCCAGGGTCCGCGCGATGGCCACGCGTTGTTGCTGGCCGCCGGACAACTGTTCGGGGTATTTGTGCAGGTGATCGTCTAGGCCGAGGCGCAAGGCCAGGGCCTGCGTAAACGCGGCGTCGAACTGCCCCGACAGCCGCGCCTGAAACGCGATGTTGGCGGCGACGGTCAGCGAGGGGATCAGGTTGAACTGCTGAAAGATCACGCCGACCGTGCCGCGCCGCAGGGCCGCTCGGCCTGCATCGTCCAGCGGCGTCAGGTCGGTGCCGTTGATGGCGACCTCGCCGCTGTCTGCCGTATCCAGCCCGCCGATCAGGTGCAGCAACGTGCTTTTGCCCGACCCGGACTCGCCGGTCAGCGCCAGCATCTCGCCCGCGCCCATGTCGAACGACACGCCGCGCAGCACCGGGGCCTCGGATGCGGGATAGGTCTTGGTGACGCGGCGCAGGGTCAGGAGCATCGGGATTTCCTTTGGACGCAATCTAACCTGCGCCCGACAATCGGGTAGGGACGGGGGTGCGGCAGTTTGGAGGTTTCCGGGCGGAATCGCAGGGTGGGCGGAAGGTCGGCTCTACCCGCAGCCTGCAATGGAACCTTGATCGAAAATTCCGATCAGAACCACTGACCCGGTTCCATCAGGCCCAGATCCATCAACTGTTGGGAATGCCACTGAAATTCTGTCGAGTTGTGCCAGTGGAACGTCGATATGTCGAACATCGAGCCAGCGTTGGACCGTAGCGCCTTGGCGGTGCGAAAAGATACCACAGCGGTTGTGATGTTATGGTGCCACGGACAGGCGTAGGTATTGTATTCCTCGTCGTTGAAGGTGAAGTCGGGGCGCAGCAGCAGCCCCGGTTTGGCGCGGAACAAGGAAATGCGGTCGATCTTGCGGCGCGGGGCGGGAATGTGTTCTTCGAACCGCCAGCGCAGACCGCCGAAGAAATCAAGCTGACGCTCGCGCGGGTGATTGTGCTTTGCAGGATCGGGGCGGCCCAGAGCGTAATAGCCCGACTTGTCCAACTGCGCAGTTTCCAGCGACACCGCGTTGGGAAATCGGTTCAGGTCGGCGGCATAAAGGTCCACCACATAGCTGAGCAGGGCATCGCGGCGTTCTTCGGCGTGAAAGGCCAGCATTTCCCGGATATTGCGCGTCTCGCAGAACGGGTGGAACAGGTATTCGGCGTTGAAGCAGTAATACATCCACTGACCGGGGACGGCCTCGATCAGGCTGTTGACCGCGTTGATCAGCGCGCCTTCGAGGTGAACATCGTGGCGGATGCGAAGAACTTTCGCCTCCAGATCGTCGGGCAGGGTGATCGCGTCATCGGCCAGAAGGATGACGGGCGAAAACCCCGCTGTCAGGTGGTGGCGCAGGGTGCTGTCAACTTCGACCGGATCTTCGGCCATGACGATGGCAAGCGGGCCTTTGACAAGTGCGGCTTTCCCGTTGTCCAGAAACTGCGCGACGCTGGTGTATTTCATCGGGGCTTTCCGCAAACTGGCTGACGATGGCAAGAATCGGTGAAGGCCGGGTGTATTGCAAGGCCCCGCGGGTGTGTTGCGAAGGAACCGGGTTTGGAATACCACGCGGGTCAGGGAGTATGCCATGACCGACGCCAAGAAACTGTTCATCAAGACCTATGGCTGCCAGATGAACGTCTATGATTCCGAACGGATGGCCGAGGCGATGGGGGCGGACGGCTATGTGCTGACCGATGTCGCCGAAGAGGCCGACATGGTGTTGCTGAACACCTGTCACATCCGGGAAAAGGCGTCGGAGAAGCTGTACTCCGATCTGGGTCGGTTGCGGCCGCTGAAGGCGGCAAAACCGGGGCTCAAGATCGGGGTGGCGGGTTGTGTGGCGCAGGCCGAGGGAGCCGAGATCAAGCGGCGGATGCCGCTGGTCGATCTGGTGGTGGGGCCGCAGGCCTATCACCGCCTGCCCGCGATGGCGCGCGGCGAGGGGCCTTCGGTCGAGACCGAGTTTCCGGTCGAGGACAAGTTCGATCTGCTGCCGGCGCGGACCGCCACACGGGGGCCGGTGGCGTTTTTGACGGTGCAGGAAGGCTGCGACAAGTTCTGTGCGTTCTGCGTCGTGCCTTACACGCGGGGGGCCGAGGTCAGCCGCCCCGTGGACCGGATCATCGACGAGGCGCGAGGTCTGGTGGCGCGGGGGGTCCGCGATATCACGTTGCTGGGACAGAATGTAAACGCCTATCACGGGTCCGGGCCGGAGGGCGACTGGACGCTGAGCCGGTTGCTGCGCACGTTGGCGGAGATCGAGGGGCTGGCGCGGCTGCGCTATACCACCAGCCACCCAAACGACATGGACGACGACCTGATCGCGGCACACGGCGATTTGCCCGTGTTGATGCCTTATCTGCATCTGCCGGTACAGTCCGGGTCGGATCGCATTCTGCGCGCGATGAACCGCAAGCATACGGCGGCGGATTATCTGCACCTGGTGGACCGTATCCGAAAGGTTCGGCCCGATATTCTGCTGTCGTCGGACTTCATCGTCGGCTTTCCAGGTGAAACCGATCAGGACTTCGAAGACACGCTGAAGTTGATCCGCGCGGTGGGGTTTGGTGCGGCCTACAGCTTCAAGTATTCTGCGCGGCCCGGAACTCCCGCCGCAGAAAAGCCCGAGATTGATTCGATTCTGGCGGATTCGCGGTTGCAGGTGTTGCAGGCGTTGATCACCGGCCAGCAAAGGGCGGCCCAAGAGGCGATGGTCGGGCGGCAGGTTGGGGTATTGTATGAAAAGGCGGGCCGGATGCCGGGGCAGATGGTGGGAAAGTCCGATCATCTGCAGGCGGTTCATGTGACCGATCATGCCGGGCAGGTCGGCGAACTGGTTCAAGTGCGCGTGTTAGCTTCGTCGGCCAACTCTTTGGCGGGTGAGCGGATTTTTGAATAGCAGTTTTTCGTCGCCCCGGTTTCCGATGCGGCGACAATCGCATTCTATGGTAGGATTTGAGCATGCGAACGCAACAGTTCGGTGTCTAACCATAGATTATTGCATAGATTTTGCTTTACTTCTGAAACCGCTGTAGCCAATTCTAGAAATAGAATGCGATGTTTTTGCGGATGATTGAAAGGAGCTGCAACTGTGGGGTTGATATCCAGTACAGTGCGGATGGTAATGGGTGCAGCGCTTGTCGCTTTTGCCCTTTCGGCGGTGACGACGGCTGTTATGGCGCAGACCAGACCCGAGATTGCCGGCAAGATCGAGTGGGGCATCTGGGTCGATGACGACGGGTGCATGCATTGGTGGGCGGATGGCGGGCTGGAAGGCTATATGCTGGACCGGGTCAACCCCAAGACCGGCAAGCCGGTTTGCCTAAAGCGCAACACCTGTCTGGTGGAGAATACCGACACGCTGTTTGCGACCGACAGCCACAAGCTGACCGCACACGGTCGCCAGTATCTGACGGATTTCTTCCAAGGCGCCGGGGCCTTTGGCTATGCCGTCTATGGCCATACCGACAGCCGCGCCTCGGACGAATACAACATGCGTCTTTCCGAACGTCGCGCGCGCTCTGTGGCTGACGTTGCCCGCTCGGTGGGCGGGATGATCGAACGCGAAATCGGTTACGGCGAGCGTCAGCCGCGCGCGACGAACGGGACGGCGGCAGGCATGCAGCAGAACCGTCGCGTCGAAGTCGTTTGCTACAGGTGGTGATCCGGATGACCAAGTTTTCAACACTCCCCGCGCTGATGCTGGTCGTGGCTGCCCTTGCGGGCTGTTCGGACGGCTTGACGCCCTATGTGAAAAGCCCCGACACCGTGATCGCCACCGCCTTTGACCGTGGGCGTGATTCGGGCGTCCTGACGGATGGGAACGCCGCGATCGCCTATGACCCGGATGGCTGTCAGGGCTGGATCATGGATGATGGCGTCGAGGGTTATTCGGGCCGCCGGTTCGATCCCGTGTCGGGTCTGCCGGTCTGTAACAACCACTACCCGCCAGGAACGGTGATCAAGAATTATCAGACCCAAAGCCCGGGCTTGCGCGATTGGGTGCCATCGGCCGGTCGACGTACCAATTGATCCGCGCTCTTGCCAGGTTCAAAGGCCGCAGCACTTGCTGCGGCCTTTCTGGTTTTTTCTCACGCCGCCCTATTTGTCATAGAACTGGCATGTTTGCAGATCACACTTTCCCACATGCTGTGTTTCGTGCTTGCCAGACCGCTAGAAGAACCACAGACTGACCTTGCAACCTGAACACCAGAAGGAGACCTCCTTGGGCATCAGCGCACTGACCCCCCCGACTCGTGCTGAAGACATTGTCGAAACGCTTGTAGAATTTCCGGATAATCGACTTTTGATCGACCTGTGCGGCGAGTTTGACCGCAACCTCAGTCAGATCGAACATCAGATGGGGGTTCATGTGCTGCGGCGGGGCAACCGGCTGGCGGTGATCGGCGACAAGAGGGCGCGAGACGGGGCAGCGGCGGTGCTGCGGTCGCTCTACGCGCGGCTCGAAGGAGGACGGACGGTGAGTGCGGGCGATATCGACGGGGCGATGAGGATGGGACGACCGATGCCCGACGCGCTGCGCGGGCCATCGGGCGATCAGATCGAGATGTTCACCGGCCCCGCCGAACTGCGGACCCGCAAGAAGGCGATCGAGGCGCGGACCGAAGCTCAAAAGACTTATGTTTCCAACCTGTTCGCCAGCGAATTGGGCTTTGGCATCGGGCCTGCCGGGACGGGAAAGACCTATCTTGCAGTGGCGGTGGGGGTGACGATGTTCATCTCTGGCGCCGTCGAAAAGATCATCCTGAGCCGCCCTGCGGTCGAGGCGGGTGAGCGGTTGGGCTTTCTGCCCGGCGACATGAAGGAAAAGATCGACCCCTACATGCAGCCGCTTTACGACGCGCTGAACGATTTTCTGCCGCAAAAACAGGTGCAGAAACTGATCGAGGAAAAGCGGATCGAGATTGCGCCGCTGGCCTTCATGCGGGGTCGGACCTTGTCGAACGCATTTATCGTGCTGGACGAGGCGCAGAACGCCACGGCGATGCAGATGAAGATGTTCCTGACCCGCTTGGGCGAGGGCAGCCGGATGGTTGTCACCGGCGACCGTACCCAGATCGACCTGCCGCGCGGGGTTCCCAGTGGTCTGCAAGAGGCGGAACGGATCCTGAAGGGGGTAAAGGGCGTCAGCTTCAACTACTTCACCTCCAAGGACGTGGTACGGCATCCCCTGGTTGGACGAATCATCGAGGCCTATGAGGCGCATGAGGCACAGGGCTGAGTTTGGCCCAGCCGTCGGATGGGCTTGCGATCTGGCGCTGGGGACCAAGAATTTTCGACGAAAATTCTTGGTTTCGTGCTGCCGATGGGGGCTTTCCTGGCCCGACCGGGGCAGATCGACGATTTTTCCCGCAGTCTGACAAGATTTCCTCCGGCTTGTCGCCAAACGTCAAGGCCGCTATGAGGTTTGGATGGAACCGCTCGTCGATGTCGTAACTGAGGATGCCCGGTGGGACGCGTTGGGGTTGGAGCCTTTGGCGGATCGCGCGGTGCGGGCGACGCTGTTCTATATGGGATTTCCGCAGGTTGGCTTCACCCTGTGTGTGATGGGCTGCGATGATGCGCGCATCGCTGTTCTGAATGGCGAATTTCGCGACAAGGCCGGTCCGACCAATGTGTTGAGTTGGCCCGAGGTGGACCTGTCGCACGAAGTGGACGGCCATCTGCCCCATCTGATCAAGCCCGGTCCGCTTGACGATCCGCAGGGGTTGGGGGACATGGCGCTGTCTTACGACACCTGCGCGCGTGAGGCGGATGAAGCGGGCAAGCCTATGGCCGATCATGTGACCCACCTGGTCGTGCACGGGCTGTTACATTTGCTGGGTTATGATCACGTTCGCGACGGCGATGCCGCCCGGATGGAACAGAACGAGGCGCAGATACTTGCAAGCCTGGGCCTTTCTGACCCATACTTGTAACCGCACCCCTCAGACGGGTATTTTCTGGACAAAGGACCGATGGGCAGTAGCAACGACGGGTCTCTGGCAGCGCAGGACGCGCAAGGGACGACAGACGACGGCGAGCAAGCCGAACCTGCGCCAAAAGGCCTGCTGGGCCGGTTGTTGAGCGCGTTTTCTCCGAACGATCCTGTGGGTGATCCGCCGATTTCCGGGTCCGCGTCCAGCGTGTCAAACCCTGGCGGGGTGTTGGTTGGGATGGGCAATCTGCGACGGTTGCGGGTCGATGACGTGGCGATTCCCAAGGTTGAAATCGTGGCTGTTCCGCTGGACATCGGCAAGGACGAGTTGGTCGCGGTATTTCGCGAGCATGGGTTCAGCCGGGTGCCGGTTTACAAGGGCACGCTGGATCATCCGCAGGGACTGGTGCTGCTGAAAGACCTGGCCTTGCAGCACGGGTTCGGCGCTGCCGGGCGGTTCAGCTTGCGCACGTTGTTGCGCCCCATGTTGTACGCGCCGCCGTCGATGCCGGTGGGGGTGCTGCTACAGAAAATGCAGCGCGACCGGGTGCATATGGCCTTGGTGATCGACGAATATGGCGGGGTCGACGGGTTGGTCACCATCGAGGATCTGATCGAGACGGTGATCGGAGAGATCGAGGACGAACACGACGAAGCCGAGGGGGCGATGTGGAAAGAGGAAAAGCCGGGAGTGTTTCTGGTTCAGTCCACGGCTCCCCTGGGGGAGTTCGAGAATGCTATCGGCTTGCGGCTGCGGTCGGAAGAGGATGACGAGGATATCGACACGTTGGGCGGCCTGGTCTTTCTGCGCACCGGCCGGGTTCCGGCGCGAGGCGAGATCGTGGCGCATGAGTCTGGCGTCGAGTTCGAGGTGGTCGATGCCGATCCCCGTCGGATCAAGCGGTTGCGAGTGCGGCTGCCGGGCGTGATCGGGGCCGTCGCCTCTGCCGAGGCCGATGCTGCGGCGGCGGCAGTTGCGAGCGGCATGGACTAGGGTGCTGGCCCGGTTTCGATGCGGTGTCTGGCCGGTTGGCAAATCGAGGTACTTTTGGGCTATGGCACCTTTGTGCTGGACAGGGGCGCAATTCGGCAGGCGGGCCCGGGCAATCGACAGTCACCCCGGATGAAGACCGTGACGGGGTGGAGAGCCGCCGGGCTGGCCTTTGGCTTGGGTGCCTTGATGGCGCTGGGGCAGGCGCCGCTGGGGGGGTGGTTTGTAACCTTGCCTGCGCTGGCGGGGTTTCTTGTACTTGTGGCGGAGCAAGGCGGCGTCCGGCGGTCGGCGTTTGTCGGATGGTTCGGCGGCGCGGGATATTTTGCACTGTCGCTCGGCTGGATTGTCGAACCATTTCTGATCGATGTGGGGCGGTATGGCTGGATGGCCCCTTTTGCGCTGATCCTGATGGCGTTCGGGATGGCGATGTTCTGGGCTGCGGCGGGGGCGCTGGCCGGGTGGTCGCGCGGGCCTTTGGCCGCGATGGTGGTCGGGTTGGGGGTGGTCGAACTGGCGCGGGGCTACGTGCTGACCGGGTTTCCCTGGGCGTTGATCGGACATGTTTGGATCGACACGCCGGTGGTGCAGGTGGCTGCCATGATCGGGCCGTCGGGGTTGACGCTGATTACGCTGGGGATGGCTGCGGGGTTGACGCGCGTGCGGTGGATACCGGTATCGGTGGTGGCGCTGGCGGCGGTCTGGGCTTTCGGGGTTTGGCAATTGGCGCAACCCGGTCCGCCGGCGCGGGATGTCACGCTGCGACTGGTGCAGCCGAATGCGGCGCAGGGGGTTAAGTGGGATGAAGGGATGGCGCAGGTCTGGTTTGACAGGCTGATGGCTGCGACGGCTGCCGATCCGCCGGTCGATCTGGTGATCTGGCCCGAAACGGCGCTGCCGTATTTGTTGGAATTCAACCCTGAATTGCCCGCGATGATCGCGGCCGCTGGCCGGGGCGCGCAGGTGGCCTTCGGGGTGCAGCGGGTCGATGGCGAGGCCGCCTACAATTCGATGGTTGTCCTGACTGCGGGGGGGGCCGTCACCGCGCGCTATGACAAGCATCATCTGGTGCCGTTTGGCGAATTCCTGCCACTGGGCGATCTGTTGTTCGACTGGTTCGGGTTGCGGGCGTTCGCGGCCAAGGCGGGGCAGGGCTATACGGCGGGGCCGGGGCCGGTGGTGCTGGACCTTGGGCCGGATCTGGGCAAGGTCTTGCCGCTGATCTGTTACGAGGCGGTCTTTCCTCAAGGTCTGCGCGGGGCCGGGCGGGCGGACTGGCTGTTGCAGATCACCAACGATGCGTGGTTCGGCGACTGGACCGGGCCGTTTCAGCATCTGGCGCAGGCGCGGTTGCGGGCGATCGAACAGGGGTTGCCGTTGATCCGGGTGGCGAACACGGGCGTCACGGCGGCGTTCGATGCGCACGGGCGGCTGGTGGCCGATCTGCCGTTTCAGACCGACGGTTTTGTGGATGTGGCGCTGCCGGGGGCGTTGCCGCCCTCGATCTATGCGATCTGGGGGGAAGGGCCGGTGTTGCTGATACTTGCGGGGCTTGCACTGGTGCTGATTCGTCGTCGGGGCCGGGTTGCTGCTTGACGTGGCCAGATGGTTGGCGATAGGGACGCTGATCGACTGTCACAACGGCTTCCTGGCGTGGCAGAATTTCACAAACCGGAGCACGTCCCCATGAGCAGATCAAACTACACGTTTACCTCGGAATCGGTGTCCGAGGGGCATCCTGACAAGCTGTGCGACCGGGTGTCGGACGCCATTCTGGACGCTTTCCTGACCGAAGAACCCAATGCCCGCGTCGGATGCGAGACCTTTGCCACCACGGGCCGTGTGGTCGTGGGGGGCGAGGTCGGGTTGACCGGCAAGGCGGCGATGGCCGCGATGATGGACCGCGTCGAAGACATCGTGCGCGGTTGCGTCCGGGACATCGGCTACGAGCAGGACGAATTCCACTGGAACACGCTGGAAGTGCACAACTATCTGCATCAGCAGTCTGCCCATATCGCACAAGGCGTCGACAAGGACGGGGCCGGCGATCAGGGCATCATGTTCGGCTTTGCCTGCCGCGAGACGCCGGAACTCATGCCGGCACCGATCCAGTATTCGCATGCGATCCTGCGACGGCTGGCCGAGGCGCGCAAATCCGGGCAGGAGCCGACGCTGCGCCCCGACGCGAAATCGCAGCTTTCGTTGCGTTATGAGGATGGCAAGCCGGTCGAGGTGACGTCCATCGTGCTGTCGACCCAGCATTCGCTGGAAAGCCAGACCAGCGACGACATTCGCGCCATCGTCGAGCCTTATATCCGCGAAGTGCTGCCGTCCGGCTGGATCACCGAGGCGACCGAGTGGTGGGTCAATCCGACCGGAACGTTTGTGATCGGCGGACCCGATGGCGATGCGGGTCTGACGGGTCGCAAGATCATTGTGGACACCTATGGCGGCGCTGCAGCGCATGGCGGCGGTGCGTTCAGCGGCAAGGACCCGACCAAGGTTGACCGCTCGGCCGCTTATGCCGCGCGCTATCTGGCCAAGAACGTGGTGGCTGCCGGTTTGGCGGATCGTTGCACCTTGCAGGTGTCTTACGCAATTGGCGTCGCCAAGCCGTTGTCGATCTATGTGGATACCCATGGCACGGGGCAGGTCCAGGCATCGGCCATCGAACGCGCCGTGGCCGAGTGCATGGACCTGACGCCGCGCGGCATTCGCCACCACCTGGAGTTGAACCGGCCGATCTATGCCCGCACCAGCGCCTATGGCCACTTTGGCCGTGCGCCGGAAGCGGACGGCGGATTCAGTTGGGAGCGCACCGATCTGACGGAGGCGCTGAAAGCGGCGGTGTAACGGCAGGCTGTATCGTGGGGCGGTGCGTGAGATCACGCACCCTACGCCTCATTGGCAAAGGGCGGCTCTGCGGGGCTGCCCTTTGGTCTTTTTGCGCTGGGGCTTGCTTGACGCGGCCGGGCGGCGGCGCTAGGCGCTGCGCTGAGAAACCCGAGGTTGCGTTGCCATGATCCCGCCTGCGCCGCTGACCGAACGTCGCAATTTTTATGGCCGCATTCACGGCAAGACCCTTCGCACCAGTCAGAAAGCCTATCTCGCGGAGGATCTGGGGGGATTAAGTCTGGCGGGTGTGACGCGGGCCGACAACCCGGGGCGGGGGCTGGCCGATCTGTCGCGGTTCGGCGGGCGCCCCTTGTGGCTGGAGATCGGCTTTGGCGGTGGCGAGCATCTGGTGCATATGGCGGCACTGTATCCGCAGGTCGGGATCATCGGCTGCGAGCCGTTCGTGAACGGAATCGCGATGTTGCTGGGCAAGGTGCGGCAGGCCGGGCTGGAGAACCTCGCCATTCATCCGGGTGATGCGCGGGATGTGTTCGAGGTGCTGCCTGCGGGTATCGTGCAGAGGGCATTCCTGAATTATCCCGACCCATGGCCGAAGAACCGCCATCACCGGCGCCGTTTTGTGTCGCCCGATTATCTGGACGCTTTGGCGCGGGTCATGGCAGAGGGGGCGGAGTTCCGGATTGCGACCGACATTCCGGATTATGTACGGCAGGCGGTGAAAGAAGTGCCGCGCGCGGGGTTCGAACTGGTGGATCACGGGCGGGTCGCCTGGTCGGACTGGTGTTCGACCCGCTATGAACAAAAAGCGCTGCGTGAGGGGCGGGCACCTGACTATCTGACATATCGCCGGGGTTCGGGCGCTGTTTAGACGGAGCGCGCAAGCGCGCGTTGTCTTTGTCTCGCCTCTGGCCTGCGGCCAACCGGCTCGGGTCGGCGCGCGGTGTCGCGATATTTGCGAACGGATGAAGGGGGTTGTAGACCCTGCACCGGGCTTGCGCTATCAGGCGGGCGTAGGATTTGGAGGAGCGTGGGATGGCGGGCCATGGGGTTGTGCAACCGATGACGGCGGCGAAGTCCGGCCCCTTGCGCGGGGTGGCGGAGGTGCCGGGGGACAAGTCGATTTCGCATCGGGCGTTGATCTTTGGCGCGATGGCGGTCGGGGAGACCAAGATTTCGGGCCTGCTGGAGGGGCAGGATGTGCTGGACACCGCGCAGGCGATGCGGGCGTTCGGGGCAGAGGTGGTGCGGCATGATGCGGGGGCGTGGTCGGTGCATGGGGTGGGGGTTGGCGGGTTTCGCGAGCCTGCGGACGTGATCGATTGTGGCAACAGCGGGACCGGGGTGCGGTTGATCATGGGATGTATGGCGACCCATGCGATCACCGCGACCTTTACCGGCGATGCCAGTCTGCGCAAGCGGCCGATGGGGCGGGTGACGGAGCCTTTGGCCTTGTTCGGCGCGCAGGCGTTTGGGCGGCAGGGCGGGCGGTTGCCGATGACCGTCGTCGGGGCGGCGGATCCGGTGCCGGTAAGGTATGTGCTGCCGGTGGCGTCGGCGCAAGTCAAGTCGGCGGTGCTGTTGGCGGGGTTGAACGCGCCGGGGCAAACGGTGGTGATCGAGCGCGAGCCGACGCGGGACCATTCGGAGCGGATGTTGCTGGGCTTCGGCGCAAAAGTGGTGGTCGAAAAAACCGGTGAGGGCAATGTGATAACCCTGACCGGGCAGCCCGAGTTGCGCCCTCAGGTGGTGGCGGTGCCGCGCGATCCATCCTCGGCGGCGTTTCCGGTCTGTGCGGCGTTGATCGTGCCGGGGTCGGATATTCTGGTGCCGGGGGTCAGTCAGAACCTGACGCGCAACGGGTTGTATCTGACGCTGGTCGTGATGGGGGCTGAGATCGCATTTCTGAACCCGCGATCCGAGGGGGGGGAGCCTGTGGCGGACCTTCGCGTCAGATTTTCTGGCAACATGAAAGGGACAGAGGTCCCCCCTGAACGCGCACCGTCGATGATTGATGAATATCCGGTATTGTCGGTCGTCGCTGCTTTTGCCGCGGGCAAGACGGTGATGCGGGGGGTCAAGGAGTTGCGGGTCAAGGAATCCGACCGGATCGACGCGATGGCGCGCGGGTTGGAAGCGTGTGGTGTGAAGGTCGAGGAGGACGAGGATACGCTGATCGTGCATGGCATGGGGGCGGGGGGGGTGCCAGGGGGGGCGACGTGTGCGGTGCATCTGGATCACCGGATCGCGATGAGTTTCCTTGTGTGCGGGATGGCGGCGCAGCGGCCTGTGTCGGTGGATGACGCCAGCCCGATCGTCACATCTTTCCCCATATTTGAAGGGCTTATGCAGGGGTTGGGTGCGGTCGTTCGTCGTGACTGACCGGGTCGTTCGCCTGTTATGCTGGGGGGCTGGGCTTTGGTTTGCGGCGATGGTCGGGTTTACGGTGTTGGTCCTGGAGCCGCTTGGTCTGGGCGAGGTTCTTGATCGTCGGATTGGTGGGTACGGGGTGGCCGATGTGCAGGACTATCTGGCGGCGATGACGCCCGAAGGGTTGAAGCGGTTGGGACAGCTGCAGGCAATGGATACGGTGTTTCCGCCTTTGCTCGGTATTGCTTTTCTGGGCCTTATGAAGCGATTTCAGGGAGTTATGCGCGGGTTGTGGCTGCTACCAATGATCTATTGCGGTCTGGATTGGGCCGAAAACGCGGCTGTCGCGGGGTTGATCGGGGCGCAGGGTCTGACGGCGGAGGCGGTGGCGCGGGCGTCTATCTTGACGCAAACCAAGTACGGGGTGCTGTTCTTGGCGGGGTTGGCGGCCTTGGCCGCGCGACGGCGGGGGCTACGGTAAGGTGGCGGAACCGGGGTCGGGAAGGGCCGCTGGAAGCGGGATTTTCGCGTCGGATAAGTGTCGGGTATTCTCGGGACGCTGACTCACATCTCGGGACCGAAGGAGGGACGATCCATGCAATTCACCGTGGCGATTGACGGGCCTGCGGCGGCGGGGAAGGGGACGATTGCGCAGGAGGTGGCGCGGCGGTTCGGCTTTGCGCATCTGGATACGGGTTTGCTGTATCGGGCGGTTGGCGTGCAGGGCGGCGATCCGGTGGCGGTGGCGCGGGGGTTGGTGTTGCGCGATCTGGACCGGGGCGATCTGCGGACGCTGGCGGCGGGGCAGGCGGCGAGCCGGGTTGCGGTGATCCCGGAGGTGCGCGCGGCGCTGGTCGATTTTCAGCGCAGGTTCGCACGTGCCGAAGGCGGGGCGGTGCTGGACGGGCGCGACATCGGCACGGTGATCTGCCCCGAGGCGGAGGTCAAACTTTATGTCACGGCGGGGGTCGAAGTGCGGGCGCACCGGCGGTGGCTGGAGGTTGGCGGCGATGCGGCGCAGGTTCTGGCCGAGGTGGTCGAGCGCGATGCTCGCGACTTGAGCCGTGCTGATGCGCCGTTGATGGCGGCGTCGGATGCGGTTGTGCTGGATACTTCGGTCCTGTCGGTTGCGGAGGCGATTGCGCGGGCCTGTCAGGTTGTAGGCGGAGCCTTGCCGAAGTGATGGGGAGCCACATCTTAAACCTCAAGGTTGAAGGAGGTGGGCGATGATGCGGGCAGTTTTGATCCTGGCGGCGGCAGTCATGGGAACGATGACGATGGCGGGCACGGCGCGCGAGACGTTCAGCAACATCGACGGCGGCAGCTTGAGCCTGTCAGACTGGGCCGGGCAACCGGTTCTGGTGGTCAACACCGCGTCGATGTGCGGGTTCACGCCGCAATATGACGGGTTGCAGGCGCTGTATGACAGCTATCGCGACCGGGGATTGGTGGTGCTGGCCGTGCCGTCCGATGATTTCGCGCAGGAATTGTCAAGCGCGTCCGAGGTCAAGGAATTTTGTGCCGTAAATTACGGGCTGACCTTGCCGATGACCGACATCACCCATGTGACCGGACCGCAGGCGCATCCTTTCTTTGCCGGCGTCAAGGCGGATACCGGGTTCGAGCCGGCCTGGAACTTCAACAAGATCCTGTTGGATGGCAAAGGTCAGGTGGTAGGCACCTGGGGAGCTGCGGTGAAGCCTGAATCGACGAAGATTACCGGAGCCATCGAGGCGTTGCTGAACTAAGCTTGCGCGCAAGGGTTTTTCGCGCTATTGCCCGCTCCGAGAAGTGGCGGGAACAGCCATGATCTGGGCAAGAGACAGGGTCGGATGCGTCCGGCCCTTTGTGTTTTGTCTGTACCCCTGTTCAAGACCGGCGGAGACAACCGCATGGCCCGTGACATACGACCAAAAAGGACCATACCTGCATGTGCGCTAAAAACACGATGGAAGACTTCGAAGCCCTGCTGAAGGAGAGCTTTGAAATTGATACGCCCGAAGAGGGCACGGTTGTCAAAGGCACGGTCATTGCGATCGAAGCCGGACAGGCCATCATCGACGTCGGCTACAAGATGGAAGGCCGCATCGATCTGAAAGAATTCGCAAACCCCGGCGAGGAGATTCCGAACCTCAAGGTCGGGGACATCGTCGAGGTTTATCTGGACCGCGTGGAAAATTCGCGCGGGGAAGCCCAGATCAGCCGTGAAAAGGCCCGCCGCGAGGAAGCCTGGGATCGGTTGGAGAAAGCCTATGCCACCGAGACGCGCGTTGATGGCGCGATCTTTGGCCGGGTCAAGGGCGGGTTTACCGTCGATCTGGGCGGCGCTGTGGCGTTCCTGCCGGGCAGCCAGGTTGACGTGCGCCCCGTGCGGGATGCCGGCCCGTTGATGGGCATGAAGCAGCCGTTCCAGATTCTGAAGATGGACCGTCGTCGCGGCAACATCGTTGTGTCGCGTCGCGCGATTCTGGAAGAATCACGGGCCGAGCAGCGTGCGGAGGTCATCGGCAACCTGACCGAGGGTCAGGCGATCGACGGCGTGGTCAAGAACATCACCGAATACGGTGCGTTTGTTGACTTGGGCGGCGTTGACGGTCTGCTGCACGTCACCGACATGGCGTGGCGTCGGGTGAACCACCCGTCGGAAATTCTTGCGATTGGCGAGACGGTCAAGGTGCAGGTCATCAAAATCAACAAGGAAACCCACCGCATTTCGTTGGGGATGAAGCAGTTGCAGGCCGATCCGTGGGATGCTGTGGAAACCGCTTATCCGCTGGAATCGGTCCACAAGGGCCGGGTCACCAACATCACCGACTACGGTGCCTTTGTGGAACTTGAGGCCGGCGTTGAAGGCCTGGTTCACGTTTCGGAAATGTCGTGGACCAAGAAGAACGTCCATCCCGGCAAGATCGTGTCCACCTCGCAAGAGGTCGAGGTCATGGTGCTGGAGATCGACAGCGCCAAGCGCCGGGTGTCTCTGGGGCTCAAGCAGACCCAGCGCAACCCGTGGGAAGTGTTCGCCGAGAACCATCCGGTCGGCACGAACATCGAAGGCGAAGTCAAGAACATCACCGAATTCGGTCTGTTTGTCGGCTTGGACAACGATATCGACGGCATGGTTCACCTTTCGGATCTGTCATGGGACCAGCGCGGCGAGGATGCCATTGCGAACTATCGTAAAGGCGACACCGTCAAGGCAGCGGTTACCGAAGTGGACGTCGAGAAGGAACGGATCAGCCTGTCGGTCAAGGCCTTGGGCGACGACAGCTTTACCGATGCGGTCGATGGCGTCAAACGCGGCGGGATCATCACGGTTGTCGTAACCGCCATCGAGGAAGGCGGCGTTGAAGTGGATTACAACGGCACCAAGTCGTTCATCCGCCGCAGCGATCTGTCGCGGGAGCGGGTCGATCAGCGTCCCGAGCGGTTTGGCGTCGGCGACAAGATCGACGTGCGCGTAACCAACATCGACCCCAAGACCCGCCGTTTGGGTCTGTCGATCAAGGCACGCGAGATTGCCGAGGAAAAAGAAGCGGTCGAGCAGTATGGTTCGTCTGATTCGGGGGCCTCGCTGGGGGATATTCTTGGTGCTGCCCTGAAAGGCGACCGCAAGTGATCTGACCCTGCAAGGTTAAGGCTGGGGCCCCGTCGCAAGGCGGGGCCTTTTGCTTGCGGACCGCCCGGACCAGCAATTTCGTTTGTGCCGCCGCTTTTCTTGTCTATAGTCTAATGATAACGACATGTTGCGGCATAACGGACCGATACAGGGCCGGGGCGCAATCGGGGGGACAAGGCGGATGATCCGTTCGGAACTGATCCAGAAGATTGCAGACGAAAACCCGCACCTGACGCAGCGACACGTCGAGCGGATCGTGAACACGGTTTTTGAAGAGATCATCGAGGCTTTGGCCAAGGGTGATCGGGTCGAACTGCGCGGATTTGGCGCATTTTCGGTCAAGTCGCGGGATGCCCGTGTCGGGCGCAACCCGCGCACCGGCGAAGCTGTGAAGGTCGATGACAAAAAGGTGCCGTTCTTCAAGACCGGCAAACTGCTGCGCGACCGGCTGAACGAGAAGTAGGACAGGCTTGCACCTGTGGCGCGGTCAGCCGATAGTCGGCTGAAGTCGTGAAAGGGTGTGTAATGGTTCGTTACTTGCGTTACATTCTGGTGTTTCTGCTGGGCGTGTGCCTGCTTACGGTGGCTTTGGCCAACCGCGCGACTGTCACATTGCGGGCTTTGCCGGATGATCTGTCGGCATTGGTGGGCTTTGGCGGTCAGATCGAGGTGCCGATGTTTCTGGTGATCTTTGGCGGAATCGCTGCCGGATTACTGATCGGGTTCGTCTGGGAATGGCTGCGGGAATACAAGCACCGCGCCGCCGTCAGCACAAAATCGCGCGAAGTCAGCAAGTTGGAGCGGGAACTGGCTGTACTCCGCGACACCAAGGGTGCGCCGCGCGACGAGGTTCTGGCCATTCTGGAACGCCCGAAGGCTGGGTGATGGGCAATACGCGCGTCAAGATTTGCGGTTTGCGCACGGTGGCCGATGTGGCGGCGGCGGCGGCGGCGGGGGCGACCTATGCTGGGTTCGTGTTTTTCGCGAAAAGCCCGCGAAATTTGACAATCGTGCAGGCGTCGGTTCTGGCGCTGGCCGCCCCGCCGGGGTTGGCGAAGGTGGCGCTGGTGGTCGATGCCGATGATGCGGCGCTGGATGCGATTGTCGAGGGAGTGGCTCTGGACATGCTGCAACTGCACGGGCATGAGACGCCCGAACGGGTTGCAGAGGTCCGCGCGCGCTATCGTCTGCCGGTGATGAAGGCGGTGGGCGTGGCCGATGAGGGCGATCTGGGTGGCTTGCTGGACTATGCGGAGGTGGCGGATCAACTGCTGATCGATGCGAAACCGCCGAAGGGGACGGTACTTCCGGGGGGCAACGGGTTGACCTTTGACTGGCGGCTTGTGGCGCAACGGCGCTGGTTGCGGCCTTGGATGCTGGCCGGGGGGCTGACACCCGACAATGTAGTCGAGGCGGTACGGCTGACCGGCGCGCGGCAGGTCGATGTGTCGTCTGGCGTGGAATTTGCGCCGGGGGTCAAGGACGCCGCGCGGATAGCGGCGTTTGTGACCGCTGCCGGCTAGGCGCAAGAAAAAGGCGCGGGGGGCTTCCCCGCGCCGTACTCATTACTGTCACACTTGCAGCAGGGCGCTGAGGGAACAAGACGCCTGCATCTTTGGCAACTTTGGATAAGGGGACTGCCCCAACCCGTCACTTTGCACACACATCACAGGTTCGATGTCGACCGGGCGCTAACCCGGCGTTAACAATTCAACACGCGATACGGGATAAATGTAGGGAGCGGCCAAAGGTTCCGCGAAGGGGGATCACAAAGGCGTGATCGGCTGCTACTGGCGGTCCGGTGCGATGAAACCTGCCGGGTTAGGCAAAGACGCGGGACCGGGCAAGCCCGCACTTTACCTTGACCCATGGCGGCGCTACATCGAGGAAAAAGGCAGGGGGACACGATGGCCGAGGACGGGATCAACAGCTTTATGACAGGGCCGGATGAGCAGGGCCGGTTCGGGATATTCGGTGGGCGGTTCGTGTCGGAAACGCTGATGCCGCTGATCCTCGATCTTGAGGAGCGCTATGAGTTTGCTAAGACAGACCCCGATTTCTGGGCCGAGATGGACTGGCTGTGGAAACATTATGTGGGCCGCCCGAGCCCGCTGTATTATGCCGAGCGGCTGACCAAGCATCTGGGTGGTGCCAAGATCTACATGAAGCGCGACGAATTGAACCACACCGGCGCGCACAAGATCAACAACGTGCTGGGGCAGATCATTCTGGCCCGCCGCATGGGCAAGACGCGGATCATTGCCGAGACGGGGGCCGGACAGCATGGTGTGGCGACTGCCACGGTCTGTGCGAAGTTCGGGTTGCAATGCGTGGTCTACATGGGCGCGCACGATGTGGAACGGCAGGCGCCCAACGTGTTCCGGATGAAGCTGCTGGGGGCCGAGGTGATTCCCGTCACCTCGGGGCGCGGCACGCTGAAGGATGCGATGAACGATGCGTTGCGCGACTGGGTGACCAATGTGCGCGACACGTTCTATTGCATAGGCACGGTGGCGGGGCCGCATCCCTACCCCGCGATGGTGCGGGATTTCCAGTCGATCATCGGGAAAGAGGTGCGCTGGCAGTTGGCCGAGCAAGAGGGTGAGGGGCGGTTGCCCGACACCTTGATCGCGGCGATTGGCGGCGGGTCGAACGCGATGGGGCTGTTCCATCCGTTCCTTGATGATGCGTCGGTCGGGATTATCGGGGTCGAGGCGGGCGGCAAGGGTGTGGACGACCGGATGCAGCATTGTGCGTCCTTGACCGGGGGGCGTCCGGGGGTGCTGCATGGCAACCGGACCTATCTGTTGCAGGACCCGGATGGGCAGATTCTGGAGGGGTTCAGCATCAGTGCGGGGTTGGATTACCCCGGTATCGGGCCGGAACACGCCTGGTTGCATGACATCGGGCGGGCGAAGTATGTCAGCATCACCGATGCCGAGGCGTTGGAGGCGTTCCAACTTTCGTGCAAGCTGGAGGGGATCATTCCCGCGCTGGAGCCTGCGCACGCCGTGGCCCATGTGATGAAGATAGCGCCGGACTTGCCCGCCGACCATATCATCGTGATGAACATGTGTGGCCGGGGCGACAAGGATATCTTCACGGTGGCCAAGCATCTGGGTCAGGACATGAAAGTCTGATTTGACTTGGCGGAAACGGCGGTGCGAAAAAGGGGGCTTCTGCCCCCTTTTTACTTCGATATCAATCTATTGAGCCTTCCGGAGCGGTCGTAAACTTTGGTTTAGGGCCGCAAACCGACTGTCTAGAGGTGGCGGGATAAACCCTGCGACAATAGCCGCAGTCTGCGCGGCCGTGCCTTGTGGAGGTGTCGCCGATGATCGTGATCGGCGGGCAAGAAAGGCACTGCGTGCCGCGCACCAATCCGACACAAGGCCCAAGGGCCGCCAACTATAAGGACAAGACCATGAAATTGTTTGCGACGACTGCGACCTTTGTGCTGCTTTCCACCGGCCTTTCGCTGGCCGCCGTTGATACCAATGCCCTGATCGACAGTCTGCAATCGCAAGGCTATACCCGTATCGAGGTCAAGAACGGCCTTAGTCAGGTGAAGATCGAGGCGATCCGGGGGACCGAGAAGGTCGAGGTCGTTTATGACAAGGAAACCGGCGCGGTTCTGAAAAGTGAGACCGAGACGGTTCAGCCGGGCGACGATGTGGCCGCAGGTGTCAGCATCGAAACCCGCGACGAGGACTTTCTGGACGATGACTCGTCAGATGAGTCCATGGACGATGTGAACGACGATGCGAACGACGACGCGGGGGATGATTCGAGCGATGACGGATCGAACGATTCGGGCGACGACGATGGTGGCGACTCGGGCGACGACAATGGTGGCGACGACAATGGGGGCGACGATTCGGGCGGCGACGACAACGGGGGTGACGATTCGGGCGGCGACGATTCGGGTGGCGACGATTCGGGTGGCGACGAAGGCGACGACGACTGAGACCAGGCAGGCGGTCCGGGCTTGCCGGACCGCCCGGCCTTGGCGACAAGGCCGGAACGGGCCTTGGGAAAGCAGGGAAACATGAACGGGCAGAAACTTCTGGCTCTGGTTCTGGGCGGCCTGATGGCCGCCTCGCCGGTTTTTGCGGGCGGTCTGGCCGACAAGATCGCCCAAAAAATGACGCAACTGGGCTTTTCCGGTGTGCGGGTCGAGGAAACCTTTCTGGGGCGCGCGCGGATCACCGGGACGCGCGCGGGCGTGTCGCGCGAGATCATCGTCAACCCCAACACCGGCGAGATCTTGCGGGACCTGTGGCTGAATGCGGATGGGCAGGTGCGGGCGGCGGATATCGACATCGACGATGACGATGACAAGCTGAACGACGATGGCAAGGGACGAGGTCGAGGTCGCGGTGGTGAAGATGGCGGCGATGATGGGGGTGGCAACAGCGGCAGCAGTGGCGGAGGTGGTGACGATGACTAGGCACGGCCCCGCAGGCGGAACGACCCGGACTGGGCGATAAGGAATGCGGCGCAGGATTGCGGTTTTGGTGCTTTTGGCGGTGCAGGCTTTGTGCACCGTGTTTTTCGTGGCGGATATCCTGTCATCTACGCTGAACCTGACGACCGGCCCGTTAAGCTGGGAGCTGCGCGAGATTCTGGAGCTGTGCGCGGCGACCGGGTTGGTGTTGGGCTTAGGTCTGGGCGTAGTGGTGTTCCGCGCCACCCTGCGCGAGCGCAATCAGGCGCAAGAGCGGCTGCGACGGGCGTCGGGGGCATTCATGCTGCTGTTGGAGGAGCGTTTTGGCGAATGGGGGCTGACCCCGGCAGAACGTGATGTGGCCCTGTTTGCGATCAAGGGCATGTCCACCGCCGAGATCGCCGGGTTGCGGTCAACCTCGGAAGGGACGGTCAAGGCGCAGACCAACGCGATTTACCGCAAGGCAGGCGTCAGCGGGCGGTCGCAACTGTTGAGCCTTTTCATCGACGATCTTATGCGCGACGACGGGGCGCTGCGCCCTGCGGCGGTGCCTCAGTCGGCGGCGTAGGATTGCAGGATGTCGAGCGCCACGATGTCCAATGTGCGGGCATGGGTTGCGGCAAGGTTGACCTTGGGGGCTGCCCCTTCTTCATGCGCTTGCAGAAACCGGGTGGCGCAAAGGCACCAGCGGTCGCCGGGGTTCAACCCGACAAATCCGAACTCGGGGCGCGGGGTCGACAGGTCGTTGCCGAGGTATTTCGACAGCGCAAGAAATTCGGCCGTCATCACCGCGCAGACGGTGTGCAGCCCCCGGTCTGCGGGGCCGGTATCGCAGCACCCGTTGCGGAAAAAACCGGTGACTGGCTGGGTGGAACACAGGGCCAGCGGTTCGCCCAGTATGTTGGTTGACGTTTCTTTCATCGGCGCCTCCTGTTGACTGGAACCTAGCGCGGGTCGGGCCGGGGTTGAAGGGCTGAAAGGTGGTCTGCGGCGGGTTGTCTCGCGGGCGGTCGATTGCACCCGGTCTGACGGCTGGACGCGGGGCCATGTTGGCCGTATACCGCCGCATATGTCCGGGCGAAATGTGATCCTGCTGCGAATTATCGGCCCGGTGCGCTGAGCCTTCAGCCGCCGGGAGCTTTCGTTCGCCCTTGTGGTGGCCGTGCGCCGCCGTTTCGCTTTCAAGGATCACCCTTATGTGTGCCGATACCCCGCAGACTTCGTCAGTCCCAGACTACCGCGATACCGTGTTTCTGCCCGAGACCGATTTTCCGATGCGGGCGGGCCTGCCTGCGCGCGAGCCGGAATGGCTGGCGCGGTGGGAGCGGATCGGGATCTACGACCGGCTGCGCCAGCAGACCGGGCGGGTGCCGTTCGTGTTTCACGACGGGCCGCCCTATGCCAACGGCCATCTGCACATCGGCCATGCGCTGAACAAGACGTTGAAGGATATGGTGGTGCGCAGCCAGCAGATGATGGGCCGCGATGCGCGGTTCGTGCCGGGCTGGGATTGTCATGGCTTGCCGATCGAGTGGAAGATCGAGGAGCAATACCGCGCCAAGGGGCTGAACAAGGACGAGGTCGGGATCGTCGATTTTCGGCTGGAATGCCGCCGGTTCGCCGAAGGCTGGGTCGATGTGCAGCGCAGCGAGTTCAAGCGGCTGGGGATCACTGGCAACTGGGCGGACCCTTACCTGACGATGGATTACCACGCCGAGGCGGTGATTGCCGACGAGTTCATGAAGTTCCTGATGAACGGGTCGCTGTATCAGGGGTCCAAACCCGTGATGTGGTCGCCGGTCGAGCGGACCGCGCTGGCAGAGGCCGAGGTCGAATATCACGATGTGACCAGCCACACGATCTGGGTGCGGTTTCCGGTGGTGATGACGGGTGCCTCCGGCGGGGATATTTTTACCAGTAGGAAAACGGACGTCCTGATCTGGACGACGACGCCGTGGACCATTCCGCAGAATAGAGCGATCTCGTTTGGCCCCGAAATTGCTTATGGGTTGTATGAGGTGACCGGGCGGCCCGAGGATGCCCAAGTCACCATCGGCGACCGGGTGATCATGGCCGATGCGCTGGCCGAGGCCGTCTTAGCCAAGGCAAAGCTGGCGGGGCCAGAGATGGTGCGGCGGTTGTGTGATGTGTCTGCCGATGATCTGGCGGGGCTGGTCTGTGCGCATCCGTTCCGCGGGATCGAGGGGGGGGCGGGCGAGTGGGACTTTGACGTTCCCATGCTGCCGGGTGATCATGTAACCGATGATGCAGGCACAGGGTTCGTGCATACCGCACCCAGCCACGGCGATGACGACTATCAGATGGGCGTCAGGTTCGGTCTGCCGATGACCTATAACGTCGAGCCGGACGGGTCTTACCGGGCCGATCTGCCGTTGTTTGGCGGGCAG
Organism: Rhodobacterales bacterium; assembly: GCA_038246975.1. Classification (GTDB taxonomy): domain Bacteria; phylum Pseudomonadota; class Alphaproteobacteria; order Rhodobacterales; family Rhodobacteraceae; genus JAIYDJ01. The sequence goes on along the minus strand of JBBRVJ010000008.1, from coordinate 13,070 downwards.
GCGATCTTGACGGCCGAGGGGAAAGAGGGGCCGGCGAATGTCAGCGTCATCAAGCAGTTGGCCTATACGGGCGCGCTGTTTGCCAAGGGGAAGTTGAAGCATTCCTATCCGCATTCGTGGCGGTCCAAGGCGCCGCTGATCTATCGGAATACGCCCCAATGGTTTGTCGCCATCGACAAGCCGCTGAACGACGGGATGGGGCAGTATGGCGAGACGATCCGGGCACGGGCGTTGGCTTCGATTGACCAGTTGGTGACGTGGACCCCTGCGAGCGGGCGCAACCGGCTGCATTCGATGATTGCAGGCAGGCCTGACTGGGTGCTCTCGCGGCAGCGGGCTTGGGGCGTGCCGCTGACCTGTTTCGTGCGCAAGGGGGCGAAACCGTCCGACGCCGACTTTCTGCTTCGCGACCCGATGGTGAATGCACGCATCAAGGCGGCGTTCGAGGCGGAAGGCGCGGATGTCTGGTTTGCGCCGGGGTTCAAGGAGAAGATGCTGCAAGGCATCGTCAATCCACAGGATTTTGAACAGGTGTTCGATGTCCTGGACGTGTGGTTCGATAGCGGGTCCACCCATGCCTTCGTGCTGCGCGACCGTCCGGACGGCAGCCTGGACGGGATAGCCGACCTCTATCTGGAAGGCACCGATCAGCATCGCGGCTGGTTCCATTCGTCGATGCTGCAAGCCTGCGGCACGACGGGGCGCGCGCCTTATCGGGGGGTTCTGACACACGGGTTCACGCTGGACGAGAAGGGCATGAAGATGTCCAAATCGGTCGGCAACACCATCGCGCCGCAAGAGATCATCGACGAATATGGCGCGGACATTCTGCGGCTGTGGGTGGCACAAAGCGATTTTACCGCCGACCAGAGGATCGGCCGCGAAATCCTGAAGGGAACGGCGGACAGCTATCGCCGGTTGCGCAACACGCTGCGGTTCTTGCTGGGCAATCTGGCGGGGTTTTCGGAGGCCGAGCGGGTCGATGTGGCGCAGATGCCTGAGTTGGAACGCTGGGTGCTGCACCGGTTGGCGGAACTGGATGTCGAGGTTCGGGCGGGGTATGCGGCTTATGACTTCCAGGGCGTGTTCCAGAAGCTGTTCAGCTTTGCGACCACCGATCTGTCGGCGGTCTATTTTGATATCCGCAAGGACAGCCTGTATTGCGATGCGGCGGGGTCGGGGCCGCGACGGGCGGCACGGACGGTGCTGGACCTGTTGTTTCACCGTCTGGTGACATGGCTTGCGCCGACTCTGGTGTTCACGATGGAGGAGGTCTGGCTGTGCCGCTTTCCCGGCGACGAGTCGTCGGTGCATCTGGTGGACATGCCCGAGACGCCAGCCGATTGGCGCGATGACGGGCTGGCGGCGAAATGGGCGCAACTGCGGCAAGTGCGGCGGGTGGTGACGGCGGCGCTGGAGGTGCAGCGGACGGCCAAGGTGATTGGTGCGTCGCTGGAGGCCGCTCCCGTGGTTCATGTCGTGGAAGCCGGATTGAGGGCGGCGCTGGACGGCGTCGATTTCGCCGATCTGTGCATCACGTCCGATATCGGGGTGGTGGCGGGGCCGGGGCCTGCGGACGCGTTCCGCTTGGCGGATGTGGCCGGGGTTTCGGTGGTGTTCGAAATGGCTGCGGGCGGGAAATGCGACCGGTGTTGGAAAATCCTGCCCGATGTCGGCACGCACGGGCACCCCCACACCTGCGCGCGGTGTGACGCCGCGTTGGGGTGAAAACCGGGGCCTGCGCAAAGTATTTTGCGTGGCCTCGTGAGCTTTGTCGCGCGCAGGATTGATTCTGTGAAACCCTCGGGTTACGGCTCGAACATGATTACCCAGAAGATGAAATATGCGTTGAAGGCCCTGTTGACCCTTGCCGATGAAGCGGCGAAGGCCAGGCCCGAAGCGTTGACCATCGAGGAAATCGCCAGACGGTCGGGCGCGCCGAAGCGGTTTCTGGAGCATATTCTGCTGGAAATTCGCAACGCGGGGATCATCGCGTCGACGCGGGGCCGGTCGGGCGGGTATCAGATGCTGGCAGCCCCCGAGGCGGTGTCAATCTCAGAGTTGTTGCGGATGATCGACGGGCCGATTGCGCCGCTGCCCTGTCTGTCGCGGCGGGCCTATCAGAAATGCGAGGACTGCACGGATGAGCAGGCCTGCCGGATCCGCAAGGTGTTTGCCGAGGTGTTCTGGTCCTATCTGGTGCTGATCGAATCGCTGACGCTGGCCGATGTGCTGAGGTCCGGTGTGCCGGTAGGGATGGAATAGACGCATGCGCGGGCACGTTCTGGTCACGGGCGGGGCGGGGTATATCGGGGCGCATGCCTGCAAGGCCTTGGCGCGGGCCGGGTTCGTGCCGGTGGCGTTCGACAATCTGTCGACCGGCTGGCGTGATGCGGTGAAGTTCGGGCCGCTGGTGCAGGGCGATCTGATGGACCGGGCGGCGGTCGATGCGGCCTTTGCCGAGTTCCGCCCGATGGCGGTCATGCATTTCGCGGCGCTGTCGCTGGTGGGTGGTTCGATGGCCGATCCGGGGCGCTATTGGCGGGTCAATGTGGGTGGGTCGCTGAACCTGATCGAGGCGGCGGTGGCAGCGGGGTGCCGGAACTTTGTGTTCTCATCCACCTGTGCGACGTATGGCGATCAGGACGGGGTGGTGCTGGACGAGGACACGCCGCAGCGCCCGATCAACGCCTATGGCGCCAGCAAGCGGGCGATCGAGGAGATTCTGGCGAATTTTGGCGTCAGTCACGGGTTGGACCATGTGATTTTTCGCTATTTCAACGTGGCGGGCGCAGATCCCGAGGGCGAGGTGGGTGAGCAGCATGTGCCCGAGACGCATCTTGTTCCGCTGATGCTGGATGCCATCGAGGGCAAGCGCCCGGCGCTGACGCTGTTCGGGTCGGATTATCCGACACGGGACGGTACGTGCGTGCGCGACTACGTGCATGTCAGCGATCTGGTGGCGGCGCATATGCTGGGATTGCAGTGGTTGCTGGATCGGCGCGGCAACCGGGTGTTCTGTCTGGGGTCGGGGACAGGTTATTCGGTGCGCGAGGTGGTGGAGGCGTCGCGGATCGTGACCAACCGCGAGGTGCCGTTGGTGATGGGGGCGCGGCGTGCGGGCGATGCAGCGGCGCTGGTGTCGGGGTCGGTGCGGGCGATGGAGGAATTGGGCTGGCAACCGGAACGGTCCACCCTGCCGCAAATGATCGCCGATGCCTGGGCCTGGGGCAAGCAGCCGGGCTATAAGGTCTGAACTTTCTGCGGGCGCTTGCCGGATTGAGCGGCGTGCCGCCGCAAGCCTTTGGGGACGCGCGGCATCGCGCCGCGCGCGGCCTCCGGCGGGGATATTTGGGACCAGTTGGAATCCGCCGGGTTTCGGTTGACTTTGCGGGGGGGGGGCGGCCCCTGTTGGTATGGGGCAGGGGGAGCTGGATATTGGGCGGGCATGTTCTGATATCGTCGATGAAGGACGAGGGGCCCTATGTTCTGGAATTCGTGGCGCATCATCTGATGCTGGGGTTCGACCGCATTCTGATTGCCAGCAACGACTGCACCGACGGCACTGACGGGGTGCTGCGCGCGCTGGCCAGGCATGGCTACATCACGCATCTGCGCAACGAAGTGCAGCCGGGGGAAATTCCGCAGCATGCGGGTTATGACAAGTTGCGCGCCACGCATGACATCGACAATGCCGCGTGGTTGATGATGCTGGATGCCGACGAGTTTCTGCATGTCGAGGTGGGGGACGGCACGGTGCAGGCGCTGACTTCTGCCGCGCCGCGCGAGGTGGATATCATTGCGCTGAATGCGATGACGTTTGGCACGGTGAAGGGGGCGGTGTGGGAACCGGGGCGGGTGTGTGCGCAGTTCCGCGACCGGCTGGGATTGACCGAAAAGCTGAACGGGGCGGTAAAGTCGTTGACGCGGGGGCCGTCGCGGTTCAAGGGGATACACAATCACCATATGGTGGGGTTTCGCGGAAGCGAGCCATTGCAGGTGATGCGGGCGGACGGGTCGGTGTTTGCGCTGGCCCCGGATGTGGCGCTGTGGACGCGGTTGCGCAGTCTGCCGGTCGAGGAAATCCGGCATCAGATGGCGCATTACAACCATTATGCGATCAAGACGGCGGATGCCTTTGCGGCGCGCCGTGCCCGCGGGCGTGGTGCGGTGGCCGTGACGACGCCGGAAACCCTGCGCCATACCGATGCCTATTTTGCGGTGCGGGCCAAGGCGGCGACGCCGGACGACCGGATTGACGTCTACGCCCCGGCTGTGATTGCCAAGATGGCCGAGATGACCGCGCATCGTGCCATCCGGCGCAGGCAGGCGGACGCAGAGGCGCGGTATCTGGCGATGCTGGCGCCTTACCGGTAGGTCAGCCGCATTTGGAATGGCCACAGGAGCCGCAGGTCATGCAGCCTTCGATCATCCGCATCGCGTAGGCCCCGCAACTGGTGCAAGCGGCACCGCGCGGGGCCTCGCCCACTGCGATCACATCGGCTTTGGGGTCGGATTTCAGGCCCAGCCCTTCGCCCTCGATGAAGCCGATGGCGATTAGGTGACGCTCGATCACACCGCCGATGGCGGCAAGGATCGACGGGATATAGCGGCCCTCCATCCAGGCCCCGCCGCGCGGGTCGAACACCGCCTTGAGTTCCTCGACCACGAAAGAGATGTCGCCGCCGCGCCGGAACACGGCCGAGATCATCCGGGTCAGGGCGACGGTCCAGGCGAAATGCTCCATGTTCTTGGAGTTGATGAACACTTCGAACGGGCGGCGGTGGCCGGCGATGACGATGTCGTTCAGGGTAATGTAAAGCGCGTGCTCGGAACCCGGCCATTTGACCTTGTAGGTCTGGCCTTCCAGCGCCGCAGGGCGGTCCAGCGGTTCGGACAGGTAGATGACTTCGGCCCCTTGCGACTGGGCCGGGGCGGGGGCGGTTTCCGACACGGTCAGCACCGACCCGGTGACCGCGTTGGGGCGATACGTCGTGCAGCCTTTGCAGCCCTGATCCCAGGCGGCCATGTAGACCTGCTGGAAATCGTCGAAACTGATATCCTCGGGGCAGTTGATGGTTTTGGAGATCGAACTGTCCACCCATTTCTGGGCGGCGGCCTGCATCCTGACGTGGTCGAGCGGCGGCAGGGTTTGGGCGTTGACGAAGTGGTCGGGCAGGGGGCTGTCGCCGTGCAGCGCGCGCCACAGGGTGACCGCGTAATCGACGACCTCTTCTTCGCTGCGCGAGCCGTCTTTTTGCAGCACCTTGCGAGTGTAGGCATAGGCGAACACCGGTTCGATCCCCGAACTGACGTTGCCTGCATAAAGGCTGATCGTGCCGGTGGGGGCGATGGAGGTCAGCAGGGCGTTGCGCAGGCCGTGGGTGCGGATCGCGCCGCGCACATCGGGGTCCATCGTCTGCATCGTGCCGGAGGCGAGGAATTTGTCGGCGTCGAACAGGGGGAAGGGGCCTTTTTCGCGGGCAAGATCGACGGAGGCCAGATAGGCGCTGCGGGCGATGGATTTCATCCATGCTTCGCAGGCGGCGACGGCGGCGTCGGACCCGTAGCGCAGGCCTGTCATCAGCAGCGCGTCGGCAAGCCCGGTCACGCCCAGCCCGATGCGGCGTTTGGCGCGCGCCTCGGCGGCTTGTTCGGGCAGGGGGAAGCGGCTGGCGTCCACCACATTGTCCATCATCCTGACGGCGGTGCGCACCAGTTGGTCGAGGTTTGCAGTGTCCAGGGCTGCGTGCTGGGTGAAGGGGGCAGTGACGAGGGTGGCCAGATTGATCGAGCCGAGCAGACAGGCGCCATAGGGGGGCAGCGGCTGTTCGCCACAAGGATTGGTCGCGCTGATCGTTTCGGCATACCACAGGTTGTTTGCGGCGTTGATGCGGTCGATGAAGATCACGCCGGGTTCGGCGAAGTCATAGGTGTTGCGCATGATCCTGTTCCACAGATCGCGCGCTTGCACGGTATGGTAGACGCGGCCGTCGAACTGCAAGTCCCACGGGTCGTCGGCCTTGACGGCGGCCATGAAGGCGTCGGTCACCAGAACCGACAGGTTGAACATCCGCAGGCGGGCAGGGTCTTTCTTGGCCTCGATGAACGTCTCGATATCGGGATGGTCGCAGCGCAGGGTGGCCATCATGGCCCCCCGGCGCGAGCCTGCCGACATGATGGTGCGACACATCGCATCCCACACGTCCATGAAGGACAGCGGCCCGGAGGCGTCGGCGGCGACGCCTTTGACCTCGGCGCCTTTGGGGCGGATCGTGCTGAAATCATAGCCGATGCCGCCGCCTTGCTGCATGGTCAGGGCCGCTTCTTTCAGGGCTTGAAAGATGCCTTCCATGTCGTCGGGGATGGTGCCCATGACAAAGCAGTTGAACAGGGTCACCGACCGCCCGGTGCCGGCCCCTGCGGTGATCCGACCTGCGGGCAGGAAACGGAAGCCGTCGAGAGCGGCATAGAACCGGTCTTCCCACAGAGCGGGGTCGGTTTCGACCTCGGCCAATGCGCGGGCGATGCGGCGCCAGGTATCTTCGACCGACCCATCCAGAGCGGTGCCGTCAGCCGCCTTGTAGCGGTACTTCATATCCCAGATCTGTTCGGCGATGGGGGTCGAGAAGCGGCTCACGCGAAGCCTCCTTGCAAGATGTGTCCGACGAAGGCTGAGCGATCACAATAGGCGGACGAGAGGGTTATCGCAAGGTGGGTTTGGGGCCTGCGACAGGGTGGGGCGCATTGGGCCTTGCCTCTGACGGGGGCGGGGTTAGTTTGTCGGCTTTGCCTGGGGGGCCTGCCGGTGGCGTTGAACATTCTGAAACTGTGTGTCGGGGCGGATACGGTCGAAGACCTGACCGCCTGGCACGCGGCGCATCGCGATATCTGGCCTGCCGGGACGACGGCGCATGTGACGCGGATGTGGCCCAAGCGCGAGGCGGAGTTGCTGGACGGCGGGTCGCTGTATTGGGTGATCAAGGGCGTCATTCAGGCGCGGCAGCGGGTGTTGCGGCTGGAGGAACGGCAGGGCGCGGATGGGATCCTGCGCTGTGCGATGGTGCTGGATGCCGAAGTGATCCGCACCGAGGCGGCTGCACGACGCCCGTTTCAGGGCTGGCGCTATCTGGACCCCAAGGACAGCCCGCGCGACCTGACAAGCCGCAGCACCGACGATACGCTGCCTCTGGGTCTGGCGCAGGCTTTGGCCGAGATCGGGTTGCGGTAGTTACGCGAAGAAACACTCGCTGTGACCAGTTTTATCTCACTTAACAACCCCAGATTGAATTAAGTGCCCCATTTTGTACAATACAGTCTGACTGTTGCCGCTCTGCCATAGATTTCTTAAGAATGTCTTGTTAACCTCTGACCACAAACAATAAAAAACGAACGGGCAGCAGCAGGCATGAAAACGGGCTCTCAGGGCACGTTCGTCATATCGTGGTCACAAACAGAAACAGACGGTCTAAGGGCCGCACCCCTGGACGTTCTGGCCGTCGGCGCCGTGTGGCGCTGGACGGGGGCGGCTTTGCGGGTGGACGGGCCGCAGAGTGTTCTGCTTCTGGAGGGGGCCGCAGGTGTGGCGGACACGCGCAAACGTGCGGCGCGCATGATACGTCGGTTGATCGGTGCGGCGGTCGGGGCGCCGGCACCCGGGGCGACGGCGGACGGCGACGACGAGGTGCCCGATCAGGGCTTCATCGTGACGGACGGGCATCACAGCTATGCGGTGACGATCATTCCGGTGCCAGACACAGGCGCGCAGGTCTTGATGATCGTGGGCGATCTGCCCCCGGTGGGGCGGGACCTGTGGGTGGTGCGGATCGCGGTCGACCGGGGGCGGGTGGCGGCGGGGGCGATGACCGCGGGCGGGGTGATCTGTTTCACGCCTGAAACGTGGTTGTCGACGCCGGACGGGCCACGGCGCATCCAGACCTTGCAGCCCGGCGATCTGATCGAGACGCGGGACAATGGCGCGCAAGAGGTGCTGTGGTGCGGCCATCGGCGTATGTCGGGGGCGCGGCTGCACGCGATGCCGCATCTGCGCCCGATCCGGTTTCGCACCGGGGCTTTGGGCACCGGGCGGCCGGACGAAGATTTTCTGGTCAGTCCGCAGCACCGGATGCTGGTCAAAGGAGCCGCATCGCAGGCGCTGTTCAACACGCCCGAGGTTCTGGTATCGGCACAGCATCTGGTGAACGACAGCACCATCACGGTCGACCATGGCCTGCGCGAAGTGACCTATGTGCATATCCTGCTGGAGCGGCACAATATCGTCTGGGCCAACGGGTTGGAGACGGAAAGCTTTCATCCGTCGAACACCGCGCTGGATCTGGTGGACCCGGTTCAACGCGATGGCCTGCTGGCGATCCTGCCCGGCATTGCGGACAACCCGCAGGCTTATGGCGAATACGCGCGGCGCAACATCTCGGGGTCGGAGGCGGCGATTCTGCGCCATGACATGGCGATGTGATCGTGGACAGGCCGGGGGTTTCACACCCCCGGACCCCCGTGGGATATTTAGGGACAGAAAATGAAGCAAGACGGCGCGGTTGACACCCGGATGACGGGCTGTATAAGCGCGCATCCCCAAGGGTGACCCTGGCGGACATGTTGGTGTTGGTGGTCCTCGCAAGGGGGTTCCTGTCGTTCGCTCCGGCGAAAAAGGACAACGCCCTTCGCAACGCAAGAAGGAGATCAGCCGTGACAAAACGCACGTCTGCCAAGTACAAGATCGACCGCCGCATGGGCGAAAACATCTGGGGACGTGCCAAGTCTCCGGTAAACAAGCGCGAATACGGCCCCGGCCAGCACGGCCAGCGCCGCAAGAACAAACTGTCGGACTTCGGCACCCAGTTGCGCGCCAAGCAGAAATTGAAGGGCTATTATGGAGACCTGACCGAAAAGCAATTCCGCAAGATCTATGCCGAGGCTGAACGCGTCAAGGGCGACACCGGCGAAATGCTGGTGGGTCTGCTGGAGCGGCGTCTGGATGCGGTGGTCTACCGTGCCAAATTGGTGCCGACGATCTTTGCCGCGCGTCAGTTCGTGAACCACGGCCATGTCACTGTGAACGGGGGCCGGGTGAACATCGCGTCTTACCGCGTCAAGGAAGGCGATATCATCGCCGTCCGGGAAAAGTCGCGCCAGATGACCCTGATCATGGAAGCCATCGCGCTGACCGAGCGGGACATTCCGGACTATCTGGAAGTCGATCAGCAAAAGCTGGTGGTCACTTTCGTGCGGACTCCAGGCTTGGGCGATGTGCCCTATCCGGTGCAGATGGAACCGAACCTGGTTGTTGAATATTACGCCAAGAACTGATCCGGCGCTGCCGGGTTTGCAAAAGGTCCGCCCGGTTCGGGCGGGCCTTTTTGTTTGACGCGGTTGCCATGGCGTAAGCTCGGACCTGAAAGCTCCTGTATTCGTCTGGATCCCATGATGGCCGAGAAAAACTTGATCGAATCTGCGATTGAGTAGACCCTGTTCGCATCGCACTGGTTGATGGCGCCAATGTATCCGGGGCTGGCAGTTTCGCTGGGCATGTTGACGGCCATCTTTTGCGCGAGTTGGTCTGTTACCTGCCGCAGGTGATGACGCTGGAGGCGGAGCAGGTCATCGTGGTTCTGACGCTGATCGACCTGACGCTGGCGGCCAATCTTTTGCTGATCGTGCTGTTTTCGGGCTACGGAAACTTTGTCTCGAAACTGGACATCGCCGCAGACGCCGACCGGCCGGCCTGAATGGGGACCGTGGACTTCAGTGCGCTGAAGATGAAGGTGATCGCCTCGATCGCGGCAATCTCGGCGATTGACCTCCTGAAACGCTTTTTCGCGATTGCCGACGTGTCGGATGATCCGGCGCGGGTGGAGCGCGAGTTGTATTGGCTGGTAGTGGTGCATCTGACGTTCGTCATGTCGGGTGTGCTGATGACGTTGACGGATTGGCTGACGGCCCGGGCGGGCAAGCACTGATCCTGCGGGGAAATGCCACTGGCAAAGGCCGCCCTGCGCCGCTAAGACCTCGCTCATGCCTTGGGAGCCTGTGAATAATGAATGACGCCATCCGCCCGCAGCCGGGTATCATGGATATTGCCCTGTATGAAGGCGGCAAGGCCCAGATTGCGGGCATGACCAATATCGTCAAACTTTCGTCGAACGAAAACCCGTTCGGCCCGTCTGACCGCAGCAAGGAGGCGTTTCAACGGTCGGTGCATCAGTTGCACCGGTATCCGGCGACCGATCAAGCGGGCTTGCGTCAGGCGATTGCCGATGTGCATGGGCTGGACCGCGACCGGGTGATCTGTGGCGTCGGGTCGGACGAGATCATAACCTTTCTGTGTCAGGCCTATGCCGGGCCGAAAGACGAGGTGGTGTTCACCGAACACGGGTTCCTGATGTACCGCATCAATGCGCTGGCGGTGGGGGCCACGCCGGTCGAGGTGGCCGAGCGCGACCGCACGACCGATGTCGATGCCATTTTGAAAGCCTGCAACCGGCGGACCAGGCTGGTGTTCATCGCCAACCCGAACAATCCCACCGGCACGATGATTTCGGCGGCAGAGGTGTCGCGGCTGGCGGATGGGCTGCCTGCGCAGGCCATTCTGGTGCTGGACGGCGCTTATGCAGAATATGTGCAGGGGTTTGACGGCGGGTTGAGCCTGATCGAGGCGCGCAGCAATGTGGTGATGACGCGGACATTCTCGAAGATTTACGGGTTGGGCGGGTTGCGGATCGGCTGGGGCTATGGCCCGGCGCAGATCATCGGGGTTCTGAACCGGATCCGGGGGCCGTTCAACTTGTCGAACACCCAGTTGGACGCGGCCGAGGCAGCGGTGCGCGATCAGGATCACGTCAACCGCTGCCGGTCGGAAAACGCGCGGATGCGGCAATGGCTGGCCGAGGCTTTGGCCGAGTTGGGCATCCCGTCCGATGTGTCGATGGGCAACTTCATTCTGGCGCGGTTTTCGGGCAGCGACGAGGCCGAGGCCTGTGATGCGTTCCTGCAGGCGCAGGGGCTGATCGTGCGGCGGGTCGGGTCGTACAAGCTGCCGCATTGTTTGCGGATCACGGTGGGGGACGAATCCTCGTGCCGCCGGGTCGCCCATGCGATTGCCCAGTTCAAAGGGGTGCGGTGATGGTGCAGTACAACCGGGTCGCTTTGATCGGGTTGGGGCTGATAGCCTCGTCCATGGCGTTGGCGATGCGGCAGGGCGGGCTGGCGGGCGAGATCGTGGGCCATGCAAAGTCCGAGGAAACCCGCCGGATCGCAATGGAGATCGGCTTGTGCGACCGGGTTTGTGCGACGGCGGCCGAGGCGGTGGCCGGGGCCGATCTGGTGGTGCTGTGCGTGCCGATTGGCGCGATGGAGACGATTGCGGCCGAGATCGGTCCCTGTCTGGCGCAGGGGGCCTGTGTAACCGACGTGGGATCGGTCAAACAGGCGGTGATTGCCGCTGTGGCGCCGCATATTCCCGCAGGCGTGGCTTTCGTGCCGGGGCATCCGCTGGCCGGAACGGAACATTCTGGTCCACGTTCGGGGTTTTCGACGCTGTTCAAGAATCGTTGGTGTCTGCTGACCCCGACTGACCAGTCACCGCCCGCGGCGGTGGCAAAGCTGCGCGGGTTGTGGGAGGCGATGGGGTCCAATGTCGATGAAATGGACGCAGCGCACCACGATCTTGTGCTGGCCGTGGTCAGCCACACGCCGCATCTGATCGCCTATACGATGGTGGGGGTGGCCGACCATTTGCGCCGGGTGTCCAATAGCGAAGTCATCAAGTATTCCGCCAGTGGATTCAGGGACTTCACCCGGATTGCCGCCAGCGATCCTGTGATGTGGCGCGACGTGTTCCTGACCAACAAGGAGGCGACGCTGGATATTCTGGGCCGCTTTACCGAGGAGTTGTTCGTGTTGCAGCGGGCGATCCGGATGGGGGATGGCGTGTTGCTGCACGATTATTTCACCCGGACCCGTGCCATTCGGCGGGAGATCATCGAGGCGGGGCAGGATACCGCTGCACCGGATTTTGGCCGGGGACCTGCGCCAGTGACGCCGGGGTCAGCATGACCCTGCTGCGCGCCGGAGTTGCCGCCGCGCTGTTGGGACTGTTGGGTGGGCCGGTCTGGGGTGAAATGCCGACCAGCGCAGATCGTCCGATGCCGCGTCCGGTGGTGGTTGCAACACCCGAGGCGGTCGCTGCGCCGACAGCGACAGTGCAGCAGGACGGGGCGCTGCGGCGTCTGGCTTCGGCGCGCCCGATGGCGCGACCGGTGCTGATTGCAGTGGCGACGGTACAGCCGGATGCCTCGATCCGTCGCCTTTCAGCCGCGCGGCCCCTGCCGCGTCCGGTAGTGATTGCGGTGGCAACGGCGCAACCAGATGCCTCGATCCGCCGCTTGTCTGCTGCGCGGCCCCTGCCACGACCGGCGGGATTGGCAACACCTGTCGAGATCGCGGTGAGTGCCGCCGCCCCAGAGCCCGATCAGGCCAAAGCCCCCAAGGGCCGCGCAAAGAAGCTGGCGGCGTCGCGCAAAGGGTCGGTTTGCGGCGATCCGGCGATCAAGGGAGAGGAGTTGGCGCGGATCACGTCCAAGGTCAAAGGCTGCGGTGTGGCGGAGCCGGTGCGGATTACTTCGGTTTCGGGGGTTGGCCTCAGTCAGGCGGCAACGATGGACTGCGACACGGCGCGGGCGCTGAAGAAATGGGTCGATACCGGCTTGCAACCCGCCTTCGGGCGTACGCAGGTCGTTCAGTTGAAGGTTGCGGCGCACTACATCTGTCGGTCGCGCAACAACATCAAGGGCGGCAAGATCAGCGAGCACGGCAAGGGGAAGGCCGTCGACATCGCAGGCGTCGTGCTGGACAATGGCAAGACGATCATGGTGCTGGGCGGGTTCGGCCCCGAACTGCGGCGCGCCCACAAGGCGGCTTGCGGCATTTTCGGCACCACGCTGGGCCCCGGATCTGACGGGTTCCACGAGGATCACCTGCATTTCGACACGGCGACCAACCGTGGACGGCCCTATTGCCGCTGAACCAGCAGCGGGGCCGCGCCAACCGGCAAG
>JBBRVJ010000007.1:0-42354 GCA_038246975.1 Rhodobacterales bacterium | reverse complement strand
GGTGACGGCCCATCACTGCACCTATGGCCACGCCGACGCCGACTGATCTGCGGAAAACTCGAATGATGTCAACTCTCGTGACAAAGTATGCCAACTCTGCTGTCACGCTACAGCAACAGCCGGATGTCCACAGAAACTTCACATAAAAATAGCTGGACAGGGTGGCGCCGGCGATTCACTATATCTAGTAAGGGCGACGTAAGGGTAGTGTCGCTTTTCGCCAGACACCCAGCCAATAGTGGGTAAGGCCCCACCAGAGGCATCATCATGAGGCCGGGCCATGTCGCTATCAGAGGATTTTCTGTCGACCGATGATCTGCATCCGATCGACATCGTCGAGACGTTGGCCGAGCATCACGCTTGGGAATTTGACCGGGTCACCGATGACCAGATCGCGATGGCGGTCGAAGGTCAGTGGCGGACTTACTCGCTGACGCTCGCCTGGTCGCCGCAGGACGAGACACTGCGGCTGATCTGCACGTTCGAGATGGAGCCGCCGGTCAACAAGATGGGCGAGTTGTACGACGTGCTGAACCGTTGCAACGATCTGGTCTGGACCGGGGCGTTTACATATTGGGCCGAGCAGAAGTTGATGGTGTGGCGCTATGGCTTGCTGCTGGCGGGTGGTCAGGTCGCAGGTCCCGAGCAGATCGACCGGCTGATTTCGGCAGCGGTGATGGCGGCGGAGCGGTTTTATCCAGCGTTCCAACTGGTCGCCTGGGCCGACCGCAGCCCTGCCGATGCCATGAAGGTTGCCATTGCCGAGGCTTATGGGCGCGCCTAACCTCATCTTCGGAATTACGGAGATGCGAATGCTGGATCGGGTCGCCCGCGAAGGGCTGGTGCTGCTGGGCTGCGGCAAGATGGGAACGGCCTTGCTGGCGGGGTGGCTGGCGGCAAAGGTGCCGCCGGGGTCGGTCTGGGTGATCGAGCCGAACCCATCGGACTGGCTGCGCGGAATGGGGGTGCATCTGAACCAAGGCCTTCCGGCGGCCCCGGCAGTGGCGGTGCTGGCCGTCAAGCCGCAGATGATGGGGGCGGCGTTGCCTGCGTTGCAGGCGTTGGGCAATGGCAAGACGCTGATGGTGTCGATTGCGGCGGGTACGTCGATTGCCACGTTCGAGGCGGTCTTTGGCGCGGAGACGCCGATTGTGCGGACCATGCCCAACACGCCCGCCATGGTCGGGCGCGGGATTACCGGGATTTGCGGCAATGCGCCTGCAGGCGCCTGGGGGCTGGCGCTGGCGCGCCATCTGATGGCGGCGGTCGGGCAGGTGGTGGACCTTGACGGTGAACATCAGATCGACGCAGTGACGGCGGTGTCGGGGTCCGGCCCTGCCTATGTCTTCCACCTGATCGAGGCGATGGCGGCTGCAGGAGTGGCGCTTGGGTTGTCGGAAGTCGTGGCCATGCAACTGGCGCGGGCCACAGTCTGCGGCGCGGGAGAGTTGGCCTATCAATCGGATGAGACGGCGGCGCAGTTGCGGATCAATGTAACGTCGCCCGGTGGGACGACCGCAGCGGCGCTGCGTGAGTTGATGGACGAAAAAACCGGTCTGCCGCCCCTGATGGCCCGCGCCGTCAAGGCGGCGGCGAACCGGGGCCGGGAGTTGGGGGCATGATTACCTACGATGACTTTGCAAGGGTCGACATTCGCGTCGGTGTGATCACCCGCGCCGAACCCTTCCCCGAAGCGCGCAAGCCCGCGATCAAACTCTGGGTCGATTTTGGAGGCGAGATCGGCGAGAAACGCTCGTCGGCGCAGATCACCCGGCACTATGCACCCGAGACGCTGGTCGGACGGCAAGTGCTGGCCGTCGTCAACTTTCCGCCCCGGCAGATCGGCAAGGTGCTGTCCGAAGTTCTGGTGCTGGGCGTTCCGGATGCCGAAGGGGAGGTCGTGCTGATCGGCCCCGGCCATGACGTTCCTTTGGGAGGAAACCTGTTTTGAACAAGCTGCTGATCACCCGCCGCCTGCCCGACCGTGTGCTCGACGCCGCCCGCGCCCGGTTCGACGTCACGCTGCGCGACAACACCGCGCCCTTGTCGGCGGACGAATTGCGCGCGGCGCTGCGCGATTTCGACGCCGTGCTGCCTACGCTGGGCGACCGGTTTCAGGCCGATGTGTTCGCCGACGTCGCCAACCCGCGTGCGAAAATTCTTGCGAACTTCGGCGTCGGCTACAACCATATCGACGCCGAAGCGGCCCGCAAGGCCGAGATCGTGGTCAGCAATACACCCGGCGCTGTCACCGATGCCACGGCGGATATCGCCATGACGCTGATCCTGATGACCGCGCGGCGCGCGGGCGAGGGGGAGCGTATCTTGCGTGCGGGCAATTGGGGCGGCTGGGGGCCGGTGCAGATGCTGGGGATGCATGTGACGGGCCGCACTGTGGGCATCATCGGTATGGGGCGGATCGGCAAGGCGATTGCCGCGCGTTGCCACCACGGGTTTGGGATGACAGTACTGTTTCATAACCGCTCTGCCGTGACCGACCTTGCCCTGCCCGCCACGCAAGTGCCGATGGATCAGGCGATGGCGGCGGATATCGTGGTCGTCGCGGTTCCGGGTGGAGCCTCCACCCATCATCTGATCAACGCCGCAGCCCTGGCCCAGATGCAACCGCACGCGCTGTTCATCAACATCTCGCGCGGGGATGTCGTCGACGAACCCGCCCTGATTTCTTGCCTGCAAGCGGGCGGCATCGCCGGGGCGGGGCTTGACGTCTACGAGTTTGAACCGTTGGTTCCGCCCGCCCTGATAGCGATGGAAAACGTCACCCTGCTGCCACATCTGGGCACAGCGGCACTGGAAGTGCGCGAAGCAATGGGGCTGATGGCGGTCGACAATCTGGTGGCCCATCTGGAAGGCCGCACCCCGCCCAATCAGGTTTGATGGATTGGCTTTCCGCTTGGTCCAAATATCCCCGCCGGAGGCTCCTGTCCGCCGGTCAAGACGCTCCGCGGGGGATATTTGGGCCAAGAGGAAAGGGACAGTCCGGGGTAGTTCCGACCGCTCTCAGGTCAAGCGCCAAAGCCGTCCGAGGGGGCTCGATGCCCCCGAGGACGGCCCCCCTTTTCAGGTCGGGCAATGATCATCTCGCGCGGGCGGCGGTTCATCTTTGTGCATGTCCCCAAAACCGGGGGGACGGCGCTGGCGCTTGCGCTGGAAGCGCGGGCCAGAGCGGATGACGTTCTGATCGGCGACACGCCCAAGGCGCGGGCGCGGCGGGGGCGGTTGAACGGGGTGAAGGCGGCGGGGCGAGTGTGGAAGCATTCGACGCTGGCCGATATCGACGGGCTGGTGACTGCGGACGAGGTGAAAGATTTTTTCACTTTGACCATCGTGCGCAATCCTTGGGATCGGGTGGTCAGCTATTACCATTGGCTGCGCTTGCAAGGCTTTGCGCATCCTGCCGTCGGGTTGGCGAAGTCACATGATTTCAGCAGCTTTCTGAACCATCCGCAGACCATGATGGTGCTGCGGTTGTGGCCCTATCCGGCCTATATGCGCGATGCGACCGGCGCCGAACGCGCCACACTGTTCGCGCGGCTTGAGCAATTGGACGCTGACCTTGCCCCCTTCGAGGCGCATCTGGGGTTTCGTCTCACCCCCATCCCCCCCGCCAATCTTTCGGATCGCGCGCGCGATTGGCGGGGGTTTTTCAGCGATGCCGATGCGGCGCTGTTGGCCGATCTTTGTGCCGCCGATATTGCCCGGTTCGGGTACAGCTTTGATGGGCTGATCTGACCCATTTTAACGAAACGCCCAAGCGGTGCCGTGATCCCGCCGTGCTGCAGCCTTTCGCAAGCGTGGAGACTGCACGGGCGTAGGCATGAGGGCTGGCAATGCGGCGATCCGGGCAGGAGGAGCAGGACATGGGGCTGCCCGCCGGACTGCCGGTGGCGACGCCGGATGGCTGGTGTGAAGCGGGGGCGCTGCAATCGGGCGATCGGGTCTGGTGCGTCGATGGTCCGCCGCAGCGGGTTGTGCGTTGTGTACCTGCGTATCTTTCGCAGAGGTGGGGGGTGCAGGTGCCCTCTGGGGTGCTGGGCAATTCTGATGCAGTGGTGCTGTTCGCGGCGCAGTCGGTGGCGTTGGAACTTGATCAGGCGGCGGTTATCTATGGCGATCCGGTCGCTTTGGTCCCGGCTGGTGCTTTGGTGGGGTGGCGGGGGATCGGGAGGGTCTGGCTGGCCGGTATGCCGGTGGTGAAGGTCTGGTTTGCGCGGCCGCAGGTGGTTTATGCCCGGCCCGGCGTATTGCTGGGCTGCGCGGGAGATGCGGCGTCGGTTCTGGATACCCATGGCCCGCCCGCCCCGCCATTGACGGCAGATCAGGCACGGTATTTGATGGCCTGCGTAATGGCGCAGGAGGCCGGGTCGGCCTTGCGCCCCTATGCGGATTTGGACGCAGGGAAGCGGGCGTAAAACGTCTCGCCCTTGATCGCCATGTCGCGCAGCAGCGCCGGTGTGGTGAAGCGCGCGCCAAAGCGGGTGGTCAGGGCATCGCATAATTCCACCGCGCGGCCCGCGCCCAGAATGTCGAGCCACGAAAACGGTCCGCCCGACCACGGCGCAAAGCCCCAGCCGAGGATCGCGCCGACGTCGCCTTCGCGGATGTCGGTCAGCACGCCATCCTCCAGCGCGCGAACCGCCTCCAGCACTTGGGCGAACAGCAGGCGGTGCTGGACTTCGGTGGGGTCGGGCTGGGTGTCGGACACCGGGTAGGCGGCTTCCAATCCGTCCCACAGCCCGGTGCGTTTTCCGCTGGCATCATAGGCATAGAACCCGGCATTCGATTTCTTGCCCAGCCGGCCCTGATCCGCCATGGCGAACAGAACGGCGTCCACTGCGCCATCGGGATAGGCATCGCCCATCGCCAGTTTGGTGGCCTTGGCGATCTTTACGCCAAGGTCGATGGATGTCTCGTCAACAAGTTGCAGCGGCCCCAGCGGCATTCCGACCAGTTTCGCCGCATTTTCGATCAGAGCGGGCTCTACGCCTTCGGCAACCATGCGGATGCCTTCGTTGATGTAGGGGATGATGCAGCGGTTGGCGTAGAAAAATCGCGCGTCGTTCACCACGATCGGGGTTTTGCGGATCTGCCGGACGTAATCCAGCGCCTTGGCCACCGCCACATCGCCGGTCTGTTTGCCCCGGATGATCTCGACCAGCATCATCTTGTCGACCGGACTGAAGAAGTGGATGCCGATGAATTGGTCCGCATGAGCCGAGGCTTTGGCGAGTTCGGTGATCGGCAGGGTCGAGGTGTTGGAGGCAAAGATCGTGGCGGGGCCTGTTGCGGCGTCAACCCGCGCCGTCACGTCGGCCTTGACCTTCATGTCTTCGAACACCGCTTCGACGATCAGGTCGCAATCGGCCAAGGCGGCGTAGTCGGTGGTGGCGGTGATGCGGGCGAGGGTTTCTTCCTTTTGCGCCGCTGTGACCTTCTTGCGCGCGATGCCCTTGTCCAGCAATTCCACCGAATGGGCCTTTCCCCGGTCGGCTGCGTCCTGAGCGGCGTCGATCAGGACAACCTCGATGCCTGCCGTGGCACTGACATAGGCGATGCCCGCGCCCATCATTCCCGCCCCGATGATGCCGACCTTCTTGACTGTCTGATCGGCGACTTTCGGACGGTTGGCGCCCTTTTCCAGCGCCTCCTTGTTGATGAACAGGCTGCGGATCATCGCGGTGGAGGACGGGTTCATAAGAACGGATGTGAAGTGCCGCGCCTCGATCCTGAGGGCGGTGTCGAAGGGCACAAGCGCGCCTTCGTAAACGGCGGCAAGCAGCGCCTTGGCGGCAGGGTAGACGCCGAAGGTCTTGCCCAGCACCATCGCACTCGCGCCGACAAAGGTCATGAACCCGGCCGGGTGATACGGCGCGCCGCCCGGCATCTTGTAGCCCTTGTCATCCCAAGGTTTCACCAGATCGGCCGGTTTCGCGCCCAACACCCATTCCCTGGCGCGTATCAGCAACTGATCAGGGGCCACCACCTCGTCGATCAGCCCGCCTGCGCGGGCGGATTTCGGGTCCGACAGCTTGCCCTCCAGCAGATAGGGGGCGGCCATCATCGCGCCCATCTTGCGCACCAGACGGGTGGTGCCGCCAGCACCTGGGAAGATGCCGACCATGATTTCGGGCAGACCGATCTTGGCGCGCGGGTTGTCTGCGGCAATGATGCGGTGGCACGACAGGGGCAGCTCGAAGCCGATGCCAAGCGCCGTTCCCGGCAGGGCCGCGACAATCGGTTTGCCGCCTTTCAGCGTCTTGGGGTCCATCCCGGCGCGTTCGATCTTGCGCAGGATGGCGTGCATCGCCATCACGCCGTCGAACACCGATTGCGCGGGGTTGTCGCCGCCGTCCTGTTTCATCTTGGCAATCGCGTTCAGGTCCATCCCGCCCGCGAAGTCTTTCTTGCCCGAAGTCAGGATCACGCCCATGACGCCCGCGTCGGCCAGCGCCTGGTCAATCAGCCCGTTCAACTCGGCAAAGCCTGCCTGCGACATCACGTTCATCGACCGCCCCGGCACATCCCACGTGATGGTGGCGACACCTTCGGCATCAACGGCGTAAGAAAAATCGGTCATGGTGGTGATCCTTTCACAGGGGGTCTTCGCCCAGCCGGGGCAGCAGGCTGGGCCAGCGGGAATTTGACAGGGCATGGGTGATCGACGCGGCCCGCCAGCGACCATCCTCAAGCCGCAGCGAAATGCTGGAGCGGACCGGGTCCATGATCCGGTTGCCGCCTGACAACAGATGGGTGACATAGCGCGCGGTAATCAGGTCGCGGTCGATCAGTTCGGCGTCTTCGACCAGCCGAATGTAGTCGGTGACCCGTTGCGTACGCAGCATGCCGAGGAATTCGGTGTAAACGCTGCGAACATCTTCGGGCGTCGCAAAATGCATCGTGCCGGTATGATTGATCATCAGGAACGGGCTGCTGATGCAATGACGGTACGCGTCCCAGTTGTCTGCCATGACGGCCAGTGCGACCTCGTCCAGATAGGCTTGGGCAATCACTGTGGCATCCATCGGTCAGGCCTTTCGTTGTGGGGTGCCATGCGCAGATAGGTGCGGGTCTGGCCGTGTTTCCGGGTGACAAGGGCATGGTCGGGATAATGGATGCAGTCGGTCTGGCGGCGGCTGCCTACGATCAGATATATCGCGTCCGTTCTGCTTCGGTTCTCCGGACAATGGCCGATGGAATGGTCTGCGGGCAAACAGGCGGCCTCGCTTGTGGACGGTGTGGATTTCGTGTCCTCGATCAGGACCAACTCTCCCGCCGGCGTATACGTCATCTCATCCTCTTCCACTGGCGGAAAGAGGATCGGGGGCCGGGCGGCAAGACTTCGACAAACGCGCCGAACTGGGTCAGCGCGCCGGGGTCGCTGATCAGATGCCGGAAACAGGGGCCATTGTGGCGCCCCTGAACGGGTTGGTCGGAGTCGGATTCGCGGTTCTGAAAGTGGTGGCCGTTCGGATCGCCCGCCTTGAACGCCGCACAGTCGCCGGGGTGCAGGTCGGTGGCACCTTCGTCCTGCACCAGCGTGCAGATGCCCTGCACTCCCATCACGAATTCATCTTCGTTCTGGTGCCAATGCCGCAGCGACGACACGGCTCCGGATTGCAGGATCACAAGATTCGCCCCGAACTGCGTGAGGCCTCCGGCGTCGCCCAGCCGCAAAGACGATCGCCCGGCCATCATTTCCTTGTACGGGGACGGATAGATCGAGCCGGTCTTGACCGGGCAAGTGGTATGGTCGATCACACCCATTGCGGACTCCCGCACGGGTGCGAGGCAACGGGCGTCAGGCACGCAAACCGAGCGTGGCAGCGGTGGCACAGAGACAGTGCGCCTCCTTTAAGTCGAGATGCCGCACCGACCTTCATGTGCGTCAAACCCGCTCGATGATGGTGGCTGCGCCCATGCCGCTGGCAATGCACAGTGTTGCAAGGCCCACGCCCTGACCCGAGCGTTCCAACTCATCCAGAAGGGTGCCGATGATGATGGCTCCGGTGGCCCCCAACGGGTGCCCCATGGCAATTGACCCGCCGTTCACGTTGACCTTGGCGTGGTCCACGTCGAAGGCCTGCATGAAACGCAGGACGACCGAAGCGAAGGCTTCGTTCACCTCGAACAGGTCGATGTCGCTGATGCTCATCCCTGCGTCGCGCAGGATTTTCTCGGTCACCGGGACCGGGCCGGTCAGCATGATGGTGGGGTCGGTGCCGATCTTGGCGGTTGCGCGGATCCGGGCGCGGGGGGTGAGGCCGTGGGCTTCGCCGAATTCCTTCGACCCGATCAGGACGGCGGCCGCGCCATCGACGATGCCGGACGAATTGCCTGCGTGGTGGATGTGGTTGATCCGCTCCAGATGCGGGTATTTCATCAGGGCGATCTTGTCGAAGCCGGGCATCACCTCGCCCATGTCCTTGAAGGCAGGCTTCAATGCGCCCAGAGTCTGCATGTCGGTGCCGGGACGCATGTATTCGTCATGGGCCAGGATCGGCAGGCCGTTCTGGTCGCGGATGGTGATGACGGACCGGGCAAAACGGTTGTCCGCCCAGGCCGCCGCCGCGCGGGATTGGCTGGCGACGGCGAGCAGGTCGGCGTCATCGCGGCTGAATCCGTATTCGGTGGCGATGATGTCGGCGCTGATGCCTTGAGGGACGAAATAGGTTTTCATCGCGAGGGTCGGATCGGCGGCAATCGCGGCACCGTCCGAACCCATCGCGACCCGGCCCATCATCTCGACCCCGCCCGCGATATAGGCGTGACCCGCCCCGCCGCGCACCTGATTGGCGGCGATATTCACCGCCTCCATCCCGCTGGCACAAAAGCGGTTGATCGCCAGACCGGGGATGCTTTCGTCGAGGTTCGAGGCCAGCACGGCAGAGCGCGCCAGACAGCCGCCCTGTTCGCCTACCTGGGTGACGTTGCCCCAGATCACATCCTCGACCGCATGACCGGTCAGACCGTTCCGGTCCTTGACGGCATTCAGCACCTTGGCCGACAGGGCAACCGAGGTCACTTCATGCAGCGCGCCATCGGGCCGCCCCTTGCCACGCGGGCTGCGAACGGCGTCATAGATATAGGCTTCGGTCATGGTGTCCTCCTCAGGCCCGGTCGGCGGGCGATCCGGGCATCAAGTCATAGGGATGTTTCCAGCCGGGCGTTGCCGCGATGCGGTCCAGCCAGGCGTCGATATGGGGCCAGTCGGCACGGGTGAAACCGAAGGGTTCGGGATAATAGAGGTATCCGCACAACGACAGATCGGCGATGGTCATCGCAGCGGCTGCGACCCAGGGGCGGTTGGCGAGGTGATTGTTCAGCACCGCATAGGCGGGCTTGGCGCGGCCCTGCAGAAAGGGGATCACGCCGGGGGGGCGTTTGTCTTCGGGCAGGAAGTTGCCAAGGAACCGCGCGGTTGCGACGGTGCCCGACAGTTTGTGATTGTCCCAGAACATCCAGCGCAGCACCTCGCGCCGTTCAGCCGCCGATTTGCCGCCCAGCTTGCCGGTTTTGGAACTGATATAGTCAAGGATCACGCCGGATTGGGTCAGCGTGGTGTCACCGTCGACCAGAACCGGCACCTCGCCCATTTCGTTGATCGCCCGGAAGGCAGGGGTCCTGGTCTCGCCGTTGAAGAAATCGACAGGGACAGGCTCCCATTCCAGCCCGGAAAAAGTCAGCGCCAGAGCGCATTTGTAGGAATTGCCGGATTCGCCGAAGCAATAGAGTTTCATGGGTTGTCCTTTGAACTGCGGGCTTAGGCGGGAGTTTCACACCCCGGCGCATACGTTGGTTCTCGAACCAATGGCGCACCAATGTATGCACCCGTGGGATAATTGGGCCAAGACGAAAGGGATCAGGTCTTCCGGGTTTCAAGCTCGGAATTAAACAGGCGCAGGCGGTGGGTCAGGTTGTCTTCGTTGATCACGGAAGACCAGTTTTCGAACAGGAAGGACAGCGCCTCACCTTCGTCGAGGCCCGCTTCGGCTGCGAATTTCCTAAGGCGGCGGTAGCCGTCTTCGGTCATCGCAACCGGGAAGCGTCGGGTCAGGCGAAAGCGTTTGGGCACGGTGAACCTCGCTTTGAATGGGGTCAGCTTAGAACGCCTCTGCCGCCAAAGCCATGACGGGTTCGGCCCCGGACTCGATCCGCGCCAGATGCAGTCCGCAGGCGGGCAGGTGGCGGGCGGCGTAATAGCGGGCGGTGGCGACTTTCGACTGATAGAAGTCGGGGTCAGGGGTGCTTGCGTCGAGTGCTGCGTAGGCCGCCTTCGCCATCCGGCCCCACATCAGTCCAAGGCAGACATGGCCCATCAGGTGCATGAAGTCATAAGAGCCTGACAGGGCCGCATTAGGGCTTTTCATCCCGTTCTGCATGAAGAACATGCCCGCCGCCTGCATCTGTCTGGACGCGGTTTTCAGCGGGTCGAGGATGGATTTCATGCGGTCGTCGGGTTCGGACTCCTTGATGAACGCCTTGACCATGTCGAAGAAGGCCAGCACATGTTTGCCGCCGTCCAGCGCCAGTTTGCGGCCCACGAGATCGAGCGCCTGCACGCCATTGGCGCCTTCGTAGATCATCGCAATCCGGGCGTCACGGGCGAATTGGGACATGCCTGAGTCTTCGATATAGCCATGCCCGCCCCAGACCTGTTGAGCCGCCACCGCCATTTCGAACCCCTTGTCGGTTTGGAAGCCCTTGATGACCGGCGTCATCAAGGAGATCAGTCCTTCTGCGGCGGCATCGTCAAGCCGGGTCGAGCGGTCGATCAGGTGCGCCCCCCAGAAGGTAAACGCGCGCGCGCCTTCGACGAAGGATTTCTGATCCATCAGGTTGCGGCGGATGTCGGGGTGGACAATCAG
Organism: Rhodobacterales bacterium; assembly: GCA_038246975.1. Classification (GTDB taxonomy): domain Bacteria; phylum Pseudomonadota; class Alphaproteobacteria; order Rhodobacterales; family Rhodobacteraceae; genus JAIYDJ01. The sequence goes on along the minus strand of JBBRVJ010000007.1, from coordinate 31,468 downwards.
CGGGTCGGCGGGACCGGATGGATTCTCGGTCCCGGTGACGGCGCGACCCTGGAGGCGATCCTTGGCGTAGGACAGGGCATTCTGGTAAGCCGCCTCGGCCACGGCATAGCCCTGCAGGCCAACGCCCAGCCGCGCCTCGTTCATCATGGTGAACATGGCGCGCATGCCCTTGTGCAGATCGCCCAGCAGCCAGCCTTTGGCCCCGTCATAATTCATCACGCAGGTCGCGTTGCCGTGGATGCCCATCTTCTCTTCGATTTTTCCAACCGCCACGCCGTTGCGCGGGCCAAGGCTGCCGTCGTCGTTCACAAGGAACTTGGGTACGATGAACAGCGACACACCCTTGATGCCGTCCGGCCCGCCGGTGGCTTTGGCCAGCACGAGGTGGATGATGTTGGAAGCCATGTCATGTTCGCCGGCCGATATGAAAATCTTGGTCCCGGTGATCAGATAGCTGCCATCGTCCTGTGGTTCGGCGCGGGTTCGCATCAAGCCCAGATCGGTGCCGCAATGCGGTTCGGTCAGGTTCATCGTGCCCGTCCAATCACACGAAACCATCTTGGGCAGATAGGTTGCCTTCTGCTCCGCCGTGCCATGCGCGTGGATGGCGGAATAGGCCCCGTGGGTCAGGCCCTGATACATGTTGAAGGCCATGTTGGCCGACACGAAAATCTCGCCCACCGCCGTGCCCATCAGATACGGCAGGCCCTGACCGCCATAGTCGGGGTCGCAGTCGAGCGCGGTCCAGCCGCCTTCCTTCATCGCGTCGAAGGCTTCCTTGAATCCCTTTGGCGTCCGCACGACTCCGTTTTCCAGAACGCAGCCTTCGCGGTCGCCGGAGGCGTTCAGCGGGGCCAGCACGTCCCGCGCGACCTTGCCCGCCTCTTCCAGCACGGCAGAGGTAAAGCCTTCGTCCAGATCGCTGTAGCCCGGAACGTCAGACGCGGTGATGTTCAACACGTGATGCAGGATGAACTGCATGTCTTTCACGGGGGCGGTGTAGGTTGGCATTTTCTCTCTCCCTCAATCGGTTCATTCGGCGGCGCGGCGGAACCGGGTCAGCAGGTCGGCCCCCTGGGCCATCTGGTCGCGCAATTCGGCAATCGCGGTGTCGAGTTCGGCGCGCTGCGCCTCCATCCGGGCGAGCCGGGCCGCTGCGACATCATAGGTGCGGAGCAGTTGCGCCTCGTTCGAGCCTTCGGTATCGTACATGTCGAGAAGTTGACGAATGTCTTCGAGCGAGAAGCCGAACCGTTTTCCGCGCAAGATCAGTTGCAACCGGGCGCGGTCGCGTTTGCCGTACAGGCGTCGGGTGCCGAGTCGTTGCGGAAAGAGCAGTTCTTTTTGCTCGTAGAACCGCAAGGCACGCGGTGTCACGCCGTATGCATCGCACATTTGCCGGATGGTGATAGCGTCAGGTTCGGTCATTCGGGCACCCATTGATCTGAGCACTGGTACTGGGATCGCACCGGGGATCACTATAGCCGATTGCCTTACGTTCGCGTAAACGAAACGTCACGTCATATCGCGCACGTCAAGTTGTCAGTCCCGTCAGTTCGGCGGCCGCAGAATCGCGCAGGCTGTGCAGGTCGTTCAGCGTGCCTTCAAGGGCGATCTTTTGCCGTTCCAGATCAGCCAGTTGGCGGTCGGCCAAGGCAAGCCACGCCTGCAATTGCGGTTTGGTGCCCTGTTGTTCATAGATCATCAGCCATTGGCGGATTTCCTCCAGCGAAAAGCCGAATCGGCGGCCGCGCAGGATCAGGGTCATCCGCGCGACCTCGCGCCCGCCGTAGTACCGGGCGCGGCCGTCTTTTTCGGGGGCCAGCAGTTCGATGTATTCGTAATACCGCAGGGTGCGCGGCGTCACGCCGAACCGGGCGCACATCTCTTTGAAGCTGAGCCTTGTGTCGGGCATCGGCGTTCCTCTCCCTCGACAGACTAGGATCAGCGGCTGCATCACGCAACTGCCCCTTGCAGACCGGGCCGTGGCGAGGATTATGGGTGCCATGACCGACAGCCAGAAAATTGCCCGCCAGTTCATTCAGGCCCTGCCGCATTCCCGCGCGCTGGGCATGGAACTGGTCGAGATCGGCGCGGGGCGGGCGGTGGTGGCAATGCCCTATGACCTGCGGTTCGTCGGCGATCCGACCAGCGGCGTGCTGCATGGGGGCGCGGTGTCGGCGCTGATGGATACGGCCAGCGGGGCGGCGGTGATGAGCCACCCCGAGGCAGGGTTCAGCACGGCCACGCTGGATCTGCGGATCGACTACATGCGGCCCGCGACGCCCGGACAGCGGATCGTGGCGCGGGCGGAATGCTATCACGTCACCCGGTCGGTGGCCTTCGTGCGGGTCAATGCGTTTGACGAGGACGAAAGCCGCCCGGTGGCTGCCGCGACCGGGGCGTTCACGCTGGACCGCCCGGGGGCTGCGCCATGAAACGACCCGAGCCGGTGCAGCAGATCAAGGACCGGCGCGACGGGGCATTACGGCGGTTGGTCGAGGGGGTGCCGTATATCCGATTTCTGGGCATCGCGTTTGACCGGCGCGGTGACGAGTTGACCGCGGTTCTGCCCTATGACGACAAACTCATCGGCAACCCGGTGCTGCCCGCGCTGCATGGCGGGGCGACGGCGGCGTTTCTGGAAGTAACGGCGATCATCGAACTGGCATGGTCGATCCAATGGGAAGGAATGGAAAGCGGGGCGGAACCTTTGGCCCGGCTGCCCAAGACCATCGACTTTACCGTCGACTTCCTGCGCACCGGATTGCCGCGCGATGCTTATGCGCGGGCGCGGGTGGTGCGATCGGGGCGGCGCTATGCGTCGGTGCATGTCGAGGCGTGGCAGGACAATCGGGCGCGGCTTTATGCGCAGGCCACGGGGCATTTCCTGATGCCGCCCGGTCCGGAGGAGCCAGCGGAGTGACGGTTGCGGGCAATTGGGCCCATCGCCGTGTGTTGCGCCTTGCCGGATCTGTCATGACGTCGAATACGACAGTGCGTTTGCTCGGCGGGGTCGACACGGCGGCAATCGGGCATGCCGCACCTTTGGACCGCGCTGATGGTTTTGAACACCGCGCGCAATGTCGCCATGGCACTGCCGTGGCCGGGCGTTCTGGTGCCGGTGTCAGGTGCGGATCAGCCGGAACGCGGTTGATGCTCCCCATCCGGCCAGCACCGCCAGCACCAATGCCAGAATGCCGTAACTCAGCGGTTCCTGATGCGCCATGTTGAAAAGGAACCGCTCCAGCCCCGCCTTCTGAACCCCGATGCGGCGTTCCTGCTGGTCCACTACGTTGCCATCGCGGGTCAGAAAGATTCGCACCCGGTAATCGCCCTCGGTCAGGTTGGCGGGCAGCACCACATCGGCGCGGAACAGAGTTTCGGCGGTCAGTTGAACCGACGATTCGTCCAGACGGTATCGTTCCTCGTTCAACCGGATGCGCTGCAACGCCTGCACGAAATCGGGGGCGTTGGTTGCCTCGGCGCTGATGCCTACGGCGCGGATCACCTGGTCGACGGTGATGCGGTGGCGCAGGTTTTCTGTGTCGGTCAGGATGTCGCTGATCGGGCCGGTGGTGGCCACGGCATAGAAACTGGGGGCGGCGTCGATCCGCACTTCGGCGCGGTTCAGCCAGATGCCCGCGACCTTTTCCTTGCGGCGAATGATCAGGGGGGTGGTCGGGCCTTCGACGGTGATGATGACCTGCAACTGACCGCCCCCGACGGGCGGCGGCGCATCCCGGCGGACCGCGCCGTAGATCAGGATTTCAGACCCGTCAAAGTTGGCGGTGATCGCAACGCGGCTTTGCGACAAGCCAGAAACAATCTGTTCCTGCGCCCTGGCGGGCAAGGTCAGCGCCAGCAGCATCAGCAGCGCGCGGATCATGGCAGCCCCCCGTAAGCGACCGAGTAAAGCTCGGAGGGTTGCAACAGCAGGTCCAGCGCGATCTTGCCCGCCACCGCAAGCACCAGTGTCGCCAGCAGGATGCGCAACTGTTCGGCCTTCAGCCGCACCCCGACCCGCGCGCCGAACTGTGCACCGACGACCCCGCCAAGGATCAGCAGCAGGGCCAGCAGGATATCCAGCGTCTGACTGGTGACGGCATGCAGCACGGTCGTAAATGCAGTCACAAAGATGATCTGAAACAGCGATGTGCCGATGACGACCTTGGTCTGCATGCCCAGCAGATAGATCATCGCGGGCACCATGATGAACCCGCCCCCCACCCCCATGATCGCCGACAGAAACCCGACCGCAGCGCCGATCAGCATCGGCGGGATGACCGAGATATAGAGGCCACTTGCCCGGAACTTCGCCTTGAACGGCATGCGATGGACCCAGGTGTGGACGTTGGCGCGCCGTACCGCCTGCACCCCCGGCCGGCCCGCCCGGATCAGGGCCCGCAGGCTTTCCTGAAACATGACAGCCCCGATCAGGCCAAGGAAGATGACGTAGCTCAGTTGCACGAACAGGTCGATCTGCCCCAAGACCGTCAGCCATGCGAACACCGCGACGCCGATGGCCGATCCGACAAGCCCGCCGACCAGCATGACCAGCCCCATGGTGAAATCGACACCGCGACGACGGACCTGCGCCAGAACGCCCGACAGCGACGACGCCACCACCAGATTGGCGCCGGTGGCCACGGCAACTGCGGGCGGAATACCGATGAAGAACAGCAGCGGGGTGATCAGAAACCCGCCCCCTACCCCGAACATGCCCGACAGAAAGCCGACGCCCCCCCCCCATGCCCAGCAAGAGGAAAGCGTTGACCGAAACCTCGGCGATCGGAAGATAAAGCTGCATGGCCTGTGCCGCCACGTTGGAAGGGCGATTTGGCCCAAAGGGTTGCGCGCCCTTGGGGCCGATGTCAAACGCCGAGGGAGCCTAAGCCCAAGTGCGCAGGAATTGCCGCAGAATCCGTTCCAGTTTTGCCGCACCCAGCGGGGCCATCGCCTTGGTGTGTTCGTGGCTGATCTGTTCGTCCGACAGGCCTGCGGCCATGTTGGTGATGGTCGAGATGGCCGCGACCCGCATCCCGAGGAAGCGGGCCAGGATCACCTCCGGCACCGTCGACATTCCCACCGCATCGCCGCCCAATATCCTGATCGCGCGAATCTCGGCCGGGGTCTCGAAGGACGGGCCGGAATACCAGGCGTAAACGCCTTCGGGGAGGGCGATGCCTTGCACATCCGCCGCCGCGCGCAGACCTGCCCGCAGGTCAGCATCGTGGGCGGTCGTCATCGGCACGAACCGCGCATCGGTGTTTTCGCCGATCAGGGGGTTCAGCCCCGAAAAGTTGATGTGGTCGTTCAACAGCATCAGGTCGCCCGGTTTGATGTCAGGGCGCAGCGACCCTGCGGCGTTGGTGGCAATCAAGGCTTCGGCCCCCAAAGCCTTCAACACCTCCAGCGGGCCGCGCATCGCAGCGGGGTTGCCGTTTTCATAATAATGCTCGCGCGCGCCGAACACCGCGACGCGCACGCCTTCCAGATCGCCGATCACGAGGTTCGGGTTGTGGCCGGACACGCCGATATGGGGGAAGCCCGGCAAATCGTCATAGGGAATCGCCACCCCATCCACCGCACTCGCCAGATGCCCCAAACCGGACCCGAGGATCAGGCCCAGCCGCACCGGCGCGTCGCCTGCACGGGCGCGGATCAGGTCAGCGTTCTTTGACATAGGGCTCGCCTCCGGCACGGGGCGGGATCGCCTTGCCGACGAACCCGGCAAGAATGACGACAGTCAAAATATAGGGCAGCGCCTGCGTCAACTGTACAGGGATGACGATCAGGCCGAGGTCGATGTTCTGGTAGCGGATGGCGACGGCCTCCAGTAGCCCGAACAACAGGCAAGCCGACAGTGCATACCATGGCCGCCATTTGGCAAAGATCAGCGCCGCAAGGGCGATGAACCCCTTGCCCGCCGTCATTTCGCGCCCAAACCCCGCCGCCAGACCGGTGGCAAGGTAGGCCCCCGCCAACCCGCAGAGCACCCCCGCAATCGCCACGGCAGCAAAGCGGATGCCGACCACGGAAACCCCCGCCGTATCGACCGCCGCCGGATTTTCGCCCACCGCGCGCAGGCGCAGGCCGAACCGGGTGCGATACAGCAACCAGGCCGAGGCAGGCACCAGCGCCAGCGCCACATAGACCAGAATGGTGTGCCCCGAGATCAGATCGGCATAGACCGTCCCCAGGACCGGCACCCCCGACAGCGCATCGGCGAACGGCAATCTGACCTCGGAGAACCGTGCGGCCCCTTCCAACGTCGGGGTCCGCCCGCCAAGGCCGAACCAGTTCTGCCCCAGCAACACCGTCAACCCCGAGGCCAGAAAGTTGATCGCCACGCCCGAAATCAACTGATTGCCCCGGAACGTGATCGACGCCACGCCATGCACGGCAGCCAGAGCCAGCGAAGCCCCGATCCCGGCGCACAACCCCAGCCAGACCGACCCGGTCACAGCCGCCGTTGCCGCCGAGGCAAAGGCGGCGGCCAGCATCTTGCCTTCCAGCCCGATGTCGAACACGCCCGCCCGTTCGGAAAACAACCCCGCCAGACAAGCCAGCAGCAGCGGCGTTGCCAGACGGACGGTGGAATCGAGCAAGGTGATCAGGGTGGCGAAATCCATCTACCGCCCCTTGCGCAGCATCAGGAACATGTTTTCCACCGGTTTGCGCACCATGTATTCCAGCGCCCCGGTGAACAGGATGACCAGCGCCTGAATGACCGTGATCAATTCGCGCGGGATCGACGTCCACAGCGCCAGTTCCGCGCCGCCCTGATAGAGAAAGCCGAACAGGATCGCCGCCAGAAACACCCCCAGCGGATGGCTTCGTCCCATCAGCGCCACGGCGATGCCGATGAATCCCGCCCCCTCGACCGAGTTCAGCAACAGCCGGTTCGCCTCGCCCTGCACGGTGTTGATCGCCATCATCCCCGCCAGCCCGCCGGAAATCACCATCGCGAGGACTGTGATCCTGACCGGATTGATACCCGCATAGACGGCGGCCTTTTCCGATTTGCCAAAGGCGCGCAACTGATAGCCAAGCCGGGTGTGCCACAACAGCCCCCAGACCAGGACGCAGCAGATCATCGCAATCAGCAAGCTGATGTTGGCGGGGGTGCTTTTGGCAAAGGGGATGCCGACGGCACCCAGCATTTCGCTCAGCGCGGGCAGGTTGGTAGCTTCGGGAAAGCGGGCGGTGGCGGGGTCCATGCTGCCCTTCGGACGCAGCACGTTGACCAGCAGGTAGTTCAGCAAGGCAGCGGCGATGAAGTTGAACATGATCGTGGTGATCACGATGTGGCTGCCACGTTTGGCTTGCAGCCATGCGGGGATCGCGGCCCAGATCGCCCCGAACATGGCAGATGCCAGAATGGCGGCTGCGAGGGCCAGCGACCAGTGCGGCCACGGGACGAACAGGCAGACCAGCGCCACGCCCAGGCCCCCCAGCGTCGCCTGACCCTCGCCGCCGATGTTGAACAGGCTGGCGTGGAACGCGACCGACACGGCCAGGCCGGTGAACATGAAATTGGTCGCGTAATACAGCGTATAGCCCCAGCCATAAGTCGACCCCAGCGCGCCCGTGACCATCACGGTCATCGCGTTCACCGGGTCTTCGCCAATCGCAAGGATGACCAGCGCCGAAATCGCAAAGGCGATCAGCAAGCTGATCAGCGGCACCAGCAGAACGTCGGCCCAGCGGGGCATCTTTTCCATCAGGCGGCCTCGTCCGAAACACCGGCCATCAACAGGCCCAACTTGCGTTCGTTGGTTGTTTCGGGGTCGGCGGTGCCCATGATCTGCCCGTCGAACATCACGGCGATGCGGTCTGACAGGGACATGATCTCATCCAGTTCGACCGACACCAGCAGCACGGCCTTGCCCGCATCGCGCAGGGCGACCACTTGTTTGTGGATGAACTCGATTGCCCCGATATCGACGCCGCGCGTCGGCTGGCCGATCAGCAGCAGGTCGGGATTGCGTTCCATCTCGCGGGCGACGACGATCTTTTGCTGATTGCCGCCGGAAAAGGATTTGGCGGAAAGGGTCGGAATAGGCGGGCGCACGTCAAAGGTCGCCATCTTGCGGGCGGTGTCGTCCTTCAGGGCGGCGTTGTCCATCAGAAGGGCGTTCTTCTGGTACTCGGGCGCGTTGTAATAGCCGAAGGCGACGTTTTCCCAGGCGGCGAAGTCCATGATCAGGCCCAACGCCTGTCGGTCTTCGGGCACATGCGCGATGCCTGCCGCGCGCCGCGTCTGGCCGTTGGCCTTTGCGCCGGTCAGCGGCAGGTCTACGCCGTTCAGCGTGATGCGGCCCGTGGCGCGGGCGATGCCGCCCAATGCCTCCAGCAGTTCAGATTGCCCGTTGCCCGCGACCCCGGCAATCCCGAGGATCTCGCCCGCGCGGATTTCCAGCGACACGCCTTTCAGCCGTTCGACGCCGTGTTCGTCGCGGACCCGCAGGTTTTCGACCGACAGCACCACCTTGCCGGGGGTGGCGGGGCGCTTTTCGACCTCCAGCAGCACCTTGCGGCCCACCATCAGTTCGGCCAGCGCCTCGGGGCTGGTGTCCGCCGTCTTGACCGTGTCCACCATCGTGCCGCGCCGCATCACGGAAACGTTGTCGGTCGTCTCCATGATTTCGCGCAGCTTGTGGGTGATCAGGATGATGGTCTTGCCCTGATCGCGCAGGCCCCTGAGGATGCGGAACAGATGGTCCGCCTCGGCAGGGGTCAGCACGCCGGTCGGCTCATCCAGGATCAGGATATCGGCCTGCCGATACAGCGCCTTGAGGATTTCCACCCGCTGCTGGTGGCCCACGGACAGGTCTTCGATCAACGCATCGGGGCACACGTCCAGTTCGTATTCGCGCGACAGGTCGGCCAGCACCTTGCGCGCCCGGCCCAGCGAAGTGGCGAGCATCGCGCCATCCTCGGCCCCCAGAATGATATTCTCCAGAACCGAAAAGTTCTGCACCAGTTTGAAATGCTGAAACACCATGCCGATGCCGGCACGAATGGCGCTCTGGCTGTCTGGAATCGTGGTCAGGTGGCCGTTGATGAAAATCTCGCCGGCGTCGGATTTGTAGAAGCCGTACAGGATCGACATCAGCGTCGATTTTCCGGCCCCGTTTTCGCCGATGATCCCGTGGATCGTGCCACGCGGAACGGCGATGTTGATGTCCTTGTTGGCCTGCACCGGACCAAAGGCCTTGGAGATGCCTTTGAGTTCAATGGCGTAGTCCGAAATGGGGGCGGCAGTTGCCTGCCGCCCCCCCTTGACCTGTAGGGTCATCAAAACTGTGCCGCGGGGCAGCTATCGTCGGTCATGTAATCATGAACCACCAGTTCGCCCGATTTGATCTTGGCGGCGGCCGCATCGACGGCTGCAATCATTTCCGGGGTCACCAGCGATGCGTTGTTCTCATCCATCGCATAGCCCACGCCGTCAGACGCCAGGTTCAGCCCCATGACGCCGGTTTTCAGGTCGGCGCCTTGCGAGAAGGCATCGAACACCGCCACATCGACGCGCTTGAGCATAGAGGTCAGAACCGAGCCGGGGAACAGATGGTTCTGGTTGCTGTCCACGCCGATCGACAGGATGCCCTCGTCCTTGGCCGCCTGCAACACGCCCATGCCGGTGCCGCCCGCAGCGGCAAAGATCACATCGGCGCCCTGGCTTTTCTGCGCCTTGGCAATCTCGCCGCCCTTGGTCGGGTTGTTCCATGCCGACGGATCGGTGCCGGTCATGTTCAGGATGACCTTGGCATCGGCCTTGGCCGCCATCACGCCCTGCGCATAACCGCAGCCGAACTTGCGGATCAGCGGAATATCCATCCCGCCGACAAAGCCCACAGTGCCGGTGGTCGATTTCATGCCGGCCATCATGCCGACCAGATACGACCCTTCATGCTCGGCAAAGCCCACCGACAGCACGTTAGGATGCGTCGTCGGATCGACATAGCCGTCGATGGTGACGAACTTTGTGTCGGGGAAATCGGGGGCGACGATGGAGATCGGGTCGCTCATCCCGAAGCCGGTGGTAACGACGGGGTTGAACCCTGCGCCTGCCAGTTGGCGCAGAGCCTGTTCGCGCTGGGCTTCGGAGGTGATTTCAAGGTCCTTGAACGTGCCGCCGGTTTCGGTGGCCCATTTGGTGGCCCCGTTAAACGCGGCTTCGTTGAAGGATTTGTCGAACTTGCCGCCCAGATCATAGATCAGCGCCGGATCGGCAAGGGCAGTGCCCGCCATCAGCGCCAGCGTGGCGGCGGCGCCAAGCAGATGTTTCGTCAGGGTCATGGGTCTCTCCCGGTTTGCAACATGTGTTCCACCCTGTCCCCGGCTGTTGACCGTTCGCTGGCAGATCGTGGGCAAATTAGGGCGAATGGTTGCGGGGCGGTCAATAGCTATTTGCGCAGGCCCGCCGGGGTTTTGATCTTTCAATCAGGAATTGGGCAGCCGCCCGAACCCTGAAGCCGCAGGTCCATGATCAGCGCATCAAGCGCAGGGCCGGTTGGCGGATGATAATAGCCCTTGCGCCGCCCTGTGATGGTGAAACCGGCCTTGAGATACAGGGAAACCGCCGGGTCGTTATCGGGGTTCACCTCCAGAAATGCCCGTTCCGCTTCGCGCGCTGTGGCTTCGGCCAGAAAGCCTGACAGAAGGGCGGCCCCGATACCCTGCCGCCGTTGGCCCGGGTCGACCGCCAGCGTCAGCAATTCCGCCTCGCCCGCCACCGCCCGCCCCATGGCGAACCCCCCCGATTCGGGGATGGCGAACACCAGAGGCGAGGTCAGAAGGTCGGCGATCTCTGCCTCGGACCACGGGCGGGGAGAGGTAAAACAGGCGGCGTGCAGGCGGGCCATGGCGGCGGGGGTCATGGCAGGATCGTCGGGGCAGGGTCTGCGGGGGGCGAGGCATCTGCGCCGCGCAGGTAGAATGGCGCAGGTCTTGGCTGGGGGGACGCGCGGGCAACGGCGATGCGCGCAATCGCCTCGCACAGCGGCATTGCGGGGGGCAGGGCCAAGGGGCCTGCAGCGGACCCGGTGACCGGCCCGCCGATCTGCAATCCGCCCCGCGGTGCCAGCTTGGCGGGGCCCGTTTCGGCCATCCCGAACTGCTGGACATAGCATTCGCCGCGCCGGGCATCCTCGATCACGGTAACCGGGCGCGGCAGGCCATGGGCGAGCGCCTGCAATCGGGTCACCCCGATCGCCGGAACTCCCAACGACAGCGCCAATCCCCGCGCGGCAGCAACTGCGATCCGGACCCCGGTAAAGTTTCCGGGGCCGATGCCGACGGCCAGCAGGTCAAGGTCCTGCCAGCCCAGGCCCGCCTGCGCCAGCAGAGATTCGAGCAAGGGGAACAGCCGTTCGGCCTGCCCCTTGTCCATCGGTTCGCTGATTTGCCACAGCCTGCCGCCCGACAGCAAAGCGGCGGCGCAATGCGCCGCCGAGGTGTCGAATGCCAGAGTTATCTGGGCGTCAGGCAAGGATCAGGTCCGGTTCAGGCCGCGACCGGCCGCACTTCCAGCACTTCGGGGATGTAATGACGCAGCAGGTTTTCGATCCCCATTTTCAGTGTCAGGGTCGAGGATGGGCAACCGGCACAGGCGCCCTGCATGTGCAAATAGACTACACCCCGGTCAAACCCGTGAAACGTGATGTCGCCGCCATCCTGCGCCACGGCGGGGCGAACTCGGCTGTCGAGCAGTTCCTTGATCTGGCGGACGATATCGCCATCCGGGCCTGTATGTGCTGCATGACCGCCCGCAGCCGTGGCATCCCCGTCGATGACGGCAGCACCCGACTGGAAATGCTCCATGATCGCGCCCAGAATGGCGGGTTTGATGTGCTGCCAGTCCACACCGTCGGCCTTGGTCACGGTGACAAAATCGGTGCCGAAGAACACACCCGTCACATCGCCCGCCGCAAAGATGCGCTTGGCAAGAGGCGATTTCTGCGCCGCTTCGGTGCTGGGGAAATCGGCAGTGCCAAGTTCCAGCACGGTCTGACCGGGCAGGAATTTCAGCGTGGCGGGGTTCGGGGTAGATTCGGTCTGGATGAACATGGGCTATCTCCAACTGTTCCTGTCAGGTATGAACGCCGGATCGCCCCAAGTCAAGTTTGGAGCGGTTCTAAATCGTTCATTCGTCGCGATAGTAGCCATACATCAGGTCGATGGCGGTCAGGCACCGCAGGCGACGCGCGTGGGGCAACTCGGCGGTGAAGTAGGACAGCACGTCTTCAACGGGCGCGGGCAGAGCGACGGGGTTTGAGAAAGGCGCGGTAATCGCGGACATATCAGCCTCATTTCAGTCCTCCCACATGGCAATATGGGGCAACGCTGCGGACGAGACAGGCTTTTTGCTGCAACTGCAAATTAACGTTGCGTCAAGTGATTTCTTCCAGCCGCTCTTTCGACATCTCGCCGGGCACGATGGTGATGGGGATCGGCAAAGTACCTGCATTGCGACTCATTTGCGTGACCAGCGGCCCAGGACCCGATTTGTCATGCGACGCCCCCAGCACCAGAATCCCCACCGACGGATCGTCGCGAACCTGCGCCAGAATTTCGGCCACCGGATCGCCCTCGCGGATTACAAGTTCGGGGTCGACGCCCTGTTTTTCCCGCATCCATTTGGCGAACACGCCGAAATGCGCCTCGATCCGTTCGCGGGCCTCGGCACGCATCAGGTCGGCGACGCCTATCCAGTGCTGATACTCTTCGGGCGGGATCACCGACAGGATCAGGACACCGCCCCCCGTATTTGATGCCCGCATCGCGGCAAAGCGCATCGCGTTGAGACATTCGCGCGTGTCATCCAGTACAACCATGAACTTGCGCATCGCGTTGCCCTCCTCTGGCCCCCATCATCGCCTGCGGGGAACCCAGATGGCAAGCCCGGCACAAAACGACCCGACATGTCGCGTCTGCTACAGCGGTTTGCCTGGAAAATTGGCAAATTCAAGGCCTAGGAATGATGTGATGATCCTGCACAACCTCCCCCTTGCCCTGAAAGATGCTCCAGCTCCGGGTGTCCGCAGCTTTGCGATGCTGGCAGGCTTGGATGCTGCGGTGCGCGGCACGCTGATTTCGGCGATGCCGTTGGTGGTCTACGATGTGATGGGCAGCGCCGAGTTGACATCGCAAGCCTATTTGGCCGCCGGTATCGTGGCGCTGGTCTGGGGACTGTTGGTGCCTTCCTTTACCAGGTGGTTGCCCCGGCGTTGGGTGTATACGGCAGGTTGCTGCATGTATCTGGGCGGGATGGCGCTGGCAATCGGCGGCAGTCCGCTGGCGGTCTTGCTGTCGGTGATGTGCAACGCGATGGCAACCGTGACAGTGTTTGTCTGCCTGAACGCCTATGTGCTGGATTACATCGTGCGCGCCGATCTTGGCCGCAGTCAGTCCACCCAGATGGTGTTTTCGGCAACGCCATGGGCTGTCGGGCCCTTGTTGGGCGTGTGGTTGTATGACCAATGGGCCCCTGCGCCGTTCGTTCTGGCCGGGGTCTGGGCGATCGGGCTGCTGGTCACATTCTGGTGGTTGCGGTTGGGCAATGGCAAGGCGATCAGCCGGGCGCGCGGACCTGCGTCGAACCCTCTGGCTTATCTGTGGCGGTTTTTCGCGCAGCCAAGGTTGATAGCGGGATGGCTGTTCGCCGTGATGCGAAGCTGCGGGTGGTGGGTCTACGTCGTCTATCTGCCGATCTTCTGCATCGAGGCGGGGCTGAGCAAGCATGTCGGCGGGGCGGCCCTGTCGATCACCAACGCGCTGCTGTTCGCGGCCCCGTTCATGCTCCGCTATGTCGGCCGGACCTCGGTGCGGCTGTCGGTGCGTGCCGGATTTGGCCTGTGCGCCGCGCTGTTCGTCGCATCGGCCTTGTTTTCGCCGCTGCCCTGGGCGACGGTCGCCCTCATGATGGCCGCGTCGGTATTTCTCGTGCTGCTGGACGTGGTGGGCGGTTTGCCGTTTCTGATGGCCGTCAAGCCGTCAGAGCGGACGGAAATGTCGGCAGTCTATTCGTCATTCCGAGATGTGTCGGGCATCGTGACGCCGGGTATGGCGTGGCTGGTTCTGCTCGTGGCCCCGCTGCCCGGCATATTTGCGGCGGCCGGGCTCGGGCTTGCCAGCGCATGGGCCGTCGCGGATCGGTTGCACCCGCGCCTTGGCACTCCCCGCCCATCGCATGGCCGGGTCCCGGCGGAATGATCAGTCCAGAAGGCGACGCGCGATCACCTGCGCCTGAATTTCCGCAGCACCTTCAAAGATGTTCAGGATACGGGCATCGCACAGGATGCGGCTGATCTGATACTCCAGCGCAAATCCGTTGCCGCCATGAATCTGCAAAGCGTTGTCCGCACAAGACCACGCCACCCGTGCGCCCAGCAGCTTGGCCATGCCCGCCTCCAGATCACAGCGTTTGTCGTGATCCTTCTGCCAGGCGCTGAAATAGGTCAGTTGCCGCGCGACCATGATTTCGACGGCCATCATCGCCAGCTTGCCCGAAACGCGCGGAAAGGCGATCAGCGCCTTGCCGAACTGCTTGCGGTCCAACGCGTATTGCATGCCGACCTCCAGCGCGTTCTGCGCCACGCCCACGGCACGGGCGGCGGTCTGGATGCGGGCGGATTCAAAGGTCTGCATCAGTTGCTTGAACCCCTGACCCTCGACTCCTCCCAGCAGGTTTTCAGCCTTCACGGCAAAGCCGTCAAAGGCGAGTTCATATTCCTTCATGCCGCGATAGCCCAGCACTTCGATCTCGCCGCCCGTCATGCCAGGGGTCGGGAAGGGGTCGGCATCCGTACCGGGTGTCTTTTCGGCCAGAAACATCGACAGCCCGCGGTAGTCGGCTGTGGCAGGGTCGGTGCGGGCCAGCAGCGTCATCACATGGGTGCGCGCGGCATGGGTGATCCAGGTCTTGTTGCCGGTGATCTGCCAGTCGTCGCCGGTCTTGACCGCCCGTGTCCGCAGCGCACCAAGATCGGACCCGGTGTTCGGTTCGGTGAACACTGCCGTCGGCAGGGTTTCGCCCGAGGCGAGTTTGGGCAGCCAGTGCTGTTTCTGCGCCTCCGTGCCGCCGCACAGGATCAGCTCCGCCGCAATCTCGGTCCGCGTCGCCAGCGATCCCACCCCGATATAGCCGCGTGACAGTTCCTCGGACACCACGACCATCGACGCTTTGGACAGACCGAATCCGCCGAATTCCTCGGGAATCGTCAGGCCGAACACGCCCATTTCGGCCAATGCCTCGATGATCTCCATCGGGATCAACGCGTCGCGCAGGTGCCAGCCGTGGGCATGGGGCACCACGCGGTCATCGGCAAACCGACGAAACTGGTCGCGGATCATTTCCAACTCGTCGTCCAGCCCGGTCACGCCAAAGGTCGCGCGGCCCTGATTGTCCTGCATCAGGACGACCAGACGGTCGCGGACGGCGGCGGTGTTCCCTTCGGTCATCAGAAGGCTGGTAGCGGGGCCTGCCACCCATGCGGGCAAGCCAAGGTCGGCCAGCCGCGCAATCTCGCCTTGGCTCATCGGAATGCCGCCGCTGATCTGCGCCAGATACTCGCCATAGGCGATCTGCAGGATCAACGCCTCCATCTCGCCGAACCGGCCATCGGTGTTCAGCCGCAGGGCCCAGGCCTGCATCTGCCGCAGCGCCTCGGTATATGTGGCCAACCACGACAGCGCATGGGCCTGATACTGATGCACCTCAAGCAGGGACGCCTGCACCTTGCCGCCCGACGTTACCTGCAGGCGAAGATTTTCGCGCGCAGAGGTGAACAGCGCCTCCACTTCTGGCAAGGCGGCCCCGGTCAGGGTCAGCAGATCCGCCAGCACGGGCGAGGGGGTCAAGGTTTGTCCATCATGTGGCATGGCAGGCTCCGTGCTCAAGGGGTGGGTGCTGAAGGGTATGGGCCATGGGGCTAAACCTTTTGCAGCTGCAGCGCAATATCGTTTCGCGGGCGACACAGAACGCGACCTAAAATGTCGCGGTCAAATTCCGGGTGCAGCCCGCGCGTCGGCAGGCTAAAACGTGGAAATGTATTGGCCCCCCGATGGATTGACCCTCACCGCCCTGATCGCGGCCCTATTGATTGCGGGCTTTGCGGGCTTCGTCAAAGGCGCTGTCGGCTTTGCGATGCCGATGATCATGATCTCGGCCTTCTCGTCGTTTCTGACCCCGCATCAGGCGCTGGCCGGGCTGATCCTGCCGACGGTCGTGACGAATTTCAGCCAAGCCTTCCGCCAGGGCATCCCGGCTGCGGTTGCCACGGCGCGGGACTATCGCCGCTTTCTGATCGCGACGTTGGTCATGCTGGTCGTGTCGGCGCAATTCGTCGAGGTAATCCCGCAATCCGCGTTCCTGCTGCTGCTGGGCCTGCCGATCACCCTGTTTGCCGCGCTGCAACTGATGGGGCGAAAGCTGGCATTGCGGTTGGAGCATCGGACCCGTGCCGAATGGCTGCTGGGCGTGGTGGGCGGGCTTTATGGCGGGGTGTCCGGCGTCTGGGGTCCGCCTTTGCTGGTTTACTTGCTGTCGGTCGGAGTGGACAAGATCGAAACCGTGCGGGTGCAGGGGGTGATCTTTCTGCTGGGGGCCATCGTTTTGCTGGGCGCACATCTGGGCACCGGGCTGATGTCCGGCCCGCTGTTGCTGTTCTCGGCGATGCTGGTGATTCCGGCGGTGCTGGGGCAAACCTTGGGGCAGAAGTTGCAGGATCGTCTGGATCAGACTCGCTTCCGCCGCTGGACCCAGGCGCTGCTGATCCTGACCGGCCTCAACCTGATGCGTCAGGCGCTGTTTGCCTGATTTTGCGTCCTTCCTCTTGGCCCAAATATCCCGGGGGTCCGGGGGCTGGCCCCCGGTCCTGCCACCTCACCCGATCGCCGCGGCCTTCACGTCCGCTCCGATGAACGGCAGATACTGGCCAAAATTGTCGGCAAACATCGCCACCAGTTTGGCCGCCTGCGCATCATAGGCCACAGCGTCGGCCCAGGTTTCGCGCGGGTTCAGCAAGCCCGTGTCAACCCCCGGCACCGCGACCGGCACCTCGAAACCGAAGTTCGCATCACGACGGAACTCGACCCCCGCCAGCGACCCGTCCAGCGCCGCCGACAGCAGGGCACGCGTTGCCTTGATCGGCATTCGGCGACCCACTCCAAAGGCTCCCCCGGTCCAGCCGGTATTGACCAGCCAACAGGTGGCCCCTTGCCTGGCGATCTTGCCCTGCAACAGCTTGCCATAAACCTCGGGGCGGCGCGGCATGAAGGGGGCGCCGAAACAGGTGCTGAACGTCGGCGTCGGTTCCGTCACGCCCCGTTCCGTCCCCGCCACCTTGGACGTAAAGCCGGACAGGAAGTGATACATCGCCTGCGCCGGGGTCAGCCGCGCGATGGGCGGCAGGACGCCGAACGCATCGCAGGTCAGCATGATGATGTGCCGAGGTGCGCCGCCCAACCCGGTGATTGACGCATTGGGAATGTAATCCAGCGGATAGGCGCAGCGCGTGTTTGCCGTCAGGCTGTCGTCGTCGAAATCAAGCTCCAGCGTTTCCGGATCATAGACCATGTTTTCGACTACGGTGCCAAATCGGTGGGTCGTGGCATGGATGTCAGGCTCGGCTGCCGGGTTCAGGTTGATGGTCTTGGCATAGCACCCGCCTTCAAAGTTGAAGGTGCCCCGATCCGACCAGCCATGTTCGTCATCGCCGATCAGCGTGCGGTCGGGGGCGGCGGAAAGGGTCGTCTTGCCGGTGCCCGACAGGCCAAAGAACACCGCCGTATCGACCGGATTGCCGATGGCGTGGTTGGCCGAACAATGCATCGGCATCACGCCGGTCGCGGGCAGCAGGTAGTTCAGCAGGGTAAACACCGACTTCTTGTTTTCGCCCGCATAAGCGGTATTGGCGATCAGGATCAGCCTGGCATCGAAGCTTATCGCGATGACGGTCGTCGTGCGGCAACCGTGGCGCGCAGGGTCGGCCTTGAAACTGGGACAATTGATGATCGTCCATTCCGGCACGAAGGTGTCCAGCTCTGCCCGCTCCGGCCGCCGCAGCAGGTGCCGGATGAACAGCCCGTGCCAGGCCAGTTCCGTGATCACCCGCACGTCCAGCCGATGCAACGGGTCGGCCCCGGCGTAAAGATCCTGCACAAAGTAATCCCGACCCTTCATATGGGCCAGCATGTCGGCATGCAGCACACCGAAGGCCGCCGGGGTCATCGGCGCGTTGTTTTCCCACCAGATACTGTCTTCGACCGACGCCGTTCGCACCACGAACTTGTCTTTCGGGGACCGCCCGGTGAATTGCCCGGTCGAACACAGAAACGCGCCCCCTTTGCCCAGACGCCCTTCACCCCGCGCTACCGCTGCTTCGACCAAGGCGGGCTCGATCTGGTTGTAGAAAACCCGACCCAAATCGTGGATACCTTGTTTGTCAAGCGTTTGCGCGGGGTTCACGCGTCCGTTGGTCATGCTGCTCGCTCCCTTTGGTCGCCGCTGGCAACCTATCAATCTGCCAGATGAGGGGGCCATTCCGCTGGCCCGACCAAAAACGCCCTACAGTGAAACTTAGCGTTTCTTCATATAACACGCGGATTCCAAACAGGAACAGCGAGCAATGACACAGTTAGCGCAACCATGCCGAGTTTAGCGCAACCATCGACTCACGCACAAAGCGACTGCGGCAAATTAGTCATTTATTCGGGAATTTCGGTGTCAATGAAAGGGCAGATAAGGGTGATTCGCACATTCTGGTTGATTCTGTGTGCCGGAAAACCGATCATAAGACAAAAATCAGGCAAGCCGAGCAGAATAGGGAAGCCCAAACATGGCAAGGATCGCCCTTGTGGACGACGACAGGAATATCCTGACGTCGGTGTCGATGACTCTGGAAGCAGAGGGGTTCGAGGTCGAGACGTTCAACGACGGCCAGTCCGCCCTTGATGCGTTCAATCGCCGAATGCCCGACATGGCCGTTCTGGACATCAAGATGCCCAGGATGGACGGGATGGATCTGCTGCAACGCCTGCGGCTGAAAACCACCATGCCGGTGATCTTCCTCACCTCCAAGGACGACGAGATTGACGAAGTTCTGGGTCTGCGGATGGGGGCTGACGACTATGTGAAAAAGCCGTTCAGCCAGCGCCTGCTGGTCGAGCGCATCCGCGCGCTGCTGCGCCGTCAGGATGCGATTGCGACGGGCGAAGTCGCCGTGACCGAAGAAACCAAGATCATGGAGCGAGGCCAGTTGCGGATGGACCCGCTGCGTCATTCGGTTTCGTGGAAGGGGCTGGACGTGTCCCTGACGGTGACCGAATTCATGCTGCTGCAGGCTTTGGCTCAGCGGCCTGGTTTCGTGAAATCTCGCGATCAGCTGATGGATGTGGCCTACGACGATCAGGTGTATGTCGATGACCGCACGATCGACAGCCATATCAAACGGTTGCGCAAGAAGATGCGCGCCGTGGACGAAGAGTTTTCGGCAATCGAAACGCTTTATGGCATCGGCTATCGCTACAACGAAGAATGACCGCCCTCCCCCACCCCGCCAAATCCGACACGCGCAGCAAGACCGGCGAGGTTTTGCTGGGCGAGGATTGGGTTTCGCCCGATGCCACCGTTGACGCATCGCTGCGCGAAGGGCGGGGCCGGCGGGGGATCGTGGCGCTGAACCGCTCGCCTCTGGCGCGCAAGATCATCATCTTCAACCTGATGGCGCTGGTGGTTCTGGTGGCGGGCGTGCTGTTCCTGAACCCGTTCCGCGACAGTCTGGTGTTGCAGCGGGAACAGGGGCTGGTGACCGAAGCCGAACTGATCGCCAATGTGTTCGAGGCCAGCTTGCCTGCCGGGCCGCTGACGCCCGGCTTTGCGCGCGACATGCCGGAACAGTTGGCCAACATCACGTTCGGACCGGGAGTCGAGGTGTTCCTGTTCGATGCCTATGGCGATCTGATCGGCTCGGGCATCGGGGCCGCGCGTCCCGATCTTGGGAACAGCGGTCGGTCTACGATCATCACCGATTTTCTGAACGGCATCTGGAATGTGGTCGCGGGCGTTTTGTCGTCTGGCCAGCCACAGGCCGCCAAAGTCGACGGTCAGGCACAGGCGCGAAGTTTGTTTGCCGAGGCGCGGGCCGGGCTGACGGCTGTCAACACCGGTCAAGGGGCCGAGGGTGGTGCACAGTTCTCTGTCGCTACTCCGATCGTCCGGGCGGGGGAGGTGTTGGCGGTGATCGCGCTGACGTCGGCGGAAGGCGAGATTGACCGGCTGGTCCGCTATGAGCGGGAACAGATCCTTCAGATGTTCGTGATCGCGCTGCTGGTATCGATCGGGTTATCATTGGTGCTTGCGTCAACCATTGCCAATCCGTTGTCCGATCTTGCGGCGGCAGCCGAGTTGGGCCGCGACCGCGATGCCCGCAAGATGGCACCGGGCCGGGTGCGGATTCCCGACCTCGCGGCGCGCCCGGACGAGATCGGTCGTTTGTCGGTGGCGATGCGCGGCATGGTGGCGGCGCTGTATGACAGGATCGACGCGAACGAACAGTTCGCGGCGGATGTGTCGCACGAGATCAAGAACCCGCTGGCATCGCTGCGGTCTGCCGTCGTGACCCTGCGGGTCGCCAAGCGCGATGATCAGCGGGAAAAGTTGCTGGAGGTGATCGAACATGACGTGCGGCGGCTGGACCGTCTGGTGTCCGATATCTCGAACGCATCACGATTGGACAGTGAGTTGGTCAAGGAAGAAGAAGAAGAGTTCAACCTATCCAAGACCCTGACCAACCTGACCGAATATCTGGGCGCGCAAGCGCGGGAAAAGGGGGTCGAGTTCATTACCGACTTCCCGCCCGATGCCATCATGACGCGGGGGTTGGAGGCGCGACTGGCGCAGGTGTTCGTCAACCTGATTACCAACGCCGTGTCGTTCTGCGAAGAGGGGGACGCGGTCCGCGTCTGGGCGCGGCGGCGCGAAAATCGGGTGCTGGTGGTGGTCGAGGATACCGGGCCCGGCATCCCGGAACAGGCGCTTGAAAAGGTGTTCAAGCGGTTCTATTCCGAACGCCCTCAGGGGGATTTCGGCAACCATTCTGGCCTTGGCCTCGCGATTTCCAAACAGATTGTCGAGGCGCATGGTGGTGTGATCTGGGCTGAAAACATCCGCCCGACCCATGCCGACGTCACATCTGAACCGCTTGGGGCAAGGTTCGTGGTGGGTTTGCCGGTGTGATCCGGCAGACGCTGCACGCGAGCTGCGTGGCAGTCGACGGGCGCGGCCTTCTGATCATCGGACCTTCCGGTGCGGGCAAGTCGGCGCTGGCGTTGTGCCTGATCAGCCTTGGCGCGGTGCTGGTCGCCGATGATCAGACCGAGGTCACGGCAGAAAACGGTGCCCTGATCGCCCGGTGTCCCGGCCCGCTGGCTGGCCTGATCGAAGCGCGGGGCGTCGGTATTCTCCGTTCGCCGTCGCTGCACGAAACGCCTGTAAATCTGATCGTCGATCTTGGCACGCCCGAGCCTGACCGCCTGCCGCCGCAACGCAGCGTAACGCTGTTGGGGCTGTCTCGTGATCTTGTGCTGGGGTCACGCAGTGCCCATTTCCCTGCGGCGGTGCTATGCTGCCTGCGCCATGGGCGGCAGGCCTGAAAGCGGTGAGACAATGCTTACGGCAGAAGAACAGGGTCAGGACCATCGCGTGGTTCTGGTGACCGGGCCATCAGGGGCGGGCCGGTCGACGGCTATTCATGCGCTGGAGGATCTGGGGTATGAGGTCATCGACAACCTGCCGCTAAGTCTGGTGCCGCGCTTGACCGAAGGGCCTTCGTTGGGGCGGCCCATTGCACTGGGTCTTGACGTCCGCAACCGTGATTTCGCGGCCACCGCACTGATCGAACTGATCGACAGCCTGACCCGCGATCCGCGCGTGGCGCTGGAGGTGCTTTACCTGGACTGCGCCCCTTCGGAACTGATCCGCCGCTATTCCGAAACCCGCCGCCGCCACCCGCTGGCCCCGGCGGAAACCCCGGCCCAAGGGATCGAGCGCGAGATTGATCTGCTGGCTCCGATCAAGGTCCGCGCCGACCACCTGATCGACACGACCGAGATGACCCCGCATGACCTGAAAGCGGACATTGCCCGATGGTTCGATCAGGGGCGGTCGGCGCAACTTGCGGTGTCGGTCCAGTCGTTCAGCTACAAGCGCGGGGTGCCGCGTGGGGTGGACATGATCTTTGACTGCCGTTTCCTGACCAATCCGCATTGGATGCCCGGCCTGCGGGCTCGTGACGGACGTGATCCTGACGTGCAGGCCCATATTCAGGCCGACCAGAGATTTGCCGAATTCTTCTACAGGTTGCAGGGGCTGATCCTGATGCTCCTGCCTGCCCATCGCGCCGAAGGCAAGGCGCATCTGTCGATCGGGTTCGGCTGTACCGGCGGGCAACACCGGTCTGTCGCAGTTGCAGAAATGTTGGGCAAGGTGCTTGCGGATGCAGGCTGGCCGGTGTCAAAACGTCATCGTGAACTTGAACGCAAGGCGGCTGTCGTGCCGCCCGATGCATCGGATGAGGAACGCGCTTGATCGGAATCGTGATCGTCGCACATGGCGGGCTGGCGCGGGAATACCTGGCGGCGGTCGAGCATGTGGTCGGACCCCAGCAAGGCATGATTGCCATAGCGATCGAGGATGACCACGACCGGGCCAAGAAACAGGCCGAGATTCACGCCGCCGCCGATGCGGTCGACGAGGGCAGCGGCGTCGTGGTGGTGACCGACATGTTCGGTGGCTCGCCCTCCAACCTTTCATTGATGGCCTGCGCGGGGGGGTCGGAGCGCAAGATCATGTACGGGGCCAATCTGCCGATGCTGATCAAGCTGGCCAAGTCTCGCGACCTGAGCCTGCGCGATGCGGTGACGGTAGCGTTGGATGCAGGGCGCAAGTACATCAACAGCCATGATCTCAGCGCGGGAGCCTGACGCGCCATGCCGACGCTGACACTCCGGATTATCAACGAAAAGGGCCTGCATGCCCGCGCCTCGGCCAGGTTTGTCGAGGTGGTCGAGGCGCATGACGCCAGAGCCGAAGTCACCAAGGACGGCATGACGGTGTCCGGCGACAGCATCATGGGGCTTTTGATGTTGGCAGCCTCGCGCGGAACCTCTATTGAGGTCCTAACCAGCGGGCGGCAGGGACAGGAGCTTGCCGATGCGCTGGACGCGCTGGTGGCCAGCCGGTTTGGCGAAGACTACTGACGCGCTTATCAGGAAGGCTGCCGCTTCGTGACGGATACCCCGCAAACTCGCCCCGTCGTGCCACCGGTCTCTGCAAAAACAGGGCCGCGAAAGTATGATATGCGGCGGCTGTCCTATGCGGGAACCTTTACCAACCCGTTCAAGGCGGGGGCGATCCGGGCGATCGAATGGCTGACGGCAAAGGTGCAGCTTCTGATGCTGATCCGCAGTTTTGAAAAGTCTGGCGCGCCGCTTGGCTCGCCCTTCTGGACCAAGGCGATCAAGCACATGGGCATCCGCATCGACACCCCGCCCGAAGAGATTGCCCGCATTCCAGCCACGGGTGCGGTCGTGGTGGTTGCAAACCATCCCTCTGGGCTGGTCGACGGGATGATCATGGCCGAGATGATCAACCGGGTGCGGCCGGATTTCCGCATCCTGACGCGGTCCTTGCTGACCGGGATTCCCGAGGTCGAGGAATTCATGATCCCCGTGCCTTTCCCGCATGAGGAAAACTCGCGCGAGTTGGGGCTGGAGATGCGGACCCTGACGATGGAGCATCTCAAGCGCGGCGGCGTGATCATCCTGTTCCCGGCGGGCAGGGTGGCGTGTTCCGAGACATGGTTCGGCCCGGCGGTCGAGGCGGAATGGAACGTGTTCACCCACAAGATGATCCATCGGTCCGGAGCCACGATCCTGCCGATCTACTTTGCCGGGCAAAACTCGCGGGTCTATCAGATCGCCAATCTGGTGTCGGCGACGATGCGGCAGGGCTTGTTGCTGTATGAAATCAAGCGCAGCCTGTTCAAACCGCAACGCCCGGTGATCGGCGAGCCAATTCCTGCGACGGTGCTGAAAGACTGGGAAGGCAACCCGCGCGGCTTTCTTGGCTGGCTGCGCCAGCACACGCTGGATCTTGCGAACGTGCTGAAACCTTAACTGGTCGCCAAACCTAACGGGTTGGTACGGGAACCTCGCCCCGGTAATCATAAAAACCGCGCTGCGTCTTGCGGCCCAGCCAGCCCGCCTCGACATATTTGGTCAGCAGCGGACACGGGCGGTATTTGGTGTCGGCCAGACCTTCGTGCAGCACGTTCATAATGGCAAGACAGGTGTCCAACCCGATGAAATCGGCCAGTTCCAAAGGCCCCATGGGGTGATTGGCGCCGAGTTTCAGCGATTCGTCGATGGATTTGACCGACCCTACGCCTTCGTACAGCGTATAAACCGCTTCGTTGATCATCGGCATCAGGATGCGGTTGACGATGAAGGCGGGGAAATCCTCGGCGGAGGCTGCGGTTTTGCCCAGCCTGACCACCACGGCGTGCAGCGCGTCGTAGGTGTCCTTGTCGGTGGCGATGCCTCGGATCAGTTCGACCAGTTGCATGACCGGTACGGGGTTCATGAAGTGGAAGCCCATGAATTTCTCGGGCCGGTCGGTTCGGCTGGCAAGTCTGGTGATCGAGATGGACGAGGTATTGGACGCAAGGATGGTTTGTGGGGCCAAGTACCCCTGTAACTGGGCAAAGATCGCTTGCTTGACGCTTTCCTGTTCGGTTGCGGCTTCGATGATCAGATCGCAGGGGCCAAGGGTGGTCAGGTCCAGCGTGGTGGCGATGCGGGCCATGGCGGCGGCCTTGTCGGCGGGCGACACCTTGCCGCGGCTGACCTGACGTTCGATGTTGCGGTCGATGGTGGTCAGGGCCTTGTCGAGGCTGTCTTGGGCCAGGTCGTTCATCAGCACGTCGTAGCCTGCAAGGGCAAAGACATGGGCGATGCCGCCGCCCATCTGGCCTGCGCCGACGATGCCGACTGTCTGGATGACCATGACCGCTCTCCTGCGCCGTGACAAAGGCACCTTACGCGCCGGGGGGGCAGGGGCGCAAGTCCGCCGCGGCGCAGAGAAATATGGAAGATTTGCGGCGAAATCAAGATTTAGCCAATTGGAAAGAGGTTTGCGACAGTCTTTGCAATGGGTGAAGTCAAGTGGGTGTGCTGATGGCGTATGCTTTTCCGGGCGCGGGGGCGCTCGACTATTTTCCGTGCCGGTATGGCACGTCGCGGTTGTTGTTCCGGGGTCCGAGGCGGAGTCTGGATCGGCCCTACGTGGCTGTGCTGGGGGGCACGGAAACGTATGGCAAGTATGTGCCCCGCCCGTATCCGGCGCTGATCGAGGCGCAGACCGGGCTTCGCGTGGTCAATCTGGGCTGCGTCAATGCGGGTCTGGATGTGTATCTGAACGAATCTGCGGTCACAGAGGTCGCCGCCGGGGCCGAGGTCGTGGTGGTGCAACTGGTGGGCGCGCAGAACCTGACCAACCGGTTCTATGCCGTGCACCCGCGCCGCAATGACCGGTTTCTGGGGGCGACACCGCTGCTGCGGTCGATCTTCCGCGAGGTGGACTTTACCGAGTTCAACTTTACCAAACACATGTTGATGTCGCTGCACAGCGTGTCGCCGGATCGGTTCGAGACGGTGGCCGAGGATTTGCGCGCGGCCTGGGTCAACCGGATGCAGCAACTGCTGAAACGGTTGCCGACGCGGATCGTGCTGCTGTGGCTGGCGTCGCACCGCCCGCCCGCCGCAAGGGCGCAGGTCCCGCTGACTGACGATCCATTGCTGGTGAATGCCGACATGGTGGCAGCGATCCGCCCCTATGCCAGCGCCTATGCCGAAGTGGTCGGCAGTCCGGCGGCACGGGCGCAAGGTATGGCGGGCATGGCCTACGGACCGCTGGACGCGCCCGCTGCAGCGGGTCTGCCCGGACCAGCGGTGCATGAAGAGGTTGCAGCCGCCCTGGCCCCGGTTGTCACGTCGTTGATCGAGTAGATGCAGGCACACGGGAGGCGTCTGCGCCCCCTTCGTGCGTCAGGCCAGATGGGCCCGAAACTCCTGCACGATCTGATCATATACCGCGCGTTTGAACGGCACGATGGCCGTCAGCATGTCATCGGCCATGATCCATTGCCATTCGGAAAACTCCGGATGGTCGGTTGCGATCTTCACCGCCGCATCGGTGCCGGTAAAGCGGAACAAGAACCATTTCTGCCGCTGCCCCCGGTACTTGCCGCCCCAGACGCGGCCCAGCAACTCTGGCGGCAGATCATAGGTGACCCAGCCCTTGGTCTTGCCTATGAACTTGACAAGATCCGCGGTGATGCCGGTTTCCTCCCAAAGCTCCCGCACGGCTGCGGCGCGAGGTTTTTCACCGTCGTCTATGCCGCCCTGAGGCATTTGCCATGCGGCGGCAGTGCTGTCGATCCGGCGACCCGCAAAGATCAGGCCCCCCGCGTTGATCAGCATCACGCCCACGCAAGGGCGGTAGGGCAGCGTTTCAGGGTCAATGGCGGCTTCGGTCATCTGGTCAGGATCATTCAAAAGTATGGCGGGGCCGCCATCCGGCAGCCCCGCCATACCACAATCAGGGTTTCGGTGCCACGGCGGACAGGCCGCGCAGGATGTCGACCGCATAGGCAAGCTGGTAATCCTCGTCCCGCAGCTTCGCGGTTTCCTCGGTCCGGGCGCGTTCTTCTTCGAGAAGCTTGCGCTCATCCTCGGTCATCGAATCATTGGTGATCGCACCACGCAGGCCGGCTTCGGAACGCCCGTTGTCAGCCTCGGCCGCGGCCGCCGCTTCGGTGCCTGTGGCAGTCGGATCGACGATCGGCTGGTTCACCACGATGTCCGGCATCACGCCCAGCGACTGAATCGAGCGGCCCGACGGGGTGTAATAGCGCGCTGTGGTCAGACGCATCGCCGCGTCACCTTTCAGCGGGATCACGGTCTGGACCGACCCTTTGCCAAAGCTCTTGGTCCCTACCACGATCGCGCGGCGATGATCCTGCAACGCCCCGGCAACGATTTCCGACGCAGAGGCCGAACCGCCGTTGATCAGAACGACCACAGGTTTGCCCTGCGCCAGATCGCCTGCCTCGGCGTTGAATCGTTCGCCATCCTGCGGCTGGCGACCCCGGGTCGAGACGATTTCACCCTTTTCAAGAAAGGCATCCGACACTTTGATTGCCTGGGTCAGAAGGCCGCCGGGGTTGTTTCGCAAGTCGACCACAAAGCCGTCGACCTTGTCCATCCCGCCCAGTTCCTCCACCGATTTCGCGAGTTCGGTTTGAAGTCCCGGAAAGGTCTGGTCGTTGAAGGTGGTGATGCGCACCACGACCGTGCTGCCCACGACGCGGCTGCGGACGGCCACCAGCTTGATGGTATCGCGGATGATCGACACGTCGAACGGCTCGGATGTGCCTTCGCGAACCACGGTGATGATGATTTCAGACCCGACCGGACCGCGCATCATTTCCACCGCATCGTCCAGCAACAGACCCAGCACCGATTCGCCATCGACATGCGTGATGAAGTCGCCGGCCAGAATGCCGGCCTGATCGGCGGGGGTGCCGTCCATTGGCGAGACGACCTTGATGAAGCCCTCCTCCTGCGTCACCTCGATGCCCAGCCCGCCAAACTCGCCGCGGGTCTGGACCTGCATGTTGCCAAAATCTTCGGCTCCCATGTAGGATGAATGCGGGTCCAAAGAGGTCAACATTCCGCTGATCGCGGCTTCGATCAGGTCCTTGCTGTCAACCTCTTCGACATACTGGCCGCGCACCCGTTCAAAGATGTCGCCGAACAGATCAAGCTGTTCGTAGACATTCGAGGTTTTGGCGGCCTCTTGCGCGATCAGGGGCCCAGCCACCTGCGTCGTGATCAGAACTCCGGCCAGCGTGCCACCCAATGCGGCCATCAGGACTTTTTTCATGCGTCGTCTATTCCCCTGTTGTGCCTTGGGTCGCAGCGAACCATTCCATCGGGTTCACCGGCTTGGCCCCCAGCCGAAGTTCCAAGTAAAGCGTTTCCGTGCCCCCAGTGCCACCCCCATCTGATGCCGGGGTGGAAATGTCTGCGCCTGCCTGGGATGCGCCACCCATCAGCCCCAGCGGGGCCTCTGCGGATATCACATCCCCGACGTTGCCATATACAGTGTCTAGCCCCGCCAAAATCAGAAGATAGCCCCCGCCGGGCTCAAGGATCATCACGTTTCCGTAGTCAAGCAGCGGGCCGCGATAGCGGATCGTTGCGGGCCATGGTGATGTCACCAGTGCAAGTGGGCGGGTTGCCAGCGTCAGGCCGGGGCGGGTGACGCCTGCCGCATCGGTTTCGCCGGGTTGCAGGAGGATACGGCCCAGCACAGGAAGCGGCAGTTTGCCCTTGGCATCGGCGAAGGCAGTTGTCTGGTAGTCATCCAGCGACAGACCGCTGGCGAAAGATTCCAGCGTGTCGGCGCTTTCCAGCAGGCCGAGCAAAACTTGCGGGTCCTCGGTAAACCGGCGGGGCAGATCGGTGCGTTCAGAGATCGCCTGCGACAGGGTGGTGCGGGCGGATTGCGCGGCTTGCAGCCCTTGGGCCAATGTCTGGCCTGCGGCCGTTTGCAGGTCGCGCAGGCTGGCTAGCTCTGCCATTTCGATGCGCAGGGCGTCAGCCTCGGCCTGCAAGGCGGGGGTCACATCGGCCAGCATCATGCCGGACCGGACCGTGCCCAAAGGCCCGGACGGGTGCAGCAGCAACAAAGGCCCCGGATCGGGCCTGATCTGCGACAGAACCCCGATCAGTTGCGCCAGCCTGTCGCGTTTGGCCCGAAACTGTGCTGTCAGTTGGGTTTCGCGCAGGGTGGCCTGCCGCATCGCCTCGCGCATCGTGGCCAGCCCCTGTTCATAGGCCTTGATGGTCCGGGTCAGGGCGGCCACGCGGTCCCGCGCGCTTTCGGCTTCTTGCAGGGCGGCGACGGCGGTTTGCAGGTCGGCGCTGGCCTGTGCCGCATCCTCGGGAACTCCGGCAAGCGCGGTCTGGGTCAGCAACAGCAAGGCAAATGTGGCACGGATCATTGAATCAGGCTTTGCCCGGTCATCTCGGCGGGTTGCTGCAAGTCCATCAGGGCCAGCACGGTTGGCGCAAGGTCGGCAAGACGGCCCCCCGTGCGCAGGGCGGCACCGGGCGGGCCGCCGACCAGGATGACCGGGACGGGGTTGGTGGTGTGCGCGGTATGCGGACCGCCTGTCACCGGGTCCACCATCAGTTCGCAATTGCCATGATCTGCCGTGACGATCATCGCCCCCCCTGAAGCCTCCAACGCCACAAGCGCACGGCCCAGAGCGATATCGACGGCTTCACAGGCGGCAATGGTGGCAGACAAGAGTCCAGTGTGTCCAACCATGTCGGGATTGGCGAAATTAACCACGATCAGGTCGATCTTGTCGCTGATCGCCTTGACCAGATGGTCGGCCACTGCCACCGAAGACATTTCGGGTTGCAGGTCATAGGTCGCGACCTTGGGCGATGGCGGCATCGCGCGGGTTTCGCCCGGAAACGGCACCTCGCGGCCGCCGTTCAGGAAAAAGGTGACGTGAGGATATTTCTCGGTTTCGGCAAGGCGAAACTGGGTGCGGCCATGGGTGGACACCCATTCGCCCAAGGTGTTGACCAGAGCACGCTTGGGGAACGCCGTGGCAATATAGGCGGTGTGGGCGGTGGAATATTCGACCATCCCCAGCATCGCAGCCCATTGCGGTTGGGGGGCTGCATCGAAGTCGACGAAATTGGGCTGACCAAGGGCTGCCAGAATTTCCCGCGCGCGGTCGGCACGAAAGTTCAGGCAGAACAGGCCGTCACCGGGTTGTACGCCGGGATAGCCGTCGATCACGGTCGGGGCCAGGAATTCGTCGGTTTCGCCCTTGGCATAGGATTGGGCGACGGCGGCTGCGGCATCCGGCGCGGGCTCGCCCTGTGCGTGGGCAATGGCCTGATAGGCGCGCGCGACCCGGTCCCACCGCGTATCGCGGTCCAGCGCCCAATAGCGCCCGATCACCGTGGCGACTTTTACACCGGGCGGAAGCGCGGCCAGAAGTTGCGCGATGAACCGTCCGGCAGAACTGGGGGCCACGTCGCGGCCATCGGTAATCGCGTGGATCACGACCGGAACGCCAACGGCTGTAATCGCGCGGGCGGCCCCGATCATATGGGTGATGTGGCCATGCACCCCCCCGTCGGACACCACGCCCATCAGGTGCGCCGTACCGCCCGTGCCTTGTAGCGTGGTCAGGAAAGCCACAAGGGCGGGGTTGGTGGCAAAGCTGCCATCCTCGACTGCCAGATCAATCGCGCCCAGATCCATCGCGACGACCCGGCCCGCGCCGATGTTGGTATGGCCGACCTCGGAATTTCCCATCTGCCCGCGCGGCAGGCCGACATCGGGGCCAAACGAGGTCAGCGTCGAATGCGGGCAGGTCGCCCACAGCCGGTTGAAGTTCGGCACATGGGCCAGAGCCGGGGCCGACACCGCCGGATTGTTGCCGATCCCCCAGCCGTCAAGAATGCACAGGACTACGGGTTTGCGGATCATCGGCGGGGCACCCGTGGTTGGCTTGGGCGATTGATAGACGGGAAGGCGCTGCGGGGCAAGGTTCGGCTAGGGCGGGGTTCAGCCTGCCGCCCTCGGCGTCAAACCCGGTGATACGGCCCGCCCGAAAGAATCGTCGCCGCGCGGTACAACTGTTCAACCAGCATCACCCGGACCAGCAAATGGGGCCACACCATCGCGCCAAAGCTCAGGCTGAATTCGGCGCGCGCGCGCAACGCGGGGTCGATCCCGTCCGCCCCGCCGATCACAAAGGCCACGTCCTGCCGCCCGCCATCGCGCCAACGGGCCAGTTGAGCCGCGAAATCCGGGCTGGAAAGCTCCCGCCCTCGTTCATCCAGCACGGCCAGAACAGCCCCTGCCGGCACCGCGCGCATCAGCACCTCGGCCTCTGCCGCCATGCCACCGCCGCGTTTATCCTCGACTTCATGTTCAGTCAGTGGCCCCAGGCCAAGCGCCCGCCCCGTGCGGTCGAACCGCGTCACATAATCGTCGATCAGCGCCCGCTCTGCCCCCGTCCGCAAGCGGCCCACGGCACAGAGATGGACCCGCATCAGTCGGTCAGATCGCCGAACGATGTGCCGAGCAGTCCGCGATGCGCCGACGTCGGCATCCACATCTTTTCAAGTTGATAGAAATCGCGCACCTCGGGCCGGAAGACGTGCACAATCACGTCGCCCGCGTCGATCAGCACCCAGTCGCCGGTGTCCTTGCCTTCGATGCGCGAAACCAGCGACAACTCTTGCTTCAGCTTGTCCACCAGCTTTTCCGAAATCGCGGCCACCTGACGGGTCGAGCGGC
>JBBRVJ010000006.1:0-44471 GCA_038246975.1 Rhodobacterales bacterium | reverse complement strand
GGTCTTGATGCGTTCCGCCGTCGATTCGCCGATCAGCAGGTTCTGGTGACGGCGCAGATAGTTGATGATCGCCTCGTCCATCCGGTCGCCACCGACCCGCACCGACCGGGCATAGACGATGTCGCCCAGTGACAGCACCGCCACCTCGGTCGTTCCGCCGCCGATGTCGACGACCATGTTACCGGTCGGATCGGTGATCGGCATCCCCGCCCCGATGGCCGCCGCGATGGGTTCGGCAATCAACCCCGCCCGCCGCGCGCCTGCAGACAGAACCGATTGCCGGATCGCGCGCTTTTCCACCGGTGTCGCGCCATAGGGGACACAGACGATGATCTTGGGCTTGCTGAATGTGGTGCGCTTGTGAACCTTGCGGATGAAATGCTTGATCATTTCTTCGGCGACATCGAAGTCGGCGATCACCCCGTCGCGCATCGGGCGAATGGCCTCGATGCTGCCCGGTGTGCGGCCCAGCATCAGCTTGGCGTCCTCGCCCACCGCCAGGACCTGCTTCTTGCCGTCCTTGACGTGATAGGCGACCACCGAAGGCTCGTTAAGCACGATCCCCTTGCCGCGCACATAAACCAGCGTATTCGCCGTACCGAGGTCGATCGCCATGTCCGAGGAGAAAAGGCCCGAGAAGATGCTCGACAGTATCGACATGCTGGATTGATCCTTGATCGGCAAAAAGGAGGCCCCCGACTCGGGAGGGTGATCCCAAGGCAGGCTTCTCCATATAAGGACCCCTGTGCCCAAGCGAAAGGGGAACAGACCTGTCGGGCGTCAATCCGCCCGACTCAAATACCATATCACTTTTCGCACATCTGGCACCAGAATACTTGGCGTTCAGGACGTATCCTTGTAGTTTACCGACTTTACATCGGCATCCGGCGCCGATTTCTGCCGCCGCTGGATCAGACGGTTCAGCGCATTCACATAGGCCTTGACGCTGGCGACCACCGTATCAGTGTCGGCAGACTGCCCGGTGGCGATGCGGCCGTGTTCCTCGATTCTCACCGAAACGGTGGCTTGGGCGTCGGTGCCTTCGGTCACGGCATGAACCTGATACAGTTGCAACTGCGCGTCATGCGGGTACAGCATCCTGACTGCGCGGAACGCCGCATCGACCGGACCATCGCCCACAGCGTCAACCGAACGGTCCACCCCGTCGATGGCCAGGGTCAGTGCCGCTTCCTGCGGCCCCTCGGTACCGCAGACCACGCGCAGGCGTTTGACCACCAGCATATCCTGATCCTCCTGGCGTTCCTCGTCCTGCACCAAAGCGATCAGGTCTTCGTCGAACACCTCTTTCTTGCGGTCGGCCAACGCCTTGAACCGCACGAAAACATCGTTCAACTGGTTGTCCGCCATTTCAAACCCCAGATCGCGCAGCTTGACGCGCAGTGCGGCCCGGCCCGAATGCTTGCCCATCACGAGGCTGGTGTCGGCCAAGCCGATATCGGTCGGGCGCATGATCTCGAACGTCTCGGCATTCTTCAGCATGCCGTCCTGATGGATGCCGGATTCGTGGGCAAAGGCGTTCTTGCCGACGATGGCCTTGTTGAACTGCACCGCAAAGCCGGACACGGCGGCGACCTTGCGGCTGATATTCATGATCTTGGTGGTGTCGATCCCGGTGCGGTAGGGCAGAATGTCATTCCTGACCTTCATCGCCATCACCACCTCTTCCAGCGCCGTGTTGCCCGCCCGTTCGCCCAACCCGTTGATCGTGCATTCGATCTGCCGCGCCCCGGCCTCGACCGCCGCCAAGGCATTGGCGGTCGCCATGCCCAGATCGTTGTGACAATGGGTGGCAAAGATGATGCTGTCCGCCCCCGGAACCCGCGCCAGCAACATCGCAATGAGCGCCGAGGATTCGCGCGGCGCGGTATAGCCCACCGTGTCGGGGATGTTAATCGTGGTGGCTCCGGCGCGAATGGCAATCTCCACCGTGCGGCACAGATAGTCATGTTCGGTCCGCGTCGCATCCATCGGCGACCACTGGACGTTGTCGCACAGGTTGCGGGCGTAGGTCACGGTGTCGTGGATGCGCTCCGCCATCTGGTCCATGTCCAGATTGGGAATGGCGCGGTGCAGGGGCGAGGTGCCGATGAAGGTGTGGATGCGGGGGCTGCGCGCCTGTTTCACCGCCTCCCAGCAGCGGTCGATATCCCTGTA
The DNA here is from genome assembly GCA_038246975.1 of Rhodobacterales bacterium. Classification (GTDB taxonomy): domain Bacteria; phylum Pseudomonadota; class Alphaproteobacteria; order Rhodobacterales; family Rhodobacteraceae; genus JAIYDJ01. Next base: position 42,296 of record JBBRVJ010000006.1, on the reverse strand, counting down.
ATTCGCCCGCGCCAGCCCGCAGATCGTCGAAGTCTGCGCCAGCCGGGCAATCTCGGATACCGCCGCAAAGTCGCCTTCGGACGCGATGGGAAATCCCGCCTCGATGATATCGACGCCCATGTCGTCGAGCAGTGTCGCAATCTCCAGCTTTTCGATATGGGTCATCGTGGCGCCCGGCGACTGTTCGCCGTCGCGCAAGGTGGTGTCAAAGATGACGACGCGCGGCTGTGCGGCCTGCGCCGTGGCGCGCGAAAGTGGATCGGTCATGGTCATGGCGGGGTTTCCCTGGTGTTTCCTGAACTTCGGCCTGGGCGCATCTCACCTCCGAGCGGTCGCACCCAAGGGGCACGCTCAGAGGCGGCTAAGAAGCAGTCCGCACGGGGCGACATGGGAAAACATCCGGATCATCAGACGACTATACGGCGGATCGGCGCGAAGGGAAGGGGGATTTTCGGAGCGGGGGCGCCGCCCGCTGGGCCATCGAGGCCCGCCGTGCGGCGTCATCCCCGCAAAGGGCGGGGCTGACCGCCCCATTCCGCGCATGGCGCCGGGCGAGAGGGGGGAGCCTCCGGCGGGGATATTTGCAGACAGAAAAACAGGGTTGCAGGGGGGGCGGACGGGGCTAGATATGGCTGGATGTTTGGAGCGTGTGATGCGGGCATTGGTAATCGGGGCTTCGGGGGGGATCGGGGGGGCGCTGTGCGAGGCTCTGGCGGTGCGCGGCGAGGTGGTGGGGGTGTCGCGGCGGGGCGACGGACTGGATGTGACGGACGAGGCCTCGGTGGCGCGGGTGCTGGGCGCGCTGGACGGCGTGTTCGATCTGGTGATCGTGGCGACGGGGGCTCTGGCGCTGAACGGGCGGGGGCCTGAGAAATCGCTGCGGGCGCTGGAGGCGGGGGCGATGGCTGCGCAGTTTGCGTTGAATGCCATCGGGCCGGTTCTGGTGCTCAAACATTCGGTGCGGTTGATGCCGAAGGACAGGGTTGTTCGGTTTGCGGTTTTGTCGGCGCGGGTCGGGTCGATTGGCGACAATGCCTTGGGCGGGTGGTACTCTTACCGGGCGGCGAAGGCCGCGTTGAACCAGTTCATACACACGGCGGCGATCGAGGTGGGGCGCAGTCACCGGCAATCGGTTGTGGTCGCCCTGCATCCGGGGACGGTGGAGACGGGACTGACGGCCGTTCATGGCGCGGGGCATCCGTCGGTTGCCCCTGCGGTGGCGGCGGGGCATCTGTTGGCGGTGCTGGATGGGCTGACCCCGGCCGATACGGGCGGGTTCTTTGATTGGTCCGGGAAGGCGATCCCCTGGTGAGGTTGATCCTGATCCTTGGCGATCAGCTTTCGCCCGACATGGCGGCGTTGCGGGCGGCTGACCGGGTGCGCGACTTGGTGGTGATGGCCGAGGTGCTGGGCGAGGGCACCTCTGTCCCGCATCATCCCCAGAAGATCGCGTTGATCTTGTCGGCGATGCGGCATTTCGCGGCGGAACTGGCGGTTGAGGGCTGGACGGTCGCCTACACTCCGCTGGATGACCCCGCCAACACTCAGACCATCAGTGGCGAGTTGCTGCGCCGTGCGGCGGAATACGGGGCGACCGGGGTGCTGGCCACCCATCCCGGCGAATGGCGGGTTGTTCAGGACCTGCACGACCTGCCGTTGCCGGTCACGCTGCTGCCCGACGACCGGTTTCTGTGCTCCCACGCCGAGTTCGCGGACTGGGCCAAGGACCGCCGCGCGCTGCGGATGGAGTATTTCTACCGCGAGATGCGCCGCAAGACCGGGTTGCTGATGCAGGGCGACAAACCGGCGGGCGGTCAGTGGAACTATGACCACGACAACCGCAAACCGGCCAAGCCGGACCTGCTGCGCGCCAAACCCCTGCGTTTCGCCCCTGACGCGGTCACAGAACAGGTGCTGGCGCTGGTCGAGGCGCGGTTTGACCATTTCGGGCGGTTGCGGCCCTTTGGCTGGGCGGTGACGCGGGATGGTGCGCTCGAGGCGCTGACGCATTTCCTGGCTTACGCGCTGCCGCGCTTTGGTGACGAGCAGGACGCGATGCTGACCAACGACCCTGTGCTCTCGCACAGTTTGCTGTCGCCTTATCTGCACTTGGGTCTGCTGTCGCCGATGGAGGTCTGTCTGGCGGTTCAGGCGGAATGGCAGGCCGGGCGGGTCGCGATCAATGCAGCCGAGGGGTTCATCCGGCAGATCATCGGCTGGCGCGAGTTCATCCGCGGGATCTGGTCGTGGGCAGGCCCGGACTATCTGGCGCGCAACATGCTGGGGCATGACCGGGATTTGCCGCCGCTTTATTGGGGCGCGCCTACGAAAATGAACTGCCTGTCGCATGCCGTCGCCCAGACGCGCGATCTGGCCTATGCCCATCATATTCAGCGGCTGATGATCACCGGGAATTTCGCGCTGCTGGCCGGGGTGGACCCGCGCCACGTCCATGCCTGGTATCTGGCCGTTTACATCGACGCTTACGAATGGGTCGAGGCCCCCAACACCATCGGGATGAGCCAGTTTGCCGACGGCGGCATGGTTGGGTCGAAACCCTATGTCTCGTCCGGGGCCTATATCGACCGGATGTCGGACTATTGCGGAACTTGCGCCTACAAGGTGGCGGTCAAGACCGGACCCGACGCCTGTCCGTTCAACCTGCTGTACTGGCACTTCCTGATCCGCCACCGCGACCGCTTTGCGGTCAATCCACGGATGGCACAGATGTACCGCACCTTCGACAAGATGGACGCCGTGCGGCGCGAAGCCGTTCTGGCCGAGGCTGCGGTGTTTCTGGAGCGGCTGGAGGCGGGCGAGGCGGTCTAGGCCCGGCGTCACCGCCGCGTTACAGTGTGGCGCTAGCCGTCACTGGCTGACGCGTGAAAGGCGTAAACATGGATTGGTCCATAGCCGCCCCGGCGATCTCGGCCGCGTTTCTGGCGGCGTTTGTCGAGGTGGTCGAGGCGTTTACCATCGTGCTGGTGGTAGCCACCTTGCGGGGCTGGCGGCCTGCGTTGCTGGGGGTCGGGGCGGCGCTGGCGGTTCTGGCGTTGACAGTGGTGATCTTGGGGCCGCTCTTGAGCCTGATCCCGATCGCCCCGCTGACCCTGGTGATCGGGGTTCTGTCATTGGTGTTCGGCATGGGATGGCTGCGCAAGGCCAGTCTGCGGGCGGCGGGTGTGATCCCGCTGCATGACGAAGATGCAGAGTTCGCCAGGCAGTCCAAAGTCTTGCAAGCCGAAACCCAAGGCAGCAGCACGCAAGACTGGATCGCCGGGATTGCCGCGTTCAAGGCGGTGTTGCTGGAGGGGTTGGAAGTCGCCTTCATCGTGATTGCCGTCGGGTCGGGGCGCGGGCTGCTGTGGCCTGCCAGCATCGGCGCGCTGGTCGCCTGCGCGCTGGTACTGGTCATCGGGGCGATTGCGCACCAACCCCTGTCGCGGGTGCCTGAAAATACCCTGAAGCTGGTGGTGGGGGTGATGCTGTCGTCGTTCGGGGTGTTCTGGACCGGCGAGGGGTTTGGGGTCGACTGGCCGGGGGGCGATGCGATCCTGTTCGTGTTCGCCGTCCTGTTTCTGGCGACCGGGTTGGGGACGGCGCAGGTCTTGCGCGTGCCAAGACCGGATGCTGCACGATGACCATTCTGCGCGATGTGGCCCGTGGCCTGACCAAGATGTTTCTGGCCGATGCCGCGATGACGGCTGCATTGCTGGCGGTGGTCGCGGCGGCTGCGGGGCTGATCCGTTTGGCAGGAGTGCCAACGCTGGTCGGGGGCGGGGCGCTGCTGGCGGGGTGTCTGGTGGTCCTGGCTGTCAGCCTGCGCAGTGCGGCAAATCGCGCCCGCAAGTAGGATGCTCGACAACGCCGCCGCATCTTCCTAGCGTGGGGCAAACCGCCACAGGACCGCCGATGACCACTTTCCGCGCCGCCACGCCTGCCGATGCCTCCGACCTTGCCGTGCTGCTCGATTCCGCGTCGCGCCGTCTGGTGTCGTGGCGGTGGAGCACGCTGGCGACGCCTGGCCAAAGCTGGTTCGAGGTGGGCCGCAACCGTATCCTGACTTTGCCCGGCAACCAGAGCCACTACGCCAACTGGCTGGTCGCCGAACATATGGGCCACAGCGTCGGCGGCCTGAACGCCCATCCGATGCCCGACCCCTATGATCCGGGCGACATCACCGACCTTGACCCGGTGTTCCACCCGCTTGTCGATCTGGAGGCTCTGTCGGCGGGCAGTTTCTACATCATGGTCGCCGCGATCTTTGCCGAGGCGCGGGGGCAGGGCCATGGTGCTGCCCTCCTCGATCAGGCGGCGACCATGGCGCGGGCGCAGGGGCTGACCCGCCTGTCGCTGATCACCGAAAGCTTCAATACCGGCGCACGGCGGTTCTACCTGCGCCATGGCTTCCGCGATCTGGCACAGCGCCGCTTCGTGGCGTTTCCGGGTACGAACGAGGCGGGAGACTGGACACTGATGGTCATGGACCTGTGACGTCCGTGCCACAACCCGCGCGGCTGACAGCAGGTCGGTCAGGGCGTCGCTTCAACCCCAGAAACTTGACTGCGCCTCAAGCGTTCCGATGTCCTGCAAACGGGTGCCTGATGCACCAGGCCCTGCAAGCGGGCCCCCGGCCTGTTCAACTTTGCAGGAAAACCGGCACGGCCCGTGCGAAATGTCGCCCGCCCTCTGCCGCGAGCGATGCCTAACGCCGGCTTCGCCATGCTTGCGGGGCGGGGGCCTTGGCGTTAGGAACATGCCAAGCATTCCATACCGAGGCCCCCCATGCGTCTGACCCGCTATTTCCTGCCCGTTCTCAAGGAAAACCCCGCCGAGGCGCAGATCGTCTCGCACCGCTACATGTTGCGTGCGGGCATGATCAAGCAACAGGCCGCCGGCATTTATTCCTGGCTGCCGCTGGGCCTGCGCGTGTTGCGGCGGATCGAGGCTATCGTGAACGAGGAACAGGTCCGCGCGGGCCACATCCCCCTGCTGATGCCGACCCTGCAACCCGCTGATTTGTGGCGTGAATCCGGTCGTTATGATGATTACGGGCAAGAAATGCTGCGGATCACCGACCGCCAGAAACGCGACCTTCTGTACGGCCCGACCAACGAGGAAATGATCACCGACATCTTCCGGTCGCACGTCAATTCCTACAAGGACCTGCCCCTTACGTTGTACCATATCCAGTGGAAGTTCCGCGACGAAATGCGCCCCCGTTTCGGCGTGATGCGGGGGCGCGAGTTCCTGATGAAGGACGGCTACAACTTCGACATCGACCGGGATGCAGCGCTCCATGCCTATAACCGACATATGGTGTCGTATCTGCGGACCTATGAACGCATGGGTCTGACCGCAATCCCGATGCGCGCAGCCTCTGGCCCGATCGGCGGCGACGATACGCACGAGTTTCTGGTGCTTGCAAGTACCGGAGAATCCGAGGTTTTCTTTGACAGCGCCGTCACCGACCTGCACCTTGGCAATCGCGAGGTGGACTATGACGACCGCGCGCAAGTCGAGGCGATCTGCAAGGAATTTACCACGCTTTACGCCCGAACCGACGAGACCCACGACGAAGCGCTGTTCAACGCCATTCCGGAAGACCGCCGCAAAGTGGCCCGCGGAATCGAGGTGGGACAGATTTTCTATTTCGGAACAAAGTATTCCGACTCGATGGGTGCTACAGTCGTGACCCCCGAAGGCACCCGGGTCCCCGTTGAAATGGGCAGCCACGGTATCGGCGTCTCCCGCCTGCTGGGCGCGATCATCGAGGCGAGCCATGATGACAAGGGCATCATCTGGCCCGAAGGTGTGACGCCGTTCCCGGTTGGGATCGTCAACCTCAAACAGGGTGACGCGGGCGTGGATGCGGCCTGTGACAGTCTGTATAAAGCGCTGTTCGCCAAGGGGTTGGAAGCTTTGTACGACGACCGCGAAGAACGCGCCGGGGCCAAGTTCGCGACGATGGACCTGATCGGCCTGCCGTGGCGCATCACGGTCGGCCCGCGCGGTCTGGCGAACGGAGTGGTCGAACTAACCTCGCGCCGCACTGGCGTCTCCGAAGAAATGACACCAGATCAAGCAGTTACGCGGCTGGTCGATATTTACGCCGGGGTCTAGGGCGGTCAAGCTGACGAAGGGTCGAACGATGGCAAAGGCGTTGATCATCCGAAGCGGCTGGGCGGGACACAATCTGCACAAGGGCGCGGACGTGTTCGCAGACCTGACGCAGTCCGGTGGTACTGTGGTGAACAGCGTGATCGTTATTCAAATGTGCTATACCTTGGGTTGTGGTCGGCGACAGGTGCGTTACAATAACTTGCGTCGTCGGGAAAATCTCTTTGACCACGCTTCGGCGCGCAAGTTGATGCGGTGCGGCGCGGGGCGTTGCGGGCGGGGTAGGGGTCTCATGTGGCGGATGCTGGCAGTGATCGGCGGGGTGTCAGGGGCGGCGTGTCTGTCACAATACCCCGAATTCTCACAACAATATCTTCAGCGCTTGGCGGGTAAGGTCGATGCCCTGACGGCGGTGGTCGCTGATTTCGACGCGTCTGCCGCCCGCAACGATCTGACGCGCGATGCGGCCCTGCTGCAATTGACCGGCACCGCGTTTCTGACCGACCGCCAGTCCGACATGCGCCGCAACATTGCGACCCATGACCGCCTCACCGCCGATCTTGAACAACTCCGCGCGGCCACTCCCTTGATGCGTTTGACGATGCCGCAACGGCTTGGCGATCCCGAAACCTTTGCGGCCGCATGGGCCGACTTCCGCCCCGCCGTTCCGGCCACGGTGGACGGGGTGGTGTCGGCGGGGGTCGGTTATGTGGCGGGCTGGGGGCTGTTCGCGGCGCTTTGGTGGCTGTTGAGTTGGCCATTCCGCCGCAAGGTATCCTGACTCGCCGTGGTCGCCCTGTGAAGCAGGCCGTCAGCCAACCGCTTGACCCGCCCCATCCTGCCCCGCATGGTGCCCGCAAAAAGAAAGAGCAGCCCCATGGCCACAACCGCCCCCTTTTCCCGCTTCGAGCGGATGATCACATGGCGTTATCTGCGAGCCCGCCGTGCCGAGGGCGGGGTATCAGTCATGACCTGGATCAGCCTGATCGGCATCACTCTGGCGGTCTTCGCGCTGATTGCCACGCTGTCGGTCCGGGCCGGATTTCGGGCCGAATTTGTCGGGACGATCCTGGGGGCCAATGCCCATGTCACCGTCTATTCAGCGGGGCATCTGACCGAAAGCGGCCAGTTGGTGAAAGGGTTTGGCGATTATGACGGAATTGCCGCCGATCTGGCGGCGATTCCGGGGGTGACCAGGGCGGCACCGATGGTCAAAGGGCAGGTCATGGTCACGGCAGGGCAGGGCACGACAGGGGCCGAAGTCTTTGGGATCACGCTGGAAAACCTGAAAACCATTCCGCGCGTCGGGATCGGGGCCGCTGCTTATGGCGATATCGACAAGTTCGATCAGGGCATCGCAATCGGATCGGGCATCGCGCGCGAACTGGGGGTCACGGTCGGCGACAAGCTACGCCTGATCGCCCCGTCGGGTGTCAAGACGGCCTTCGGCACCTCGCCCAGAGTCAATGCCTACGAGGTGGTCTATGTCTTTACCGCCGGTCGCTATGACATTGATCGCACACGGATTTACATGCCATTCGCCGAGGCGCAAAGCTATTTCAACCGCGAGGGATTGGCGGATGAATTCGAGGTGATGGTCAAGGACCCCGAAGACATCGATCGCTACATGGGCGCGGTGATGCAGGCGGGGGGGCCGGAGGCGATGGTCTGGACGTGGCGCGACAGTGCCGGGGCCTTCCTCCGGGCGCTGGATATCGAGGACAACGTGATGTTCATCATCCTGTCGATCCTTGTGCTAATCGCGGCGATGAACATAATTTCCGGCCTGATCATGCTGGTGAAAAACAAGGGCCGAGACATCGGCATCCTGCGCACCATGGGGCTGACCGAAGGGTCGGTCCTGCGGATTTTCTTTATGTGCGGGGCGTTTACCGGGTTGGTCGGCACTGTGGCGGGGGTCGTGCTGGGCTGTTTGTTCGCGGTCTATATCGACCCGATCTTCAGTCTGGTGAACTATGTGGCGGGGGGCGGGGTTTGGGATCCCTCGATCCGCGGGATCTATGCCCTGCCTGCCAAATTGCAGGTGGCGGATGTTGGGTCGGCGGTGGCTTTGTCATTGGGGCTGTCGTTCATCGTCACCATCTTTCCCGCCCGCCGCGCGGCGCGAATGAACCCGGTGGAGGCATTGCGCTATGAGTGATGCGCTGGTCCTGGACGGGATCGAGAAGGGTTACAACCGCGGAAAACCATCAGAAGTCATGGTGTTGCGGGGTGCCACCCTAAGGGTCGGGATAGGCGAGGTGGTAGCGCTGGTCGCCCCCTCGGGTGCCGGAAAATCGACATTGCTGCATATCGCGGGGCTGCTGGATACCGCCGACAAGGGGCAGGTTCTGCTGGGCGGGCGTGAAATGGACGGGCTTTCTGACCAGACCCGAACCGAGGCGCGGCGCGGCGAAGTGGGGTTCATCTATCAGTTCCACCATCTGCTGCCCGAATTCTCGGCACTGGAAAATATCGTCATTCCTCAATTGGCTGACGGCGTTGCGGCGGCGAAGGCCGAGGCTCGCGCGATGGACCTGCTTACCCGTACCGGCATCGCCCCACGCGCCAGTCACCGCCCGGCAACCTTGTCAGGCGGCGAGCAGCAGCGCGTGGCGTTCTGCCGCGCGCTGGCCAACGGGCCGCGTCTTTTGCTGGCGGACGAGCCCACGGGGAACCTTGACCCCGGCACATCGGATCAGGTCTTCGCGACGCTGATGGAAGTAGTCCGCGCGACCGGAATGTCGGCGCTGATCGCGACCCACAATCTTGACCTCGCCGCCCGGATGGACCGCATCGTGCGGCTCGACAAGGGCCGTGTGGTCGGGTGAAACGGCTTCGGACAAGTGTCGGATAAAACGTCGGGCATCCGTCCCGACGCTGTTGGGGGCGGGGTCAGGCGATCCGCATTGCCTCCAGCATCGGCCAGTCGTCGGCGGGGATAACTTGCGCGCCTGCGTTCACGTCGCGGGTCCAGCCGTACAGACACAGGAACGGGACGGGGCCGACTTTGGTCAGGTGGGGGCGGTGCGGGTCGTTCCACACAGGGTCATGGGCGGCTTTGATCAGCAGCGGCGTTTTGGGGCCGAAGCGCCAGCCGTGGGGGCCGGTGAGGGGGGCGTAAAGCTCGGGCGCTGCGTGGTGATGGTCGCGGTACAGGATATGGGGCGCGATGAGGAACAGGCCGAGGTCATAATCCTGTGCGGTGATCGGGGCATCCTCGCCGATGATCGTGGCGCAGACCTGACCTGCGGCAAAGGCGGGACCGATGTCGTCAATCGGATAGCTGTCGAAGGCGCGCCAATTCAGGTAGGGGGTGGCGTTCGCGATGGCTGTCGCGAGGGCGGGGTGGGTTGCGGTCAGGACGGTCAGGGCGGAGCCGAGGTGGTCGGTCAGAACCGGGTTGGGTCGCGCGGTGCGAGGGGTAACGGGGCCAGACCGGGCCGCGGCCAACCCGGCGCGGACTTCGGCCACGCCGGGGCCGGGCAGGGTGGCAAGGTAATCGTCGGCTGCCTCGACCAGCGCGCGGATCAGGGTTTCGGGCGTCGGGGATATCTGGGGGGGCATCGGCAGGCCTCTTTCTGTCAGCAAATCAGCGGGGTCGAGCGTGTCGGTGGCGGAGGCGATGCGGTAAACCTCTAATACCGCGTCGCTGATCTGGCCCGTGCTGTGGCGGGCCATGGCGGTGGCGTATCTTTGGCGGCCCGATCCGGGTGATCCGACAGGATCAGTCATTGGCGCGGTAGGCAAGGCGGCGGTCCGCCTCGCGGCGTTTTTCGGCCCGGTTCAGGATGAAGCCGGCAAGGGCCACGCCGGTCCCGACGACGATAACCGTCAGGGTGGCCAGCGCATTGATATCGGGGGTGACGCCGAGTTTGACCTTCGACCAGATCAGCAGCGGCAAGGTTGTGTTGCCCGGCCCGGTGGTGAAGGAGGTGATCACCACATCGTCGAGCGAGATGGTGAAGGCCAAGAGCCAGCCCGACAGGATGGCAGGGCTGATGACGGGCAGGGTCACATCGAACATGACTTGCCACGGGCGGGACCCGAGGTCCATCGCGGCCTCTTCGATCGCGCGGTCGGCCTGAACCATGCGGGAATGGACGACCGTGGTGACGAACACCATCGAAAAGGTTATGTGCGCCAACGTGATGGTGGTAAAGCCGCGCTGCCCCGGCCAGCCGATCCATTCGGCCATCAGGATGAACAGCATCAGGGACGAAATGCCGGTGATGACTTCGGGCATGATCAGGGGCGCGGTGACCAGGCCGGAGAACAGGGTGCGCCCGCGAAACTTGCGGAACCGGGCAAGAGCTATGCCCGACATGGTGCCAAGGATCGTGGCGACCGTGGCCGACAGCAGCGCGATTTGCAGCGACAGGATCAGCGCCGCCCCGACCTGCTTGTTGGAAAACAGAGAGACGTACCATTTGGTCGAAAACCCGCCCCAGACGGTGGCCAGCCGCGATCCGTTGAAGGAATAGACCATCATCGACAGGATCGGGATATAGAAAAAGGCAAAGCCAAAGCACAGCACGGTGATCAGAAAGACCGGGCGGCGGTTCATCTGGCACCCCCATCGGATCGCGACTGGTAATGGCTGTAGATCATCATCGGTCCGACCATCAGCACCAGCAGCGCCACCGCGACGGAAGAGGCCATCGGCCAGTCGCGGGCTGAACTGAATTCATCCGCGATCACCCGGCCGATCATCGGGCTGCCGGCGTCACCGACCAGCGTCGGGATCACCAACTCGCCCGCCGCCGGGATGAACACCAGCAACCCGCCCGCGATGATGCCGGGGATGGATTGCGGCAGGGTGATGTCCCAGAACACCCGCAGCGGACGCGAGCCAAGGTCCATCGCGGCCTCGTCCAGCACCGGGTCAAGCCGTTCGAGGTTGGCATACAGCGGCAGGATCATGAAGGGCAGGTAGGTATAGACCGTGACCAAGACCACGGCAAAGTTGGAGTGCATCAGCGGCAGCGCGCGCAGCGCCCATTCTTCCGGCACCACGGCGTTGTACCAGCCGGTCAACATCCGGTTGAACCATGAATTGGACCCCATCAGCCCCATCCACGCATAGACCCGAAGCAGAAACGACGTCCAGAACGGCAGGATTACCAGCATCAGCAAAATCTGCCGCCAACTTGTGCTGACGCGGGTTAGTGCCAGCGCCATCGGAAAGCCCAGCAGCAGGCACAGCACCGTGGCCCCGGCGGCGTTGGTGACCGAGGTGGTGAAGGCGCGGATGTAGAGGTCGTCGGTGAAGAGGCGGGCATAGCCGGTCAGGTTTATCACCGGATTTTCGCCGCCATAACCGAACGGGGGCGCTGTGGGTGTGCGGGTCGCCACCGACATGGCCAGCACGATCAGAAACGGGATCAGAAACAGCAGCACCAGCCAGATGTAAGGCAATCCGATCACCAGTTGCGCCCATCCGGTGCGGTTGAACCAGCGGGCAAAGCGGCCGTCATGGCTGGTGCTGCGGGCTTTCATCTTGGTGCAAACATCCTTGCAAAAGGCATTCTTCAGTCCACCAGCAGGATCGCGGAGGTGGGGTCGAACGACAGCCACACCGCATCCTCCCAATCCGCCACGCGGTCTGCATCCCCCGCGCGCCGTGCGTTCACCGCATGGACGGCGACCAGTTGGCCCGAGGGCAGCGTCACGCGGTACAGGCTGTCCTTGCCGAAATAGGCGAGGTCCTTGACCACCCCCGCGATGACGTTGGCCCCTTCGGGTCGGTGGCGGGAAATTGCCAGTTTCTCGGGCCGCAGGGCCAGCGTTACGGGCTGGCCTGCAGTCAGGCCCGGCATGGCGCGGGCGGCGATCCGGCCGCCAAGGGCGGGCACGTCGACTTGCGCTGTGTCGGCGCTGACCGATTGCACCACGGCGTCGAAGGTGGTGATCGACCCGATGAAGCCCGCCACAAAGCGGCTGTTGGGGTATTCGTACACCTCGGTCGGGGGGCCGATCTGTTTGACCTGGCCTTTGTCCATCACCGCGATCCGGTCGGCGAGGGTCATCGCCTCTTCCTGATCATGGGTCACGACGATGAAGGTCACACCTGTGCGTTCCTGAATGCTCATCAATTCGAACTGGGTCTGTTCGCGCAGCTTTTTGTCGAGTGCGGCAAGAGGTTCGTCCAGCAGCAGCAGTTTCGGCTGGCGGGCCAACGCGCGAGCCAAGGCGACGCGCTGCCTTTGGCCGCCCGAAATCTGATGAGGTTTGCGGTGGGCAAACGGGATCAGTTGCACGAGGTCGAGCATTTCGCGGACCCGGTCGGCGCGCTGCGCGCGTGTCATCGCGTCGTGTTTCAGGCCATAGCCGACGTTGCGTTCGACTGTCATGTGCGGAAACAGGGCGTAGCTTTGGAACATCATGTGAACCGGGCGTTCCCAAGGCGGAACGCCGGTCATGTCCTGCCCGTCCAGAAAGATGCGGCCTTCGGTCGGGTCCTCGAACCCCGCGAGCATCCGCAGCAGGGTGGTCTTGCCACAGCCCGACCCGCCAAGCAGGGCGAAAATCTCACCCCGTGCCACGGTCAGCGACACGTCCCTGACCGCTTGAAACGTGCCGAAGGATTTCGACACGCCCTCGATGCGGATGAACGGGTCGGGCAAGCGTCAGCCCGCCTTGATCTGGGCCCAGGCGCGGGTGATTGCGCGGTCCTGTTCCTCGGTCTGCGGGGTGGGGGTGAACATGCGCGACAGGGTTTCGGCATCGGGATAAACGGCGGGGTCGGCGGCGATGGCCGGGTCGATCAGCGCCGTCGCCGGGAGGTTGGCGTTGGCGTAGCCGGTGTAATTGGTGCAGGCGGCAATCACCTCTGGGCGCAGCAAATAGTCGATGAAGGTATAGGCGTTGTCGGCGTTGGGGGCATCGGCGGGCATGCAGAGCAGGTCGAACCACGCCGGCGCCCCGGTTTTGGGGACGAAATAGGCAAGGTCGATGTCGATCCCCGCCTCTGCCGCGCGGGCCTTGGCCACGCCATAGTCGCCCGACCAACTGTTGATCGCGCAAAGTTCGCCATTGGGGATCGCGGTCAGGTAACTCGCGTTATCGAAGGTGGCGATGTACTGGCGGATCGGGGCGAAAGCCTCGACCATTTTGGCGTACTCGGCGGGACCGGCGGTGTTCGGGTCAAGGCCCAGATAGGCCAGCACCATGAAGCCGATGTCGGTCGGGCTGTCGAGGATGGACAGCCCGCAATCAGCCAGCTTGGCGGCGTTTTCTGGTTTGAAGATCGTATCAAGGCTGGACAGGTCGGCGTCGGGCAGCCGTTCCCTGATCATCGTCATGTTGAAGGTGAACCCGACCGACCCCCAGGTATAGGGCACGCCATAGACATTGCCCGGATCGAAGCCTTCGACGATTTTCAGGATGTTGGGGTCCAGATTGCCGTAGCCCTTGAACCTCGCGTGGTCCAGTTTGGCGTAGACCCCGGCTGCGGCCATGCTGCGCAGTTTCAACCCGGACTGGATCACCACATCATAGCCGGTGGATCCGGCCAGCATCTTGGCCTCCATCTCTTCGGAGGAGGCGTACAGGTCATAGACAACGCTGATGCCGGTTTCGGCTTCAAAATCCGCGACGGTGGTTTCGCCGATGTAGTCCGACCAGTTATAGACGTTGACGCTGCCCGCCTGTGCCCAGCTTGGGCGGACGAAGGGCGTGGCGAGTGTGGCACCTAGGGCTGTCAGAGCGGTTCTGCGGGTCAGATTCATGGCGTTCTCCCTGTGTGATGGTTTTATGAAAGGTTAATCCCGTAGCCCTGCCGCACAACGCATTTCTGCGTTACGCGTCGCGATTTCGGCGGCGGGCGGCTCTGCGGCAAGCTGCATCACCGGCAATTGCGCGCGCAACAGGTCGTGGTGGCGGCGCACGCCGTATTCGAGGTCGGACAGATGGAAGCCTTCGAACGCGGTGGAGGCCATCGATTCGTTGGACCAGATCGACAGTTGCCGATCTTCGGCAGAGGTGTCGCGGTCGATTCTAATCGCCAGATAGCGGGCGATCCTTGTCGAGCGGGATTCGTGGGGGTGGCGATACATGCGGCCGGTCAGGCGGGTTTCGCGGGGCGACAGGGGGATGTCCTGATAGAACTGGATTGCCTCGGGAGTGAAGGCAAAGACGGTGTTGGGGAACAGGCCGAAATAGGTCCACGATGAGCGCAAATGGTCGGGCAACCAGTCTTGCGGCGGGGCCAGTTTCACATAATGCCGCACCGACCAGCCGCGCCCCGGCGCATCGCCAAAGCTGCCGGTCGAAAAGGACAGGCCGTTGTCCAGCAGATGGTCGACATAGGTGCGGCCATAAAGCTCTTGCAGGCCGGGGTGGGCCATGGCGACGTGGTAGCCTTCGTTATCGACATCGCGCACCGATTTCCAGTTGACCGGCAGCGTGGTCGACCAATCCGGCGTTTGCACCGGCAAGGCCTGCGCGCAGCGATAGGCGGAGAAATCGGCCTCGAACGGCTGCATCAGGGTCGCCACGGCGGGCTGCGGGCCAGGGTGAAAGCGCAGGAAGAGGAAGCCCTGCCAGACGTCCAGTTCCAGAGGTTTCAAGCCGTATTGGGAGCGGTCCATCTTACCAAAGGATTCAGGCCGCGCCGGACCGCGCAAGGTGCCGTCAAGGTTGTAGACCCAGCCGTGGAACGGGCAGACCAACGCGCCCTTGCAATGCCCCTGCTTTCCGTCCACCACCCGCGCGCCGCGATGACGGCACAGATTGTGAAAGGCGCGCAACACCCCATCCTGACCCCGCATGATGACCGCGCGTTCACCCAGAAGGTCAAACGCCAGCCAGTCGCCGGGGTTGGCCACGTCACTGGCATGGCCCGCGACCTGCCAATGGGTCAGCAGAACATGGTCCCTCTCCAATTCGAAAATGGCTTGGGAATGATAGGTCCACCCCGGCAGGCCGCGGCGGTCCCAGTCGTTGGGGATGGGCAGATAGGTCATGGGGCGATCCTTTCCAGAACCCAGTGGTGAAAGGCGTGCAAGTCAAATTCCTGTGGCATCAGAGTACCTTGGCGGTACGCGGGCGACCGGATGCCGCGCTGGTTCATCTCGCACGCGCAGCCGTCTTGTTGCAGGACGATCCCGGCGAAGCGGGCGGTTTGCGCGGGGTCGAAGCCCGGTTGCGCAAGGGTTTCGGCACTGAACAGCCATTCGGCAGTCAGGCGGGTCGTCTCGGGGCCAAGCGGGGTCAGGCTTACGGCGCGGACGTAATCGACATGGGCCACGATGAACATGCTGGGGTAAAGGGTGGCAAAAGTGTAGCCTGCGTTCCGTTCGGTTGCCGTAAGGCCGGGGAAGATCGGGCCGCAAGGGTCGCCCGTCATCGTCCAGCTTTGCGCGCCTTGTTTCAGGGCGGGGCCTGCGGGGAAATTCCCGGTCTCGCGCGGTGACATCACGCCGCGGGCATAGACCGGGACCATGTCGCAGAGTTCGGGGTGGATGCCGGGGCAGTGCAGGCATTCGTTGTAATTTTCCCAGAACACCTTCCAGTTGCAGTTCAGGTCGCGGCTTGTGCGGTGGCCGGTCAGCAGGCTACCCATCGGCCAATTGTCGAAGGCGGCAAGCCCGATGTCGGGGGTCAGCGGGCCGGGGGTGGGGGACAGGTTGACGTAGACGAATCCGTTCCACCTGGCGACCGCCACGGAATGCAGTGCGTGGTCCTCGGGCTGGAAATCGGCGGTGGGTTTGGCATGTGCTACGGATACCAGCCGACCGTCTGACGCGGTATAGGACCACGCGTGATAGGGGCAGGTGATCAGCTTGCCCAAGGGGCCGTCCGCCGCACAAAGTTCCGCCCCGCGATGGCGGCAAGTATTGTGATAGGCGGTCAGGGCCTCGCCGTTGCACAGCAGGATTTGTGCGCCCGCGACAATGTGGCGGGTGATGCTGCTCGGGGTCAGGTCGTTGAAACGGCCCACGTAAACCCATTCACGCGCCCAGATGCCGCGCTGTTCGCGGGCGAACCAGTCTGGCGCAAGATAGGCCTCTTGCGGCAGGGTCGGGGGGCAATGGGTCAGCAGGGGCGACGCCATCAGAACGCCCCCGGAGGGGTCGCGCGCTTGCGGGCTGGGTTGAAGAAGGGGCGTTCGCAGACCGTGACCGGCAGCATCAACTTGACATATTGCAACTCGCGCAATGCATAGATTTCAACCCACAGATCGCGCCCCGCCATGTGTTTGCGCTGCACTTGCGCCAGTGCAATGGAGCGTTTGGTCGAGGGCGACCAAGCGGCGGCGGTGATGTGGCCGACTTCGTGCTTTTTCGCGTGATAGATAATCGAACCTTCGGCGCTGACGTTGCCGGGGATATCGAGAGCTAACAGCGCCCAGTTGCTGCTGCCATTGTCCCTCTCCGACTTGAGCGCGCGGCGGCCGGTGAAATGGCCCTTGTCCCAGTCGATCATCCAGTCCAGCGCCAATTCGAACGGGCTGCGACTGCGATCCTCGCGGACCGCCTGATCGGCAGGGATGAAATCCATGTTGGTGATGATGAACCCCGCCTCGATGCGGGCAAGGTTCAGCGCGTCGGTGCCGATCGGGCGGATGCCATAGGGGGTGCCCGCAGCAAACAAATGGTCCCAGAACGGCAAAGCCTGATCCGGGGTCATCCACAGTTCATAGCCAAGGTCGCCGGTGAACCCGGTGCGGGAAATCGTGATGGTGGCCCCTTGAAACGGGTGGGTCGCCATGCGGAACGGCTTCAGGGTCGACACATCGAACCCGGCAATGCCCAGCACCGTGGCGCTGCATGGGCCTTGCAGCGACAGGGCGGCGATGTCAGGAGTGATTTCTGCGACCGCGACGTCGAAGCCCCGGGCCGAGTCCAGCAGCCACGGCAGGTGGCGTTCCTGGCTGCACAGCATGTAGTGATCGGGCCCGTGGCGGAACAGCGTGCCGTCATCCAGCACCCGGCCCTGATCATCGCACCAGACTGTGTAGTGGACGCCTCCGGGGGTCAGCCTGGCGGCGTTGCGGATGGTCAGGCGGTTCAAATAGGCTGCCGCATCAGGGCCTTGGATGCGATACTTTACCATCGGGCACAGGTCGTACACCGATGCCGCATTCCGGATCGCGGTATACTCCATAGCCTCGTCGCCATAGCACAGCGCGGTCCGATAGCCCGCCCACGCGCCCCAGCGGTGCAGGGTGTTGGCGGCTTCGGTCCTTGCGTGAAAAGCCGTCGGCAGAAGGGGGGTCTTGTAATGGGTCAGGTCTTTCATGCCCGCTCCTTGATGATGCGCTCGGCGGCGTTCCAGCCTGCTGCACCGTTGATGCCGCCGCCGGGGTGACTGCCGGCCCCCGCCAGCCACAGGCCGGGCAAGGGCGTGGCATACTGCGCCGCCTGCCGTAGCGGTCGCAGAAACAGCATTTGTTCGACGGCGAGTTCGCCGTGGTGCCAATTGCCGCCGACCATGCCGAACCGGGATTCTATATCCTGCGGCATCAGAAGTTCCGCATGCAGGATTTGCGCCCGCAGGCCGGGGGCGTGGGTTTCCAAGACGGTGAGGGTGTTTTCCAGCATCTGTTTGCGGGCCGCCTCCAGACCGATTTTCGGCGCATGAGGGGCGAATTGCACGATGGCCGACAGGGTGTGCCGGCCTTCGGGGGCCTGGCCGGGTTCAAACGCCGAGGGGATCAGGATTTCCATGACCGGGTGGTCCGGAACGTCGCCGTATTTCACCGGGTTGAAGGCGCGTTCCACCGCATCGACCGAGGGGGCAATCACCAGACGGCTGCGCAGATCGGCGTTGAAGCCGGGGGCGCCGCGCAGGGCGAGGTGCAGTTTGGCAGCCCCGCCCCGGCTGCGGATGTGGCTGGTCTGGGCAAAGAACCCGCCATCCAGATGGCGCGGGCCGACGAGGGTTTGGAAGGTCGTGCGGGGATTGATGGCCGAGATGACCAGATCGGCGTGCAGGTTTGTGCCGTCGGCCAAGGCCACGCCCGCCGCACGATCCGCCTCGATCAGGATTTGTGTCACCTGCGCGTTGGACCGGATCGTGACGCCTGCGGCCTCGACAGCCTTGGTCATTGCTTGGGCCACGGCGGCCACTCCGCCTTTGGGCAACAGAGGGGCACTGCCCATGGAAAGGCGGTTCAGCAGCAGGATCAACGAATTGGGAGAGCGGGGGCCGAGCCAGCTTCCTAACGTCGCGTCGAACGACAGCAGAGCTTGCAGGCGGGGGTCGGTCAATTCGTCGGTGGCGACATCTGCAATGTTGATCAGGATCATCCGCAGAAACTCACGGAAATCAGCGCGGCCCAAGGCGCGCAAACCGATGCCCAGACGGGCGAGTTTGGCCCATTCCTGACCGGCCTGCCCGGCAAGACGCGGCGGGGTCATGGTGCGGAACGGGGCCAGAACGCGGGCGAAATCGGTCAGTTTGCGGTGCAGTGCGGCGAAGGCTGCGGCATCTGGGCCGGTGGTTTTGCCGTTCAGGACGCTGAGCGCGGGGGCATCGGGCGACAGGACGCTGGTGGAAAGCGGCGGGTGACAGGACAACCCGTGTCTGGCAAGATCCATCCCGTCGCTTACGCGCGGGTCAAGGCCGGGGACGAGGTGCGCCAAGGCAGGAGCGTGGAAGCCGGGGGCGAATTCGGTCGTCCCCATGCCGCCGCCGGGGGTGGGGTTGGCGTCAAGCAGGGTAATGCGGCGGCCCGTGCCGGCCAGTTTCGCGGCGCAGGCAAGGCCATTGACGCCCGCGCCGATGATCAGGACGTCAGAGGACGGCATAGGCATCCCTCATTCCCAGCGGCAGTTTCGCCTCGCGCAGCACTTCGGCGGCGGCGTTGCGACCGGGGGCGCCCATTACGCCGCCACCGGGATGGGTCGACGAGCCGCAGATCCACAGGTCGCGGATCGGGCTGCGGTATTGCGCGTAGCCGGGGACGGGGCGGTTGAACAGAAGCTGGTCGAAGGTAAGCTCGCCCTGGAAAATGTTGCCTTCCGTCAAGCCGACTTCGGCCTCCAACTCGCGCGGGGTGCGAACTTCGACGTGCAGGATCTTGTTCTTGAATCCCGGAGCGTAGCGTTCGATCTGATCAAGGCAGGTTTGGCCAAACGCGTCTTTGTCTGAATCTGTCCAGTCCTGCCCGCCCAGTTTATGCGGGGCATACTGTACGAAACAGGACATGAAGTGTTTGCCGGGCGGGGTCATGGTGGGGTCGATCATCGTCGGAATCATCACGTCCTGAAACGGATCACGGCTGAACTGGCCGGATTTCCAATCGTCGTAGGCGCGTTCCATCTTTTCGACTGAATCGGTGAAATGAAGATCGCCCTTGAGGTTCGGCGCACCTTCGGGCAGGGCGGGAAAGACCGGGGGGCCGTCGAGCGCGATGTTCAGCTTGCCCGAGGAGCCTCTGATCTTGAACGCTTTTACCCGTTTGACGAAGTCACCCGGCAGGGCGGATTCCTCGACGTGTTTCAGGAATGTACGTTTGACGTCCATGTTGGAGATCACTCGTTTACCCCTGACCTCGTCGCCATTCGACAGGGCAACCCCGGTGGTGCGACCACCCGAGACCAGAATCCGGTCCACGCCGTGGCCCGCGCGGACCTCGCCCCCGGCGGCGAGCAGGGATTTCATCAGGGCTTGGGTCACCGACCCCATGCCGCCCCGCGCATAGCCCCAGGCCCCGACGTTGCCGTCGACGTCGCCCATGTAATGGTGCAGCAAAACATAGGCGGAACCGGGCGACATCGGCCCCAAAGCGGTACCGATGATGGCAGAGACGGCGAGGTAGCCCTTGATCACCGGATTTTCAAAGTATTCATCGAGAAAGTCGGAAATGCTCATGGTCCAGAAGCGGATCATGTCGGCAATCTGCGCCTCGGAAAGCTGCATCACCTGACGGCCCAGCCAGGCCAGTTCCGTCAGGTCGCGGGGGCGGAAGCTGGACGGGTCCGGCGGGGTGCGCATCAGCATCGGGCGGATGAAGCGGCAGTGGCGCAGGATGTCGCGCGAGTAGCGGTCATAGGCTTCGGCGTCGCGTTTCGAATGGCGGGCAAATTCGCGGCGGTTGGCGTCGTGGTCGCGGAACATGCCGAGATAGCCGCCGCCTTCGGTGAACACCGCACCGCCTTCGTAGGGCAGAATTTGCAGGCCGTGCCTGGGCAGTTCCAGATCGCGCATGATTTCGGGGCGGAACAGGCTGCTGACGTACGAGCAGTTGGAATAGGTGAAACCGGGGTAAAGCTCGCGGCTGACGGCCGCGCCGCCGACCCAGTCGTTTTTCTCGACCACGCAGACTTTCATGCCCGCGCGGGCGAGGTAAGACCCCGTGACAAGTCCGTTGTGGCCCGCGCCGATGATCACGGCGTCGTAGGTCATTCGGCGGCCTTTGCCTGTTCCAGCGTCAGATCGACAGCGGTTTCAACGGCTTGCAGGGTGTCGGTCAGGCAAGAGGCTTCGGTGCCGTGCGCCTCGCAGATGAACCAGGGCTCGCGGCTGTCGGGTTCGACGATCACGCCAAGGTCGTGCAGGTGATAAGCCATGCGGTCGTAAAAGCTGTAGTCGCTGGTCTTCCACGCGCGATAGTTGTCGGGCGGGGTTTCGGCGAAGAACAGGCCGAACATCGACGGATGGCCGGTGTAGGAATGGACGATCCCGCGCGCGTTCAGGATGTCCGAGATCCCGGTTTTCAACGCCTCGCCATAGGTGGCGATGGTGTCCAGCGCCGGGGTTTCGTCCAGAATGCGCAGGCATTCCTCTGCGGCGGCCAGACTGACCGAATGTGCGGTGTAGGTGCCGCCGTGGGCCGCGCCGCCATAGCGGAAGCTGCGCATCACCTCTTCCCGCCCCGCCACGACGGCGATGGGATAGCCATTGGCCAGCGCCTTGGCGAAGGTGGTGATGTCGGGCGTCACGCCCATCAGGCCCTGAATGCCGCCGCGACCGACGCGGAAGCCGGATTTCACCTCGTCGATGATCAGCATGACGCCGTATTGGGTGCAAAGCTGGCGGGCGAGTTGGACATATTCGACGGTTGCCATGATGGAACAGCAGTTGCCCTGGATCGGTTCGATCAGCATCGCGGCCATGGTGTTGCCGTAGCGTTTGAACACGTCGTGCAGCCGTTGCAGATTGTTCATCGGCACCAGATGGGCGAGGGATTTGAGGTCCTGCGGGATACCTTTGGAATAGCTGACGATTTCGGGGTCGCTGTTCGAAGTGTGGTCCCAGTCGGCAAGGTTCGCCATCCACATCGCGGCGTCGAACAGCCCGTGGTAGCCGCCCTCGACCAGCAGATAGCTGTCGCGGCCCGTGTGGGCGCGGGCGAGGCGCAGGGCGGCCATTACAGCCTCGGTCCCCGAGTTCGAGAAGCGGACCAATTCGGCGGCGGGCACCATCTTGGCGATACGGTCGGCCACGATCAGTTCGCGTTCGGTGGACAGGGCGAACACGCCGCCCACATGCATCCCGCGCAGGGCGGCGGCATCGACCCGGTCATCGGCATAGCCGAGGATCGCGGGGCCGTATCCCAGGCGGTAATCGACATAGGAGTTGCCGTCGATATCCCATGTCCGCCCGCCCTTGCCGTGGCTGACGTAGATGGTCCGATCGTCGCCCCAATAGCGGAAGGTCGAGGCGACACCGAGGGGCAGGCGTTGCACGGCGCGTTGGAATTGGGCGTTGGATTTGGTCAGATCGCGGCGGGGCGTATCGGGCATGGCGGGTTCCTGCGACTCTTTGATGCAGCAGGGTCGCAGGATTTTGACTGGACTGTCAATCAGAATCGCAGATTTCGCTTTTCTGTCGCCGCGCATGGGATAAAGCATGGCAAAACCGCAGGAGCCGCCATGACGCTCGACGTACCCGACACGCCCGACGCCGCCCGCACCGACCCCGCGCCCCGCAAGGCCAGCCGCGAGGCGCGCCGGCTGCAATTGATCGAGGCGACGATCGAAACGCTGGGCCAGCGTGGCTATGCCCGCACCACGCTGACCGAAGTGGCGCGGACGGCGGGGTTGTCGCATGGATTGGTCAACTTTCACTTTGAGACAAAGGAGAAGCTGCTGACCGAAACGCTGATTTATCTGGCAGAGGAATACCGGCTGAACTGGACGCAGGCGCTGGAGGCGGCAGGGCCTGCACCCGAATGCCAGTTGACGGCGATCCTGACGGCCGATTTCCAACCGGCGATCTGCACCCCGGCGCGGTTATCGGCGTGGTGTTCGTTCTGGGGCGAGGCGCAAAGCAGGCCACTGTATCAGGACCGCTGCGGGTCGAACGACGCGCAATATATCCATACGCTTGAAGGGATTTGCGGGCGGCTGATTACCGAGGGTGGATATGCTTTGCACCCTGCGCGGACGGCGCGGGTGTTGCGGGTGACGACCGAGGGTGTGTGGCTCGATCTGATGACGATGAACGCGCCCTATGGCCGTGACGAGGCTTGGGCCACGGTTCGGGCCTGTGCCGAGGCGTTCTTTCCGCAACACTTCTGCGGCCAGAAGATTGCAATCTGAGGAAGAATCGCAAGAGGCTTGCGTCCGGGTAAGTCTGCATTGAAAGCTGAGTTCAGTGCCGGATTTGCTGATTGCGGAGTCAAATGTGCGCGTGCGTTTAATCAAGCCTGTGCCGGGCGATCAGACGGACCCCATCGGGGCCGCGCTGGACGTGGCTGGGTTCGGGTTTCTGCTCTTTGATGCGAACCAGACGTTGACCCACCACAATCAGCCTGCGAAGCGGTTGCTGCCTGCGCTTGCGGCGCAATTGCAGCCGGGCGTCCGGGTGGACGCGCTGTTTGGGGTGGTGGAAGGCGGGGCCGGGGGCGTCTCGGTCGTGTTGCGGGACCCGGCATTGGCGCCCGCGCAGGTGACGCTGACGGGATCGCGGACGCCGGATGGCGGGCTTCTGGTGGTCGTGGTGGAACGGTCCGGGGGGTTGATCCCGCAGCCCGAACACATCGCGCTGTTGGATAGCAGCCCGTCGGGGGTCTGGGAATGGGATGTCGAGGCGGGCGATCTGCGGGTCGATGACCGCTGGCTTGACATGCTGGGCCGCAGCCGCGCAGCCTTGGCCCCGTTGACGTTCGAGATGTGGCGGCGATGGATTCATCCGTCGGACCACGAGGCATTTCGGCTGACGCTGGACGAGGTTGTGCAGCGCCGGACCGATATGTTCAATCTGATGTTCCGGATGCGTCATGCGGCGGGGCATTGGATCTGGATCCGGTCGCGCGGACGGGTTCAGGTCTGGTCCGAGACGGGGGCCGCGCTGGTGATGGCCGGCGTTCATCTGGATGTGACCGAGCAGAAAACCGTCGAGCAGCGGCTGGAACAGATTCTGGAAGGGGCGCAGGTCGGCACCTGGCAGCATGACGAGCGCAGCGGGCACAACCGGATTGATGCGCGCTGGGCCGATATGCTGGGCTATACACCGGACGAGTTGCTGTTGCTGACGCAAGCCGATCTGACCGGGATGCTGCATCCCGACGACTGGGACAGCCTGTCGCGTGATCAGGCGCAGCGCCGTCAGGATGGCGCGTGGAAGTTCGATAATGAAATCCGGCTACGCCACAAGGATGGCCATTGGGTCTGGATCCTGTCGCGCGGGCGGGTGACGGACTGGGACGAAGCGGGCGAGCCTCTGACCACCTCGGGCGTCCACATCGACATCAGCCAGCGCAAATCGCTGGAACAGGCGCTGGCGCGCGAGCGGGATTTTCTGGCCGCGTTGATGGAGACGTCGATCTCGGGCATTCTGGCGCTGGATTCGAACGGCATGATCATCTTTGCCAATCGCGAGGCGGAAAAAGTGCTGGGCCGCCCTTTGGCCGAGCTTTTGGGTCGGACCTGTGATCCGGCGGAATGGCAGTTGACCGATGGCAATCTTGTTCCGCTGGAGTTGGACAAGATGCCTCCGGTCATGGCGATCCGCAGCGGGCAGACGCAGCGGGGGGATCGGATCGGACTAAACTGGCCTGACGGGTCGCGGCGGATGATGGCGGTCAACGCGGCCCCGCTGACGGTGCCGGGGGTGGATGTGACGGTGGTTTGTTCGATCACCGACATCACGGATGCGGTGGCTGCGGAGGCCACGTTGCACGTGGCCATCGAGCGGGCCGAAGCCGGAAACCGCGCGAAGTCAGAGTTTCTGGCGAACATGAGCCACGAGATTCGCACACCTTTGAACGGTGTTGTCGGCATGGCGGATGTTCTTGGGGCAACGCTGACCCGGCCAGATCAGCGCGCGATGATCGAGACGATCCAGCAGTCGGGCGGGCATCTGCTGCAAATCCTGAATGATATTCTCGATCTGTCCAAGATCGAAAGCGGGCTGATGGCTTTGGACATGCAGCCGTTTCTGCCCGCCGATCTGGCGCGACGGGTCGAGGCGCTGCACGGGCCGCGGGCGCAGTCCAAGGGCGTGGAATTGTCAGTGCTGTGCGATGTCGGGGCGGCGCGGGCGCGGATGGGCGACGCGAAACGGGTGTTGCAGGTGTTGCACAATCTGATCGGCAATGCGGTCAAGTTCACCGAAACCGGCGAGGTGCGACTGACCATGATGGCACAGTGCGGCGCGCCTTTGCTGATCGAAGTGACGGATACCGGCATCGGGATGACGGCAGAACAAGGCGAATTGGTGTTTCACGATTTTGTGCAGGCCGACGGGTCGATCACCCGGCGGTTTGGCGGCACAGGTCTGGGTCTGCCCATCGTGCGCAAGCTGGTGACGATGATGGGCGGGGTGATCCGGCTGGACACGGCGCAGGGTCGCGGCACGCGGGTTCAGATCGAGTTGCCGTTGCCGGAGGTCGAGCCGATCCCGCAGCCGGTGGCTGTCGTGCCACGGACTCTGGCCGGGTTGCGAGCTTTGGTGGCCGAGGATAACGGGACCAACCGGATCATCCTGCGGTCGATGCTGGCGACCCTCGGCATCGACATCGCGATGGTCGAGGATGGCGACGAGGCGGTAGGGATGTGGCAGCCGGATCGGTTCGACATCCTGTTGCTGGATATCTCGATGCCGCGCCGGGATGGGCTGTCGGCCTTGCACGACATTCGGGCGCTGGCGCTGGCGGCTGGCTTGCCCTGTCCGCCTGCGCTGGCCGTCACGGCGAATGCGATGACGCATCATGTGGCGGATTATCTGAAGGCCGGGTTTGCCGGGTGCGTGTCCAAGCCGATGCGGTTGCAAGATCTGGCTGCGGCGATTGCCGGGGCGGTGAATGTGCAGGGCGCGCGCTAGGTTTGCCTTGTCAGGCCAGCGTCACTGTGACGCCAGCTTCGGTCAGCATCGTGGCAATCGGGGCAGGGGGGGGTGCATCGGTGACAAGGCGGTTGATCGCCTGTGGCGGCGCAAGGCGGATCGGGGCGGTGCGGGAGAATTTGGACGCGTCGGCGGCGACCATGACTTCGGCGGCCTGCGCCAGCACGGCGCGGCCGAATTCTGCCTCGGGCAGGTCTTGCAGCAGGAACCCCCCTTTGGCGTCGATGGCGGTTGCCGACATGACCGCCTGAGACAGGCGGAACTGACGGACAAAGGCCAGCGCCTCGGCCCCGAACGCGCCGCCGTCGTGGCGGCGAAGCTCGCCTCCTGCCATGAACAGCCGATTGCCGTTGACACCGGCCAGTGCAGTGGCGACCGACAGCGAGTTGGTGACGATTTGCAAATCGCGGTGCTGGCGCAGGGCCTGCGCCACATAGGCGGTCGTGGACCCCACATCCAGAAACACCGATGCACCATCCCGGATCAAGCCTGCGACCCGCGCCGCGATGGCGCGTTTGGCGGTGGCGTTCTGCACGTACCGCAGGGCAAAAGTCGGCTCTTGCCCCCAATCCTTGAGATGCACGCCGCCATGGGTCTTGGTCACGGTGCCTACAGCTTCAAGCCGGCGGACGTTTCGGCGGATCGTTTCTTCGGTCACGCCCAAGGCGGTGGCAAGATCGGGGATGCGGGCCGATCCGGTCAGCCCGAGTCGTTCCAGAATGGCCCGTTCGCGGTGGGTCTGGGCGCGCTGGATCTGGGCGCTATAGGTCGAGGTTGGGTCGGACTGGGGCATTGGGCTTTCGTGTGGTTTTGTGGGAGTCTTGCAGCTATGGTCTTCAAGTCAACGCAAAACCCACATGATCGCACAAAAGCTCACATTTTCTTTGACAGAAATGTTTTGCGCCCGCACCCTGTGTACGGAAGCAGGAGTGGCCTTGTTTCCGTATCTGGTCCGGGGGGCGTCGGTTCGACCGTTTGCGGTCATGCGCCCTTCGCGGGCGGGCCCAATTCCCCCTCGGGTCCGCCCGCATTGGCCTTTCGCGGATGTGAGAGGCCCGAGGGCTTTGGCAGGGTGGCGCGGCGGTGCTGAGGAGACGAACCGGATGACCCCAGAGGAGCGGATACGGCACCTGCCGATCTGGCGGGGCGATGTGACAATTGCGCCTTTGGGCGGCGGCATCACCAATCTGAATTTCGTGGTGCAAGACATGACGCGCCGCGCCGTGGTGCGGATCGGCGACGACATACCGGTGCACCAGATCCTGCGGTTCAACGAATTGGCGGCCAGTCGCGCCGCCCATGCGGCCGGGGTGTCGCCTGCGGTTCTGCATGCCGAGCCGGGCGCGCTGGTGATCGACTACATCGACGGGCGGACGATGACGGCCGCCGATCTGCGAAAGGATGCCCTGCTGGATCAGGCGCTGGACCTGATCATCCGGGCGCATCGGGGTATACCAGTGCATCTGCGCGGGCCGGTGCTGACGTTCTGGGTGTTCCATGTCATCCGCGACTATGCGGCGACGCTGGCCGATGGCAGCAGCCGGTATCTGGCGATGCTGCCCGGTCTGTTGGCCGATGCGGCGGGGCTCGAGGCGGCGGTGGGGCCGGTCGATCTGGTCTTTGGCCACAACGACCTGCTGCCCGCCAATTTTCTGCATGACGGCACCCGGATGTGGCTGATCGACTGGGACTATGCCGGGTTCAACTCGCCCCTGTTCGATCTGGGCGGGTTGGCGGCGAACAATGCCTTGTCCTTACGTCAGGAGGCTGTGATGTTGACCCGCTATTTCGCGGCAGAGCCCGACGCGGCGCTGTGGCGGCGTTACCGGGCGATGAAGGCGGCGGCGGCATTGCGTGAAACGCTGTGGAGCATGGTGTCGGAATTGCATTCCACCCTCGAATTCGACTTTGCGGCTTATACGACCGCCAATCTGACCACCTACCGGGCGGGCCTTGATGCCTTCCGGCAATCCTGAGGGTTACATGCCTGATCTTCCTACTTCGGCCAAGGCCGTCATCATCGGCGGCGGCATCATCGGGTGTTCGGTCGCCTACCATCTGGGCAAACTCGGCTGGACCGACACGGTGCTGCTGGAACGCAAGAAGCTGACCTCGGGCACGACGTTCCATGCGGCGGGGCTGGTGGGGCAGTTGCGCACCAGTGCCAACATTACGCAACTGCTGGGCTATTCGGTTGACCTTTATAAACGGCTGGAGGCCGAAACGGGGTTGCAGACCGGTTGGAAAATGAACGGCGGCTTGCGGCTGGCGTGCAATGCCGAACGCTGGACCGAGGTAAAGCGGCAGGCGACCACGGCGAAATCCTTTGGGTTGGAAATGCATCTGTTGACCCCGCGCGAGGCGCAGGATTTGTGGCCGCTGATGACCACCGACGATCTGGTGGGGGCGGCCTTTCTGCCGACCGACGGACAGGCGAACCCGTCCGACATCACGCAAAGCCTTGCCAAGGGCGCGCGGATGGCCGGGGTTTCGATTTTCGAGGATACGCAGGTGACCCGGATCATCGTGGACAAGGGCCGGGTGCGCGGGGTGGAGACGCCGTTCGGGGTGATCGAGTGCGAAAAGGTCGTGCTGTGCGCGGGGCAATGGACGCGCACGCTGGCCGCGACAGTGGGGGTCAATGTGCCGCTGGTGTCGGTCGAGCATCAATATATGGTGACGGAACGGATCGACGGGGTGACGGCGGACCTGCCGACGCTGCGCGACCCGGACCGGCTGACCTACTGGAAGGAGGACGTCGGCGGGCTGGTCTGGGGCGGGTACGAGCCGAACCCCAAACCCTGGGCGATCGACGGCATTCCGGCGGAGTTCCATTTCGACCTGCTGAACAGCGATTATGACCACTACGCGCAGTTCATGGAGAATGCGATTGCCCGCGTGCCCGCCTTGGCGACGGCGGGGGTCAAGCAGTTGATCAATGGGCCCGAAAGTTTCACGCCCGACGGCAACTTCATTCTGGGCGAGGCGCCGGAGCTTTCCAACTTGTTCATCGGCGCCGGGTTCAACGCGTTCGGCATCGCCTCGGCCGGCGGGGCGGGGATGGCCCTGGCGGAATGGGTGGCGACGGGGGCGGCGCCCTATGACCTGTGGCCGGTGGACATCCGCCGCTTTGGCCGGGTGCATCAGTCGACCGACTGGGTGCGGGCGCGGACGTTGGAGGCTTATGGCAAGCACTACACCATCGCCTGGCCGTCCGAAGAGATGAAGTCGGTCCGCCCCACCCGGCGGTCGCCGTTGTATACGCATCTGGCCGCAGCAGGGGCGTGTTTTGGCGAGAAACTGGGCTGGGAAAGGCCGAACTGGTTTGCCGATCTGGGCGCGGGCGAGGTGGCGGTGGACCGCTATTCCTATCAGCGCCCCGGCTGGTTCGACGCGGTGGCGCGCGAGCATCGGGCGGCGCGCGAGGCGGCGGTGCTGATTGATCAGACCTCGTTCGCCAAGTTCACGTTGAAGGGGCCGGATGCGGCGGCGGCGCTGGGCTGGATTGCGGCGGGGAATGTGGACCGGGCGGTGGGGACGCTGACCTATACCCAGTTGTTGAACGCCAGGGGCGGCATCGAGGCCGATCTGACGGTGGTGCGGGTTGCCGAGGATGAGTATTACATCGTCACCGGCACCGGGTTTGCGACGCATGATTTCGACTGGATCCGGCGAAATCTGCCTGTTGGGGCGGCCTGTCAACTGGTCGATGTGACGTCGGCGTCGGCGGTGCTGTCACTGATGGGGCCACAGGCGCGGGAAATTCTGGCGCGGGTTTGCGGGGATGATCTGTCGAATGGCGGGTTCCCCTTTGCCACGGCGCGGCGCATTTCGGTTGCGGGCTGCCCGGTTCTGGCGCTGCGGGTCACCTATGTCGGCGAGTTGGGGTGGGAATTGCACATGCCCGTCGATGTGGCGGTGACGGTGTACGAGGCGCTGATGGCGGCGGGGGCAGAGCTGGGGCTGGTCAACGCAGGATATCGCGCGATAGAAACGCTTCGGCTGGAAAAGGGCTATCGCGCCTGGGGGTCGGACATCGGGCAGGACCACACGCCGGTCGAGGCGGGGTTGGCCTGGGCGTGCAAGATCAGGTCGGAGGTGCCGTTTCTGGGCCGCGAGGCGGTGGTTGCGCAAATGCAGTCGGGCGTGAAAAAGCGGTTTGCTGCGTTCACGGTCGATGATCCTTCGGTGATCCTGTTGGGGCGCGAGACGATCACGCGGAACGGGGTTCGGGTCGGCTGGCTGTCGTCGGGCGGGTTCGGTCATACCTTGGGCACGCCTGTCGGTTATGGCTATGTGCGCCGGGCCGAGGGGGTGGATGAGGGGTTCCTGACCTCGGGCGACTATGCGCTGGAGGTGGCGTCGCAGATGGTGCCGGCGCGGCTGCATCTGGGCGCGTTGTATGATCCGACGCATGCGCGGGTGCGCGGCTAGCGGCACAGGGTTGGTTGCATGACATGGGTGGTGGTAGGCATGCGACAAGCAGATGACCGACCCCGCCTTTGCCACCTTTGTCCGCCTGATCGGTCAGGCGGTGTTGCCGCTGGTGCCTGCCGATCAGACCATCCGGCTGTTGGCCGACGCCTGTGATCTACAAAGAACGGCCAAGGGAGACCATCTTTTGCGGGTGGGTGACATTGCAGGGCATATCTATTTCGTGGCCGAGAGTCTGCTGCGCTATGACTATCTCACCTGACATGGGTTCGAGGGCGGCGGCGACGGCACATGCCACGCCCGTCCCCAAGCGGCGGGTTGCCCCCCGAGCCGGACCAGCGCGCGGGCGAAACCCGGCACATAGGTCAGTCTGTGGGGAGACCGACAGATTTCCCCTGCCGCAACAGGGTTTCGGCGACGGCAAGGCCCAAGGGGCCGGGGCCGATGACAAGGCCGAGCGGCAGGTGGGTCATCTTGAGGTGCTTTTTGGATTTGGGAGGGGGCAACACGATGAAGAATGCGGCCCATATGCAGGCGAATTGCGCCAGCAGCAGCAGAGCAGGCAGGCGGCGGGGGGGACGGCGATCGGCGCTGTCGGTCTGGGTTGGGGGCGCGGTGCAGGGAAGGGCAGTCATGGCAGTCTCCGGGGTTGGCGGGGGCCGCGTAGGGGCGGCATTGGGCCTTTGATGCCCGAAGGGAGCATGGATGCCATTGATCGTGGTCAAGATCGTATGCGGGGTGAGATTGGGCGCGGCCGCCGGGGGACTTCACGTCCCCCGGACCCCCCGTGGGATATTTGGAGACAGAAAACAGGGAGAAACAGAAATTGGTTGAGGAAAGGCCCGGCGACGGATCGGTTCTGCATTCGGGGGTCGTGAGGTGCGGATCAAGAGACGAGGTTGTTTGTGCGGGGGCATCCGCCGGGTAAGGGTAAGGTCAGGCGCGGAGGAAGGCGATCAGGCTTTCGGGCCGCCCTCTTTTAATTGGCGCAGTTCTTCCTGCAACTCCAGCACCTGACGCTGCAAAGAAAACGCCATCTGGAGCAGCATCCGGTCGATCTCCCACGGGGCGACATCCCGACGTTTTTCGTCGGGGCGGTCGAATACAAGCGGCGGTTGGCCCTGACGGATCAAGACGTCATTGATCTTGTCGAAATCTTCGCGAAAGACGTCCTGCATGGCCACCAGATCGTCGGCGGTGGGCAGCAGTTTGTCGAGCGGCGGCACACCCGCAGCCTTGGGGCCAAGAATCTGCAGCGGAGCGGCAAGGCGGGTGAAAGCCTCGGGCAAGACAGGCTTCGGATGCGCCCCGTTAAAGACCGCCCAGGCCGCCAGCAGGGCGTTCGAGGGAGTTTCATTGGCCCGAAGCGAGTCGATGCCGGTGATCTGCGCCAGCGTGCAGAAATGCGCAACCACATCGCCCACGGCATCGAAATTGTAGAGTTCCAGCTTGCCCGGAAACGCGTCGGACCAGGTTTGGATGTCCGCAGCGAAGCCCTGAGCCCACTCCTTGGCCCATTCCCTGAAATCGCGCAGGGGGCCGACGTAGGTTTTGCCCTTGAGCCCGAACTGGACATAAGCGCTGCGCGCCCATTTGTCGTGTCGGCGCACGTAGCAGATCAGGCGGATCGGCACACCTTCGGCAACCAGCGCACGGACAATGTCGAGCATGCGGTCAGAGCGCGACAGGAAAGCCTCGTTGCTCCAGATCACGCGGGTCACGCCGAGGGCGGCAAGCCGGTGCAATTCCACCGTCAGGACCGACTTCATTTCGGCGGCAACTCGGGCGCGGTCCTTGGGCGGGGTGCGGAAGAATTTGACCGGGGTGCCTTCCTGACACCACTCATAGGCCAGGGCACCGGGGACCTGTTCGAGGATCAGACCAAGGTAGGCCGCGTGCTGATCGGCCAGGATTTGCGGACTGCGCCGGAGGGCAAACTGGATCGAGGTCGATCCGGTCTTGCCCGCCCCGATGTGAATGACCAGTTCCGGGAGTTTCGCCATGGTTCGTCTTTCTAAGGTCGTCGCCGGAGCGGGTTTGGCACCGCTTCAAACAAGGTTGGGCCGAACCGCGGCGGGAGGCAGGAATGATCCGTCGCGTCGTGTTTATTCGGGGCTTTTATTCCATGGAACGCCGCACCTGTCGAGACGTCGGCCGCTGCTTTTGGGGGTGATGCGCGGGCTCGGACGGGTTGGTGCCCTGTCGTTGGGCAGACGCGGCGACCGTGGGTTGACCAGCCCCCCAGACCACCGCCGATTCGTGGCGCTTGATCAGGCGGGTCAGGTCGTTGAACTGGGTCTGGATGTGGCGCGAGAATTTGTCGGATGCGGGCAGCCGGGGGGCGCCTGCCAGCCGCAAAATGCCCAGCGACCTTTCGGGTTGCGGGATCGCCACCGGCAGGACCGTGACATCGCGGGTCTTGCGGAAGGCGAACACCACCGAATGCGGCAGAACGGTCAGCGCGTCGGTCTGCTCCAGATAGTTGTAGACCGACAGCAGCGAGCCGCCGGAATAGCGGATGGCGACCTCGCTCATCCCGATCGAAAGCAGGATGGAATGCAGGTCGGCCAGCAGGGGAGAGCCGGGCAGGGGGGCGATCCACGGGTAATCAAGCAGGTCGGGCGCGCCGATCTTGCGGCGTTTCAGCAGGGGGTGGCCGGTGCGGCAGGCAAGGATGTTGCGGCCCGGAAGAATCTCGGTGAAATCGAAGCCTGACCCCGCATCGACCAGACCGATCGGGCAGATCGCAAGGTCCAACTGGTTGGATTTGATCCCCGCCTGCAATTCCGGCAGGTTGCCATAGGACTGGTCGATGCGGATGTCGGGTTCCAGTCGCTGAAACTCGCCGATCATCCGGCTGATGTAGCTATCCATGAAAAACGGGACACCTGCGACCCGCACCGTCCCCACGGACCCGCGCCGGAAGCTTTGTACGGTTTCAGAGGCTTTGCGCGACGCTTCCCAGATGACCTTGCCGTGGGCAGCGAGTTGGCGGCCGAGCAGGGTGGGGATCAGGGGGCGGCGGCCCGGTTCGAACAGAGGCTCCCCTAACCGCGCCTCGATCCCCGACAGGGTACGCGACACGGCGGGTTGCGACAGGCCGATCAGCGCCGCCCCTTCGGTGACGCCGCCTGCCTCGACCACGGCGGCAAGTTGGACGAGGTGGCGTTCTTCGATCTTCATATCAACTTGATATGTTAGACAGGAAAAGAATGATCCTCAAGCTGGATTCTGGCATTAGGCTGACAACACAGATGCTTTGGGAGGGGCAGCGCGGGATGGATGGTCAGGCCGACAGCATTGCCGAATTGCCGTTCGTGCGGGCGTTTCCCCTGCGCACCGCCGATGCGCGTGACCGCAGGCTGGCCGATGCGATGGGGCTGCTGATGCGGGGGTTGGGCGGGTTGATCTGCCAGACCAATGCAAGCCGGGCCGATCTGATGGCGGTCGTCGGATTTCTGACCGAGGTGGGCGAGGCTTGCGATAACAAGCGGCAGGAGTGGGTGTTGCTGGCCGATGTGCTGGGGCTGACCACGGCCATCGAATGTTACAACGCGCCGCGCCCCGAGGGGGCCACGCCCAACACCATGACCGGGCCATTCTATCGCCCCGGCGCGCCGGTTCGTGGCGAGGGGGAGACGATCTCGCTGGACGGTGTTGGCAGCCTTTGATTTTTGCCGCGACGGTTGCGGACCTGAACGGGCAGGGGATCGAAGGGGCGGCGGTCGAGGTATGGCAGGCTAACGCGCGCGGAATGTATGAGAATCAGGAACCCGACCTGCAGCCTGAATTCAACCTTCGCGGCACCTACCGGAGCGGTCCGGGCGGGCGGATGACCATTCGCAGCGTGAAGCCTGCCGGATATGCCATTCCTGCTGACGGCCCGGTGGGACGCTTGATGGAGAGGCTGGGTCTGGGCACGATGCGGCCCGCGCATCTGCACTTTCGCATCCATGCGGCGGGGTTTCAGACGCTGACCACGCATGTATTCGATCGCCAGGACCCCGCAATCGACCGTGACCCGCTGTTTGCGGTGCATGACGCGCTGTTGGCCGATTTCCGGCCCGATCGGGCGGGGTGGACCACGGATTTCCGTTTCGTTCTGGCGCAGTCGATTCCCGACGCCAAGTCGAGTTGATGAGGATGCGCATGTCCCTGACGTCCGGCCATGATCAACGGATGCTCTGCATGGACGGCGTGCAGGTGGACCCAGACGTGAGAACATCACCTGTCCTGCGGGACCAACAAGGTCCAAGCGTCAAACATCATCATAAAAGAGAACGCCCCCGACATCGCAGTAACGCAGGGCGGCAGTCTGTTGGCGGGGTGGCGTATGACATTGCTTGATGGGTTCACCTTTCCCGGCATTTCCAGCCGCGTGATCTTTGGGCGCGGGACTTTGGCGCAGGTCGGACCCGAGGTGGTGCGGTTGGGCCACAGGCGCGCCTTGGTGCTGGCAACGCCCCATCAGGCGGGGCAGGCGGTCGGGTTGGCGGCGTCGCTGGGCAATCTTGCGTGCGGGATGTTCACCGAGGCTGCGATGCACACGCCGGTCGACGTGTCGGAACGGGCGGTTGCTGCGTACCGCGACCTTGGCGCGGATTGCGTGGTGGCGGTTGGGGGCGGGTCGACCATCGGGCTGGCCAAGGCGATTGCGGTGCGCACCGGGGCGGATCAGGTGGTGGTGCCCACGACCTATGCCGGGTCCGAGATGACGGATATTCTGGGCGAATCCTCTGGCGGGCAAAAGACCACCCGGCGCGACCCGGCCATCCGCCCCGAGGTGGTGATCTATGATGTGGACCTGACGCTGACGCTGCCGGTGGCACTGACGGTGACTTCGGCGCTGAACGCCATCGCGCATGGGGTCGAGGTTTTGTATGCCAAGGACGGCAACCCCATTCTGTCGGCCATGGCGGTGCAGGCGATGGGGGCGTTCCGCACTGGGTTGCCCGCGGTGGTGGCCGATCCGTTGGACGTCGAGGCGCGGGCGCAGGTGCTGTATGGGGCGTGGCTTTGCTCAACCGGCCTTGGCTATGCCGCGATGGCGCTGCACCACAAGCTGTGCCACACGCTGGGCGGGTCGTTCGGGGTGCCGCATTCGGAAACCCATGCGATCCTGATCCCGCATACTGCCGCCTTCAACGCCGTGGCGGTGCCGGACCTGCTGTCCCCGGTGGCGGCGGTGTTTGGCGGGTCGGTCGGGGGGGGCCTGTGGGATTTCGCGGCGGGCTGCGGTGCCCCGCTTGCGTTGCGCGATCTGGGGCTGACCGAGACCGATCTGGACCGCGCGGCACTGATCGCGACCGCCAACCCCTATGACAATCCGCGCCCCTTTGACCGCACCCTGATAAGGGCGCTATTGCAGGATGCATGGGCGGGAACACGCCCGGACTGAAGAAACTGTAACTGTTGGGAGGAGACCACCATGTTGATGACAAGACGCCGTTTGCTACGAACTGCCGCCGCCTCGGGCCTGGTTGTCGGCGCGTCGGGGCTTGCGATACCCGCGCTGGCGCAGAACCGCGCGGTCAAGATCGGCTATGTCAGCCCGCAGACCGGGCCTTTGGCCGGGTTCGCCGAGGCCGACGCCTTTACCATCGCGGCGTTCACGCGCATTGCGGCGGAAAAGGGGCTGACGGTCGAGGTGATCGTCAAGGACAGCCAGTCGAACCCGAACCGTGCCGCACAGGTGGCCCAAGAGTTGATCGTCGATGACGAGATCAACCTGATGCTGGTCGCCTCGACCCCGGAAACCACCAACCCGGTGGCCACGGTCTGCGAGGCCGAAGGCATGCCGGTGATTTCCACCATGGCGCCGTGGCAGCCGTTCTTCATCGGGCAGCAGGGCAATCCGGGCGATCCGGCAAGCTGGAAGCCGTTCAACTTTGCCTTCCATTATTTCTGGGGGCTGGAGGATGTGATCGGTGTTTTCACCAACATGTGGAACCAGTTGGACACCAACAAGATGGTGGGCGGGCTGTTCCCCAATGATGCCGATGGCAACGCGTGGGGGGATGCGAATGTGGGTGTCGCTCCGGGGTTCAGTGCGGCGGGTTATACCACCACCGATCCGGGACGGTATCAGAACCTGACGGATGATTTCTCGGCGCAGATCAACGCGTTCAAGGCGGCGAATGTCGAGATCGTGACCGGAGTGGTGATCCCGCCCGATTTCACTACCTTCTGGAATCAGGCGCGCCAGCAAGGGTTCGTGCCCAAGGCGGCCACGGTTGCCAAGGCGATCCTGTTCCCGCAGTCGGTCGAAACGCTGGGCGAGAATGGCCACAATCTGTCGTCCGAAGTGTGGTGGTCGGCGAACCATCCGTTCAAGTCGTCGCTGACCGGCGAGTCTTCGGCCGATCTGGCGGCAGGGTTCACGGCGGCGACGCAGCGGCCCTGGACGCAGCCGATCGGGTTCATCCATTCGCTGTTCGAGATGGCCACGGATGTGATCACACGCGCGGCGGACCCGTTCAACCCCGAGGACGTGGCCGAAACTGTCGCGGCGACCAACCTGAACACCATCGTGGGCCGAGTGGCCTTTGACGGGGCGGGTTTGCCGCCGTTTGCCGCCGCCAACATCTCGAAAACGCCGCTGGTCGGCGGTCAGTGGCGACGCAAGGAGGACGGCAGCTTCGATCTGACCATCGTGGACAATACCGGACAAGCCGATATTCCCGCGGCGGGCACGATGGAAGCGATTGTCTGATCTTACTTCCCCGCCCTGTGACCGCAGGGCGGGGCACAACCCCGAAAGCCCGCATGACGATCCTGTCCCTGCACTCTGTGTCCAAAAGTTTCAGGGCCCTTAAGGTCACCGATGATGTGTCGTTTGATGTGCCGCAGGGGCAGGCATTGGGCATCATCGGGCCGAACGGGGCGGGGAAATCGACGTTGTTCAACCTGATCACCGGCAATCTGACGCCGGACCGGGGGGTGATACAACTCGACGGGCGCGATGTGACGCGGGTTAGCCCGATGCAGCGTTGTCTGGCGGGGGTGGGGCGCAGCTTTCAGATTCCGCAGCCGTTTTCCAACCTGACGGTGTTCGAAAATCTGGTGGTGGCGGCGAGTTTCGGATCGGGGCTGTCGGAACGCGCGGTAACAGGGCTGTGCGCCGACATTCTGGAGCGGTGCGAGTTGATCGACCGGGCGAATCAGACGGCGGGCTCGCTTAGTTTGCTGGGCCGCAAACGGCTGGAACTGGCGCGCGCGATGGCGACGCAGCCCAAGCTGTTGTTGCTGGACGAAATTGCCGGGGGGCTGACCGAGGGGGAATGTCAGGCGCTGGTCGCCACGATCCGGCGGATTCATGGCGAGGGGGTCACGATCATCTGGATCGAGCATGTGCTGCATGCGCTGAACTCGGTCGTCGAGCGGTTGTTGGTCTTGGATTTCGGGCGGGTGATCGGGTTGGGCGCGCCTGCCGAGATCATGGCCAGCCGAGAAGTGCGCGAGATTTATCTGGGGATCGAGGCATGACTCTGCTCCGCACCAAGGGCCTGACGGCGCGGTACGGCGATTTTCAGGCGCTGTTCGGCGTGGATATGGCGTTGGAGACGGGCCAGACGGTGGCGATCATCGGGGCCAACGGGGCGGGCAAGGCGACGCTGATGCGCTCGATTGCCGGGGTGCTGCGCAATGCGGGTGATCAGGTGATGTTTGACGGCCGCGCGATTGGCGCGCTGCCTGCGGATGAAATCATGGGTCTGGGCATTGCGATGGTGCCCGAGGGGCGCAAGCTGTTCCCGTCTTTGAGCGTCGAGGAGAACCTGTTGATCGGGGCCTATGGGCGGCGGGCTGTAGGGCATTGGAGGCTGGAGACGGTCTATACCCTGTTCCCGATCTTGCGGGAACGGCGGATGTCGCCCGGAACTGCGCTGTCGGGGGGGCAGCAGCAGATGGTGGCAATCGGGCGGGCGCTGATGTCGAACCCCCGCGTGTTGCTGTGTGACGAAATTTCGCTGGGGCTGGCAAAGGTGGTGATCCGCGACATCTATGCGGCTTTTCCGCAGATCAAGGCGGCGGGGGCGTCTGTCGTGCTGGTCGAGCAGGACATCGGGCAGGCGATGAAGGTCGCGGATCGGGTTTACTGCATGATGGAGGGGCGGGTGACCTTGTCGGGTGCGCCGGGCGATTTGAGCCGTGAGGCGATTCACGACGCCTATTTCGGGAAAGCCGCATGAACTGGATTGACACGATTGCTCAGGGAGAGCTGCTGGGCGGGCTTTATGCGCTGTTCGCCGCGGGACTGAGCCTTGTGTTCGGCATCATGCGGCTGGTCAATCTTGCGCATGGCGACCTGATCGTTATGGGGGCCTATCTGATCTTGCTGGTGGTCAGCGTGACGGGGATCAACCCGTTTCTGGCGGCAGCGGTTGCGATGCCGGCGATGTTCGGCGTGGGTTGGGCGTTGCAGCGGGTGGTGCTGAACCGGGTGCTGGGGGCCGATATCCTGCCGCCGTTGCTGGTCACCTTCGGGCTGTCCATCGTGGTGCAGAATGTGCTGCTGGAGGGGTTTACGGCCGACAGTCAGCGGATCGGTGCAGGGCCGCTTGAGACGGCCTCGGTCGATCTGGGGGTGGTGACGCTGGGGGTGATGCCGCTGTTGACGTTTGGCTCGGCAGTGGCGGTCATCATGGCGCTGAATTGGGTGTTCTATCGCACGTCGCTGGGCCGGGCGTTTCGGGCGACGTCGGACGATCCGGTGACGGCCAGCCTGATGGGGATAAGGCCGCAAGGCATCTTTGCGGTGGCGACCGGGCTCGCGATGGTCGTGGTGACGATTGCGGCGCTTTACCTCGGGATGCGGGCGAATTTCGATCCGACCATCGGGCCTGCGCGGCTGATCTATGCGTTCGAGGCGGTGATCATCGGGGGTCTTGGGTCGCTGTGGGGCACGCTGGCGGGGGGCGTGATCATCGGTGTCGCGCAGACGGTGGGGGCGGCGATCAACCCCGAATGGCAGATCCTCGCCGGGCATGTGGCGTTTCTGGTGGTGCTGCTGCTCCGCCCGCGCGGGCTGTTTCCACGGGCGTTCGATTGATGGACAGGGGGCAGACATACCGGGTGGAAACCCGCACCAAAGCGTCAACCATCGCTGCGGTGGCCGGGGTGATCATGCTGGCAGTGGCACTTGCGCTGCCGGCCTTTGCCGGGCGGGGGGTCATTCAGGACCTGTTCTTCATCCTGACCATGCTGACGCTGGCGCAGTTCTGGAATCTGCTGGCGGGGTATGGCGGGCTGGTGTCGGTCGGCCAGCAGGCGTTTGTGGGCCTTGGCGGCTATGCCATGTTCGGGGCTGCGATCCTGTGGGGATGGGACCCGGTGGCGGCCTTGATCCTGTCGGGGGTGGCGGCGCTGATCGTCGCGGTGCCGACAGCGTTTTTCGCGTTTCGTCTGGCGGGGGCTTACTTTGCCATCGGCACTTGGGTCGTGGCCGAGGTCGTGCGCCTGTCGGTCGCGCAATGGAAGGCGGTCGGCGGCGGCACGGGCACGTCTTTGCCGCGCGAGGCGTCGTCGGATATGTGGGGACAGGCGGGGATCGAGGCGCTGTTCGGCGTCAAGTCCGCGGCGGCCCGGGATATTCTGGCCTATTGGCTGGCGCTGGTGCTGTGCGTGGCGACGATCGGCGGGATTTACTGGCTGTTGCGTACCAAGCGGGGTTTGGCATTGGCAGCGGTGCGCGACAATGCCGAAGCGGCGCGGTCGGTCGGCGTCGATGCGGGCGCGATGAAATGGGTGGTGTTTCTGGTCGCGGCCTTTGGCACAGGCATCGCCGGCGGGCTGATCTATCTGCAAAAGGGCCGGATCAGCCCCGATGCGGCTTTTGCCGTTACCGACTGGACGGCCTATGTCATCTTCATCGTGGTCATCGGCGGGATCGGCACGATCGAGGGGCCGATCATCGGGGTCCTGGTGTTCTTTGTGCTGCAGAACCTGCTGGCCGATTATGGCTCTTGGTATCTGATGGTGCTGGGCCTGATCGGCATTGCCATCATGCTGTTTGCCCCGCGCGGGTTGTGGGGGTTGTTTTCGGATCGCACCGGCATTCAGGTGTTCCCGATCCGCCGCCGTCTGGCCGGCGGGAAACTGGATGCGACCAAGAGGGAGGGATAGTCTTGGCTGATATCATTACGGACGTTCTGATCGTGGGCACCGGGCCTGCCGGGTCGGCGAGTGCGGCGCTGCTGTCGTCCTATGGGGTCGCGAACATGGCGATCAATCGCTATCGCTGGCTGGCCAACAGCCCGCGCGCCCACATCACCAATCAGCGCACCATGGAGGTGCTGCGCGATCTGGGGCGCGAGGTGGAGGAGGAGGCCTATCTCTTTGCCGTCGCCAAGGAATTGCTGGGCGAGAATGTGTTCTGCGAAAGCCTTGCGGGCGAGGAACTGGGCCGGATGAAAAGCTGGGGCACCTCGCCCCGGTCGCAGGCCGAACATCTGATCTCTTCGCCGACCAGGATGAATGACCTGCCGCAGACCTTCATGGAGCCGCTGCTGTTCAAGACCGCCTGTTCGCGGGGCACTCAAGGGCGGATGTCATGTGAATATGTCGGTCATGCGCAGGATGCGGACGGGGTGACGACGACCGTGCTGGACCGGCTGACGGGCGTGGAATTTACGGTCCGGTCAAAGT
Source organism: Rhodobacterales bacterium (assembly GCA_038246975.1). Taxonomy (GTDB): domain Bacteria; phylum Pseudomonadota; class Alphaproteobacteria; order Rhodobacterales; family Rhodobacteraceae; genus JAIYDJ01. Next base: position 1,859 of record JBBRVJ010000006.1, on the reverse strand, counting down.
ATCTGATCGGGGCGGATGGCGGCAACTCGCTGGTCGCTGAACATGCGGGCATTCCGCTGGAAGGGCAGATGGGGGTCGCGGGGTCGATCAACCTGCTGTGCAAGATGGATCTGTCGCGCTATGTCGCGCACCGGCCAAGCGTGTTGTATTGGGTGCTGCAGCCGGGGTCGAATGTAGGGGGCATTGGCATGGGCGTGGTGCGGATGATCCGGCCATGGAACGAATGGCTGATCATCTGGGGCTATGACATCACCCAGCCCCGCCCCGAATTGAACGAGGATCAGGCGAAGGAAATCATCCGCAGTCTGGTCGGCGACCCCGACCTTGCGATTGATCTGACGGGGATCAGCTATTGGACGGTCAACAACGTGCATGCGACGCGGATGCAGACCGACCGGGTATTCGTGATGGGCGACGCGGCGCACCGGCATCCGCCGTCGAACGGGCTGGGGTCGAACACCTCGATTCAGGACGCCTTCAACCTCGCGTGGAAACTGGCGCTGGTGATCAAGGGACAGGCGGGGGCAGGGTTGCTGAACAGTTATACCGCCGAGCGCGCGCCGATTGCCAGGCAGATCGTGGCCCGCGCCAACCAGTCCATCGGCGAGTTCGGCCCGATCTTTCAGGCGCTTGGCCTGACGGACTCGGTCGATCCGGTGGTAATGCAGCAGAACATGGACAAACGCTGTGACGCAGGCCCCGAGGCCGAGGCGCAAAGGGCGGCGTTGCGGGCGGCGATCGAGTTCAAGAAGTACGAGTTCGACTGCCACGGGGTCGAGATGAACCAACGTTATCGGTCGGGGGCGGTGGTGACGGACGGGCAGGCTGAACCGGCCTTCATACAGGATGCCGAGTTGCACTATCAGCCGACGACATGGCCCGGTGCACGTGTGCCCCATGTCTGGCTGTTCGATCCGGCGGGGGGCAAACATTCGACGCTGGACCTGTGCGGCAAGGGAGCGTTCACGCTGTTCACCGGGATTGGCGGCGAGGGTTGGGCCGAAGCGGCGGCGACTGTCGGGGCGGAGTTGGGCCTGACGATCCGCGTGCATGTCATCGGCCCGCGTCGCGCCGTCCTGGATCATACCGGCGACTGGGCGCGGGTGCGCGAAACCCGCGATTCCGGCGTCGTTCTGGTGCGGCCCGATCAGCATGTCTGCTGGCGCGCCGACACACTTGCCGCTGACCCCGTCGCCGGATTGCGCCGGGTTTTGACGTCCATTCTGGCAATCTGAGGGCACCATGTCATCCACCGAACAGGGCTATTTCACCGAAGAAACCTCGGCCGACGTCGTGATCGGCCGCAATGCCAAGGCCCGCGATGCCCGTCTGGCCGAGGCACTGGCCCCGCTGATCCGGCATTTGCATGCGGCCGTCAAGGAGATCGAGCCGACGCAGGAGGAATGGTTCAGCGCCATTCAGTTCCTGACCGCGACCGGGCACACCTGCACCGATTGGCGGCAGGAGTTCATCTTGCTGTCGGACGTCATGGGCATCTCGATGCTGGTCGATGCGATCAACAACCGCAAACCTTCGGGGGCGTCGGAAAGCACTGTCCTCGGGCCGTTCCATCTGCCCGATGCGCCGGAATTGCCCTTGGGATCAGACATCTGTCTGGACCAGAAGGGCGAGCCGATGGTGATCAGGGGGCGCATTCTGGGGATTGATGGCCAGCCTGTCGCCGGGGCCAAGATCGACGTCTGGCAGGCCAATGACGAAGGGTTTTACGACGTGCAGCAAAAGGGCATCCAGCCCGATTTCAACCTGCGCGGCGTGTTTCGGACCAATGCGGCAGGGGAATACTGGTTCAAGGGGGTCAAGCCCAAATTTTATCCGATCCCGCAGGACGGGCCGGTGGG